>JAHCIP010000508.1 GCA_026129165.1 Anaerolineae bacterium
GCGGCGGCTGGGCTGGCTGCCCTGGCGCGAGGTCGAAACGCTTGTGGCGACCCTGTTCCTGGCGGCCGGGCTGTACTTTCTGACGGGCATGGGCACCGGGCTACCGAGCGTGACGCCCCGCCCGCTGCCGAGCCTGCCCGGCGCGGCCAAGCAGACCCAGCCGCCCGGTTTCCAGCCTCGGGCGGCTGACCAGGCTGCCGCCAACCCAACAGGGGGGCTAAGCGACGGCGCCCGCCGGGCGTTGGAGGCGCTGGCGGCCGCGCTGGGCGACCAGGCGGCGACGGCGGCGACGGCGGAGGCCCTGCGCGAGGGCGATGTGGCGGGCGCGGCGGATGCCTTGCGCCGGCTGGCCGACCAGATCAACGGACTGTCCCAGGAGGGACGGCGGGACGTGGCCCAGGCGCTGAGGCGCGGGGCGCAGGCGACGCAAGCCGACGCGCCTTCGTTGGCCGACCAACTCCGACGCAGCGCCAGCGGCGTAGATCGGGGTGGAACCCAGGCGCAACGCTCCCTGGAAGACCTGGCGCATGAACTCGAACGTCTGGGCCAGAGCCAGCCGCCGCCCCCGCCTGGCGCGCAGCCGGGGCAGGCGCAGGCTGGACAGGGCCAGGGTCAGGGGCAGGGGCAAAACCAGGGGCAGAACCCGGGCCAGGGTCAGGGGCAGGCCCAGGGCCAGCAGGGGCAAGGCTCCGGCACGGGCCAGGGTCAGGGCGCGGGTCAGGGGACAAGCCAGCAAAAAGAGGGCAGCGACGACCGCCTGGGGGCCGAAGGGGTACCGGTCGAATTGGCGGCCCAGCCCGACCCTGGCGAGCCGCCAACCCGCCGCGCTGACCCCAACGCTCAGACACGCGGCACGGCCAGCGGCGGCCAGTTCGGCCAGGGCGGCTCGCCGGCCGGCGGCGCGGTCCAGGCCGCCTCTGACCCGCTGCGCTACCCCTGGGAATTGCGCGGCGTCGTCCAGGACTACTTTACGCCGTCGAGGTAAAACGTGATGCGTAATACGTAGTGCGTAATGCGTATTGCGTAGTCCGTATCCAGAAATACGAAATACGCATTACGAAATAGGGTTCATGTTCAACGTCTTTCGCCAGTTTCTCAACCGCCAGTCCCCGACCGGCCCAAGCCTGTTTGACGAGGCATTTTTGCGTCGGCTGGAACGACTGGCCCTCCAGCCCGACCGCGCTTTACGGGGCGGCATTGTGGGTGCCCATCGCTCGCTGCGCCGCACGCCGGCGCCCTACATGGTAGACCACCGCCCTTACGCGCCGGGCGACGATCTGCGCTATGTGGATTGGCACGCCTATGCCCGCCACGACCATGTCTTCGTCAAGCTGGGCGAGGCGCCGCAGGATGTCCCGGTCCACCTGGTCATTGACCATAGTGGCAGCATGGGCTGGGGCGACCCGCCCAAACTCCACGCCGCGTTGCGCCTGGCCGCCGCCATCGGTTATATCGCTCTGGCCCAGGGCGACCGTCTGACGGTCACGCCCTTCGCCCACGAGGTGGACAGCGCCTTTGGCCCGGTCCACAGCCGGTTGCGCGCGCCGGGCCTGCTGCGCTTCCTCGAAGGCGTCCAGCCTGTCGCTGGGCCGGCCGGGAACACCCAATTGGCCGCCGCGCTGCGCCACCTGACAGCTACGCGGCGGGGCGGGCTGCTGGTCCTCATCTCCGACCTGATGGACGAACACTGGATCGAGACGCTGCGGCCTTTGCGCCCGCCGCGCTGGCAAACCCTGGTTCTCCACCTGCTCGACCGCCTCGAACTGGAGCCGCTGCTGGAGGATGACCTGGACGTGATTGATATTGAGTCGGGGGCGCGGTCGCCGGTCCAGGCGTCGTCGCAGACGCTGGCTCTGTACCGCGAGCGCGCCGAACGCTGGTGCGACGAGACGCAGGCGGCATGTGAACGGGTGGGCGCTGGCTATGCGCGCATTCTGGCCGACTGGCCGATTGAGAAGGGCGTGGTTCCCTACCTGCGCCGCCGCCGGATGATTGTGTAGGGAATAGGGATTGGGGAATACGGAATACGCATCACGGATTACGAAATACGCACTTGACTATCCTATCGTATTTTCAGGCCGAGCCGTTGCTCAAGGCGTGGCGGGACGGGCAGGTGACGGCAACCACGTCGCTGGACCTGAACCTGACAACGACAGAAGTCGCGCTGAACGAGGCGGGAGTAAGCCTGCCGGACGGGCGGGTTCTCAGGTGGGATGAGTTGACGCTCATCGGGGACGACGAGGTGGGTTGCTATGTGGTGGAAGCCGACGGGCTACGTAAGGCGCAAGCCTTCTCCAAGACGATGAATCGCATGGTCAGCCTGATGCCTACGCGACGCGCGCCCACCATGCTCGTCTCCGGCTTCCCCATGCACCGCATCAAGGCCGTGGACCCGTATGAGGATACGCGGCGCAAGATTCGAGCGGCCAACCCACGCGGCCGCGTCCTGGACACCTGTACCGGCCTGGGCTACACAGCCATCGAAGCGGCCAAGACGGCGGAGGGGGTGATCACGGTCGAGATTGACCCCACCGGGCTGGAGATTGCCCGCCTCAATCCCTGGTCCCGCGCTCTGTTCGATGATCCGAAGATTGAACAGGTCGTGGGTGACTGTTTTGATGTGGTGGAGGGCTGCGCCGACGAGAGTTTCTCCTGCATCATCCACGACCCGCCGATTATGAGCCTGGCCGGCGATCTGTACTCGACCGATATTTACCGCGAGTTCCACCGCGCCTTACGGCGCAATGGGCGGCTGTTCCACTACATTGGCGATCCCGAGGGCAAGATGGGCGCGAATGTGACGCGCGGCGTGATGCGCCGCCTGCAGGACGCGGGTTTCAGCCGCGTCGAGCGCCGCCCGGAAGCGTTTGGAGTGGTGGCAAGTAAGTAGTGGGTGGTGGGTCGTGGGTTATTTCTCGAATGTCATGCTGAGCGAAGCGACCTGTGCCCTGTACTCAGGGTAAGCATCTCGCACTCGTGAGGCGAGACCCTTCGCCTTCGGCTCAGGGTGACAGTCAAAACTATTCTTTAAGACGAGACGATGAACTTTCTGCAACCTTTAGCGTTAGCTGGGCTGGCGCTGCTCCCGATAATTGTCATT
>JAHCIP010000509.1 GCA_026129165.1 Anaerolineae bacterium
GCTCGGTCTGCCGCCCAGGACGGAGGACCGACCGACGACCGACGACCGACTACCGACGACCGACTACGCCACCCGCATCACCCAGTACGACGCCGTGCGGCTGTTCATCGAACGGGCGGTGGCCGTGAAGCCCGACTTCGCGGTGACGAACGCCAACGCGCCGGCCGTGGCCGAGATTTGCTATCGCCTGGATGGGCTGCCGCTGGCGATTGAGCTGGCGGCGGCGCGAGTGCGACTGCTGCCGCCCCAGGCGATGCTGGCGCGGCTGGACCAACGGCTGAAGTTCCTGACCGGGGGAGCGCGCGATCTCCCTGCCCGCCAGCAGACGTTGCGGGCGGCGATTGAGTGGAGCTACACCCTGCTGGACGAAGCTGAGCAGACCTTGTTTCGACGGCTGGGGGTGTTCGTGGGCGGGTTCACGCTGGAGGCAGCGGAGGCGGTCTGCGCGGACGTTTCAGAAGGCGGAAGGCAGACGGCAGACAGCGGCCCAGATGCCTCTTCACTGCCTACCGCCTACCGCCTACCGCCTACTGACCTACTGGACCTGGTGGCCTCGCTGGTGGACAAGAGCCTGGTGACCCAAATGCGCGGCAGTGAGGATGACGAGGGGGAGCCGCGTTTCACGCTGCTGGAAACGATCCGCGAGTACGCGCTGGAACGGTTAGCTGAGAGCGGCGAGGGCGAAGCGGTGCTGCAAGCACACGCCCGCGTCTACCTGGCCCTGGCGGAGCAAGCCGCGCCAGCCCTCCAGGGGCCAGAGGAAGCCGCGTGGCTGAGGCGGCTGGAACCCGAGCTGGAGAACTTCCGCGCCGCCCTCGACTGGACCGTGCGGCGCGAGCAGTGGGACCTGGAGTTGCGTCTCGCCACGGCGCTGCAGCTATTCTGGTACTTGCACGGGCGCATCTCAGAAGGGCGGCGCTGGCTGGAAGCGGGGCTGGCACGAACAGCCGTCCTTGCCTATGGACCCGTCCGAGCGCGAGCGCTGACAGCCGTCGTTTGGCTTAACAACGGACAACGGGACAACGCTGCTCTACGCGCCATGAGCGAAGAGGCAGTGGCGCTATGGCGCGCCGTGAGCGAAGAGAGCGTCGTTCCATGGCGTACTCTGGGCGGCGCCGTGGGCCTGGCCTATGCCCTTGCCACCCGAGGCCATGTGGCCCTCGCTGACGGCGATGTCGTCGTCGCCCGTTCCGTCCTGGAGGAGGCCCTCGCGCGAGCGAGAGAGACCGACAACCTATGGGCGCTCTGGAACGCGCAACGCGATCTGGGGGTCCTGGCCTACCGGCGCGGCGATCTGGACGAGGCTCAGGCCCTCTTCGAGGCCTCCCTGGCGTCTGCTCGGCGGCTGGGCTGGCGGCGCGGCATCGTTGGCCATCTCACCCAACTTGGCTGGCTGGCCGTTGAGGCGGGAGACTATGGCCGCGGCCAGTCCTTGTTTCAGGAGAGTATGACCATCCGAGTGCAGTCGGGGCAGAAATCAGCGCTCCCAGCCGGCCTGGAGGGGTATGCCATTCTTGCGGCGGCGATGGGACAATCGGCGCGTGCCGCGCGTCTGATCGGGGCGGCGCAAGCCCTGCGTGAGGCCGTCCATGTTCCCCTGCCCTCGTATGAGGCTGACGTCATCGAGCGTTGGCTGGCGCCGGCGCGCGCCCGTCTGAGCGCGCCGGTCTTTGAGACCGCGCTCGCGGAAGGGCGGGCCATGCCGCTGGAGCAGGCTGTGGCGTATGCGCTGGAGGAACCAGGCTCCCATGAAACAAACGGTAGCGGGTAGGTGGCAGTGGCACACAGCTTGCATGGATGGTAGTGTATGGTTCTCAGGGGGGACGACGTAGTGGTTGAAGACTGACAGGAGGTTATGATGAGTGATGTGTTCGACCGTTTGGAAAAAGGCCCGCAGGATACGACGACCGGAAAGTATGATGACTGGAATCAAATGGTGGGCGATGCCCCGGCCGACCGGTATAGCCCGACCCCTAGCACGACTTACACCCCACCCGATACGACCAGCGAGACACGGCAAGACCCACGCGCTGTGGCTGGCGGCCTGATCAACCGCTTCCTGAACAACAAGGCGTTGATGGCCGGGACGGCGCTAGCCGGCGCCGCCTACCTCGCCCGCAAGTCGCGCCAGCGCAAGCAGCAGTAGACGGTTCATGACCTGGAGCGCGTCTCCCTTACCAAGAGGCGAACTCGTGAAGGAACAAAAGGGCCTCCTCAACGGCATTCACTTTAGCCGTTGAGGAGGCCCTTTCGTTTTTCCAGCTACTCACCAGCGTCTTCTACGCTCTATTCATTTCGCGATCACCACATTCACCTCTGTTCCCAGCAGCACCCGCTGGCCCGCGCCGATAGACTGGCGGAAGACGCGGTTCTTAGGCGCGCCCTGCACATCCTGCTTGTCTACCGTCCCCAGCCTGAGACCCACCGCTTCCAGCGTACGCCGGGCCTCGTTCTCGTTCAGGCCGATCAGCCCCGGCGTTTCGACCAGGCGCGGCGCGGGGGTCGCCGTGATGGGGACCGCGGTAGCAGTGGGCAGGACCGGGCTGGCGGTGGGCGGGACCGCCGTCGTGGGGAGGGGGATGGGCGTGCCGGTGGGCGGGACGCGCGTCGCCGTCGGTGGGGCGGCGGTGGCCGTGGGCGGCGCGGCGGTAGGCGACGCGGGCGGCTTCGTCGGGGCGAGCGAAGCCGTCGGGGCCAGCGTGGGCGGGATCGCCGTCGGACTGGGCTGCCGCGTCGGCGCGGCGGCCGGCACGGTTACCTGGACGGTGGGCGTCGCCGCCAACGCGGCTGGGGGCGTCGGCGGCAAAGTGGCCTGCAACCCACGCCGGAACAGTGTTAGCCCCATGATGCCGAGACCCAGGAGAACCAATAAGAGCAATAAGAACAATAGACTACGGGACAGGCCACTCTCGCGGGGGAGCGCGGCGGCGGCGGGCTGGGGCGGGGTGTACTGCACCGGCCGCGCCGGGACAACCGGCCGGCTCGGTGGCGGCGTGGCGGAGGTTGACGCGACCACGCGCCCCGGGTTGACAGGCGGCTGAGGGGTCACGGCGGGCGCGACGGGCGGGA
>JAHCIP010000051.1 GCA_026129165.1 Anaerolineae bacterium
CAATATACTAAATATGCCAAGGACAAGCAATCCCAACTTGGGGTGTTTAATCAGGAAAAGTATGGCTATAATAGGGGCCATTACTAATCCCACTGCAAGATTGAAAGCAATCCTAACGATAAAGGCTAGTCCAACTGCCTGCGCTATAAGGCTAGGCTCCCTCTCAACTGTTCCGGTGCCGATTTTGTTACCATGCTCATCATAGATGTTGATATCATATTTATCACTCATTTCATAACCTCCCTCAGAGTGTATTGGAGTTTTAGGCAGGTTTAGCCAAGTGCCCTGTCACGCGGAGGTAGCCCTCTTCGCCCAGCTTTTCCCGCAAATACGCTTTGGCGTATTCTTCGGTGTTCTCAGCGATCTTGCGCTCAATCTCGTCAGGGTGGTCGTGGTAGTAGCTCAGCGCGTCGTAGACCTGGGCCAGGGTAAGGCTGGGCAGGATGTCGGTGACAATGGACTCGGGCGTCTCACCCAGGCGCATATAGCCCACGATGTGCCGAACCGCCACGCGCGTGCCGCGAATGACCGCCTCCGGCCCGCCCGCTTTCTCCACTACCTCGATATAAGCGTGCTTCGGCGTCAGTTGCTGGCGCAGCAGTTGGTCCGCGACCTGGTCCGGCGTCTGCGACACCGCCTCCGCTCGCCGCCTCAGCAACTCGTAGGTCTGTTCCGTCAGGGTAACAATGGTCATATCCAACCTCCACTGGCGCTGATAGCCGTCCATCCCAAGTGTAATCTCAACCTGCGGGCCTGTCAAAGCGTCTTCTGCGGGTGTGTCAAAGTCCACCGCATAGAACACGGATGAAGAGAAGGGACGGATCAAGCCGTCACGCTTGCCTCGCTGAGGACGCTACCTCTAGCGTCCGACCCCTGATCCGTCCATTCTCCCCATCCGTGTTCTCTCATGGGCGACTTTGCAGCAGCCCTGAGCGTCTTCTGCGGCTGTGGCGTTTCAACCTCGTCACGGGTACAATTGGACTAGATACAAGATTCCGCCGAGAGGGGTTGTGAACAGCGGTAGGAATTATGCCAAAGCTACCAGTCTTCCAGACAGACGAAGAAGAGGCCGAGTTCTGGGACACCCACAGCACGGCCGATTACTGGGATGAGATGGAGCCTGCAACAGACGTTACCATTCATGTCTCACGCTTACCGCATCGCTTGATCAGTCTTCCGTTGTCCCAAGCGCTCTTTACCGAGATTAAACGGATCGCTGAAGAGCGCGGTATCCCCTATGAACGCCTGGTGCGGCAATGGTTGACCGAACGGGTCAAGGAAGAACGTCGTAAAGCCAGTTAAGCTGCCTCTGCAACTAAGGTCCCCCTGACACCCGCCTGGCCTACCCTAAATCCTCGAACAGGGGCAGACGTCCCGTCCGCACCGCCTCGTAGGCGTAGAGGTACATCCCCGCCGACCACGCCTGGTAGGCGTAGCCCATCGGGTTGCCCGTCTCGCCGTGGAGCCACTCGTTGAACTCCCAGGCGTCGAACGCGCCGCGCTGGCAGGCCCGCGCCAGGTCGAGCAACAGGTGTTCGGCGTCTGTCCGCCAGCCCTGCTTGACCAGGGCCGCCACGTGGAAGCCGCCAATCATGGGCCAGATGCCGCCATTGTGGTACTGGTGGGGCAGGTTCAGGTTGCGGCTGCGGTAGTACTCGCGCCAATCGGGCGAGCCGGGGTAGATGGGCGGGTAGATGGCCTTGGAGGGGTGGGGATAGGCCGCGCCCACCTGGTACAGGTAGCGGAGGATGGTCGCGCTGCGCTCTGGGCTGGCGACGCCACACAGGATCGCCAGCAGGTTGCCCAGCACGTCGCAGTAGTCGCCGTACTCGCGGAAGGCGACATAAGGTAGATAGTACGGTCGGCTGGAGATCGTGCCGACATTGTGGTACAGCATGTACCACTCCAGCCGCATCGCCTTGAGCTTCTCCAGGTGCTCCGCGAAGTGCTGCGCCTCCCAACAGCGGTCAATCCACAGCAGCATGTTGAGCCGATGGTGGACATCCGCCGCGCCGAGCCGGGGCAGCGCGCCAATCTCCGGCTGCGCCGAGGCGTTGCGCGTGTCGGCGTGAACCGCCGCGCCCACTGCATCCCGCAGCTTAGTGTAAGCGGCCAGCGCCGCGAACCACAACACATTGTCATAGAGCACGTTGTAGCGGACGGCCAGTAGGTCCATCCAGTCGCCCGCCTCGGGTACTTCCAGCAGCCCGCACTCGTTCATGTCCTGGTAGCGCAGCCAGAGCAGCGCCTGACGCAGGGCGGGCCAGGTCTGGACGAGATAGGCGTGGTCGCCCGTCACCCGATAGTAGAGGAACTGGGCCAGGATGTACCACAGGTTCGAGTCTACGGCCCCCGCGTTCTCCGTGGAGACGGTTCGCGTCTCGACGCCGACATTCAAGGGGATGAGGCCCAGGTCCGACTGGTAGAGGGTCAGCGTGTCCAGCGAGGCGCGGAAGGCCGCCAGCAAGTCGGGGTCGCCCGACGCCACCGCGCCCAACGACGTGACCGCCGCGTCCCGCGCCCAGACATGCGGGTAGCCGCGCGGCAGCGCCGACGCCTTAAAGCCTGGTTCGGTGACACACCGCCTGAGAATGTCCAGCGCGTGTTCCCGCGCCTCAACCATGAGACTGTCCATCCTCAATCCCTCATCCCTCACCCCCTTCTCCCCTCTCCTACGTCCCCGCCATCCCCGTCAACGTAATCCCCCGCACAAAATACTTCTGACCGAGCATATAGACGATCAGCACGGGCATCAGCGCCAGGGACGCGGCCGCCATCATCAGCGGGTAGTTGGTGGTGTACTGGCCCTGGAAGACCCTCAGCCCGACGGGGATGGTGCGCATCTCCATCGAGTTGGTGACGATGAGCGGCCAGAGGAAGCTGTTCCACGAGCCGAGGAAGACGAAGATGGCGAGGGTCGCCAGGGCCGGCCCCGACAGGGGCAGGATGACGCGGGTGAAGATGGAGAAGTGGCTCGCGCCGTCAATCTTGGCCGCGTCTTCCAGGTCACGCGGGATGGTCAGGAAGAACTGGCGCAGCAGGAAAGTGCCGAAGGTGCTGACCAGGAACGGCACAATCAGCGCCCAGTAGGTGTCGGTCCACTTGAAGTCACGCATCAGGATGAAGTTGGGGATGATCGTCACCTGGGCGGGAATCATGAGCGTCCCCAGGTAGAGCAGGAAGAGCTGGTCGCGCAGCGGGAAGCGCAGGCGGGCGAAGGCGTAGGCGGCCATGGCCGAGGTCGCCACCTGGCCGACGACATGCGCCAGGGCGACGACGGTGCTGTTGATGAAGAAGCGGTCAAAGGGCACGACGGTCCAGGCCTTGGTGTAATTGCCCCACTGGGGCGGGATGGGCAAGAACTGGAGGCCGCTGCGGAAGACGCGGTCGAGCGATTGGAGCGACGTCGCCAGCATCCAGACAAACGGCACGACCATGAGCGCCGCCACGGCGATCAGGGCGAGATACCAGAGGCTATGTTGCAAGAGGGTCTGAGTGTGCCTATTCATAATGCACCCACTGTCGTTGGTAGCGCCACTGGAACAGCGTCAGCAGAAAGATAAGGGCGAATAGAATCCAGGCCACCGCCGCCGCGTAGCCCATCTTGAAATACTGGAAGCCCTGGTTATAGATGAACATGACGACCGTATGCGTCGCGTCGGCGGGACCGCCGTTGGTCAGAATCAGCGCCTGGTCGAAGACCTGGAACGAGCCGATGATGGAGATGACCAGCACAAAGAACGTCGTCGGCGAGAGCATAGGTAGGGTGATGCTCCAGAAGCGCTGCCAGCGGTTCGCGCCGTCAATCTCCGCCGCCTCGTAGAGGTGGACGGGCACGCCCTGCAAGCCGGCCAGGAAGAGGACCATGTTGTAGCCCGCCTGCCGCCACACGCTCATGATAATCAGAGCCGGCATGGCCCAGCGCGGGTCCGACAGCCAGATGGGCGGGTTGCGCAGGCCAATAGCGCGCAGGGCTTCGTTGATCAGGCCAAAGTCGCTATTGTAGAGCCACTGCCAGAGCAAGGACACGGCCACCACCGAGGACACGACGGGCATAAAGAAGGCCGTGCGGAACACGGTGATGCCGCGCAGTTGGGTGTTGACGAGGACGGCCAGCAGCAGCCCGACGATGATGGCGAGGGGAACGCTGCCAAAGGTGTAATAGGCCGTGTTGACCAGGACCTTGCGGAATAGCTCGTCGTTGAACAACAGGCGCTGGTAATTGCTCAGGCCCACCCACACTTCGGGCGTCAGCAGGTCGGCGCGGTAGAAGCTCAGCCGAAACGCCTCGATGACGGCCCGCGCCGTAAAGACCAGGAAGCCGAGCAGGTTGGGCAGCAGAAAGAGCAGCGCCACGCCCGCATCGCTGCGGCGTAGCTGCTGCCACCAAGTGCGCCGCCTCGCCGTCGGCCGCCCCTCGGCCAGAGCGCGTTCACCCACCGTCGCCATACACCCTCCCGGAGGCAATCCTGTAGAGACGCGCTATAGCGCGTCTCTACAGCGGGAAACCCTCAACCTGTGGCATTCATGCCACTACCTGCATAGCGTTGGCTAGTTGGGAACTGCGGCCTGAAGTCCGCAGCGTGGTAATATAACGAGTCTTCTTTAGACAATTCGGGTTGGCCCATGTGCTCGGTCGGCGGCTCTCAACTCACAACCTCACGGACTCGCTAAAATGTCGTTGACCTTCTTCTCTAGCTCGGCCGCGACGGTCTTGGCGTCCTTTGTGCCCGCCCACACCTGCTCCCAGCCCGAGTTCATCGTGTTCAGCGCCTCGGCCGCCTTGGGGAACTGCGGCACGGGATGCGCTGCCTCGGTAGCTTCCAGGAATAGGCTGTGGCTCAGGTCCGGCGGGTTCTGCTTCAGGAAGACATCCGACTTGCCGATGGAGCGGCGGGCGGGGGTGATCAGACCGTTCTGGGTGTAGAAGGTCTGGCCCTCGGGACCATTCAGGTACTTGAAGAAGGTCCACGCCGCTTCCAGGTTCTTGGTCTTGTTGGAGATGACATAACCCGCGCCGCCGCCATTGTTCGACGGCCCCTTCTTGCCGCGCGGCATGGGGACGATGTCGAACTTGAACGACGGCTTGGCGTCCAGGTAGGCCGGCAGGCTGGCGTGGTTGCCCTGGACCATGGCTACCTGGCCGTTCAGGAACAACTGGGTGCGCTTGCCGCCCGTGTTGATCTGGTCATCCGGCGGGATGATCTTGTCGCGGTACAGGCTGCCCAGGAAGTCAATGGCCTCGATGGCCTCGGGCGAGTTGATGAGCGACTTGGTCGGCTTGAAGTTGTCGTTGTACAACTCGCCGCCGTTGGCCCAGACGTAGATACGCCAGTTGTTCTGCATGGCGAGGGCCGCGCCGTAGCGCGTGATCTTGTCGCCGTCCTTCTTGACCAGCTTCTGCGCCGTGTCGCGGAATTGCTGGAAGGTCCAGTCCTTGGTCGGGTAAGGGACCTTGGCTTCGTCGAAGGCAGTCTTGTTGTAGAAGATGACCTGGGTGTCGTTGTCACGCGGCAGACCGTAGACCTTGCTCTGGTACTTGAAGATTTCGAGCAGGCCGGGGTAGTAGTCCGCCAGTTCGAACTTGTCGCGCGCGATCAGGTCGTCTAGCGGCTGAAGCTGGTTCAGCGCGGCGTAGACGGGGATGGAGTTCAGGAACATGACGTCGGGCGACGTGCCGCCCGCCCACTGGGCGCGCAGCTTGTCGAAGTAGCTCTCAAACGGCTCGAACTGCGTCTTGATTTTGATGGTGGGGTTCTTGGCCTGGAACGCCTCGATGACCTTGTTGTTCAGGGCGACTTCCTGCTCGTTGCCCCAGAACGACCAGACCAACTCGACCGGCTGGGTGGACGCCTTGGGCGCTTCCGTCGCCTTGGGGGCCTCGGTTGCTTTGGGAGCCTCGGTGGCCTTCGCCGCTGGCGCCGTCGTTGGCGCGGCGGCGGGGGCCGTTGTGGCGGCCGGCTTGACCGCCGGCGCTGTCGTGGGGGCGGCCGCTGGCGGAGCCGCTGCCTGTCCACCGCACGCGGCGGCGAGCACAGCGATGGTCACCAGCCATAGCACCCGGATCATGTTTCTGCGCATTCTGACTCTCCTCCTTAGCTGAGCCTCTCCCAGTCCTCAAGCACACGGCAACGTCTTGAGGCAGGGAAAGGTTAATTCACCACAGTAGTTTAAACCGGGATAAGAGGTAAGTCAACTCGCCAACTCGACGTTGACTTGCAACGGCCGCGCGAGGATGCTGCCGACAGGCGAGGTCCGCACGACAGACGAATGAAGCTCCGCCAGTTGCGCCGGCGACGCGGTGGGCGCGTCGAGGTGAACTGTGGCGCGGACCTGGCTGTAGCCCGGCGTCACCTCCTCCGGGTCAATCAGCCCCAGGAAGGCCCGCAGGTCCAGGTCGCCCTCCAGTTCAATCTGGACATCCTGCAGGTCAATCCCGCGCATGGCCGCATTGGCGACATAGCCTGTCGTCAGACAGCAGCCATACGCGCCCAGCACCACCTCCACCATATTGGGCGCGGTGTTGGACCCGCCCAGCGCCGACGGTTCGTCCATGGGAATGGTAAAGCCGCGAATCTCTGCCTCGCTGCGGAAGCCGCCGTGCCAGTGCGTCTTGGCCTGCCAGAGGGTTTGCCCGCGCTCTGGTTTCTCCTGGATGGCGGCAATGAGACCCTGAAGCTGGTCCTGGTCAAAGCTGACGGTCATGGTGGTCATGGGTGATTCTCCTGCGCGTTGATTTGAGAGGTGGATAAGCTAAAAGACTGGGGCGGCCGCCGTCTCATAGATGCGGCGCTCCAGGTACTCCCCGAAGGTGACAAAGGGATCGAAGCCCACCAGGGTCGGGGCGTCGGTCACGAAGTTGGACAGGGCATTGATGTCGTACAGGTAGATCTGCCCGTCGCGCTCGCTCTCCAGATACTCCACGCCGCCAATGTCAATCCCCGCTGTGCGGAAGATGTCGAGGACGGCGTCCACGACCCACTCGGGCGGGTCGGCGCGTTCGATCTTGAGCGGCTTCTTGGCTGGCGCGTCCACGGGACACAGTTCAAACTCGTTGTCGGGCGCCGCCTGCGTCGGTGTCTCCACCTGGCAAATGTCGGCTGGGCACAGGTTGAAGCCCTGGTTCGGGTCGTTGTGGATACGGATGGCATACAGGAACTGGCCGTCGAGCGCCTCGACGCGCACAATCGAGCCGCCCCGCTGCGGGTGGTATTCCTGGACGATGGCCGTGTGATCCAGGCCCAGCACGCCATCGAGGTCGCCGTTGTCGAGGGCGGCATGCAGATCGGCCGGCGTGTCGAAGCGCTGCATCAGCGCGCCGCTGCCGCCGATATTGGGCTTGACGATGACCGGGTACTCCAGTTCGGCCGCCGCTGGCTCGATCTGGGAGACGGCGTTGACGACGCGGCTGCGCGGGTGGGGCAGGCCCAAGGCGGCCAGGAGGCTCAACTGGCGCGCCTTAGACAGTTCGAGGCCGTAGGCACGGGGGCCGTTGACCAGCGGCACGCCAAGCTCGTCCAGGTGGGCCAGGTATTGCTGGGCGTGGAAGATGGCGTTGGTGTGGCCGCGCAGATACGACGACGGACTCATGCGGTTCACCACCAGGCTATAGGGCGCGGTCCGCGCCGAGGGATCGAAGCGGTGGTCGTGGGCCTCGATGCGCTCGTAGGGCAAGCCGCGCCGCTCCAACTCGGCAAACAGCGGCTTGAACCATTCCGGATGCTCGTACAGAATACCAATGGGTTGCATAGGCTCCTTCCTGCCATAAAAAAATCGCCTGGGCCAAATGGGCCACAGGCGACCGTTTACTGATGCCAGCCATATTCCACGCGGAGGCGCGGACGATGGCCTGGACAAGCCAGACTGGACACGTGCGAGGGCTAAACAGACTCAGCCCGCGTTCGCTGTGACACCTGGAACACGCGGGGTATCAATCCACCACCCTGGCTGTGCTCCCCCGCCGGACGACTTCGCCTCGGCGTGGAGCAGGGTGCGGACTGCCCCGCTAGCGACAGATACAGCGCAACACGGTCTGGGTCATAGGCGTGAGTTTATCGCTCCTGACGATGCTGATATTCTAGAGAAATGGGCGATGTTGTCAAATTCGGCGCGCTACCTGGCCGTTCTGCCGCCGCCAGGTCGTCCCGCCTGGCGCGTCCTCCAGGCTGTAGCCCAGGGCGCCCAGTTGGTCGCGCAGCCCATCGGCCAGGGCAAACTGGCGGGCGCGGCGCAACTCAGTTCGCGCTTGCACCAGCAGGTCCACCAGGACGCGCCGTTCCGTCTCCAGCCGGTCCACGCTGTCGAGCGGCGGCGAGATCGTCTCCAGCAAGGGCAGGACGACCTGGAGGCACTGGACCGCCTGCTCGCCACGGTCGGGCCGACCTTGCTCCAACCCTGCGCCGGCCATCAGGCTGAGTGTCACCAGGCCGTGAACCGCCGCCTGGAAGTCGCCCCGCGCCACCGCCTCGCGCACCGCTTCGCGCACGGCCAGGATATCCGCGACGGCCTCGGCCTCGTCTGAGGCGTCCGCTGCTACCGGTGTTTCCTCAACCGCCGGAACCGCGAGCGTCTCCTGGTGGCCCTGACGGAGGGCGTCGTCCAACTGGAAGCAGGCGCCTTTCCCAAAGACCACTTGCTGACCGCCCTGGCGCAGTGTCACCTCGCCCGCGCCGAGCACCTGCCCCTCGCGGCGTTGCGGATCGAGAACCAGGGCGGTATACTCGTCTACGCCGAGAATCAGCGTCTGCGGCGGCAGTAGGGCTTCGAGTTGCGCGAAGCGGGCCGCGCCCATAAAGCAGAAGCGCGTGTCGTGCTGCTCGCCGCTGCCATTGTTCCAGTGCGGCACGACGGCGACCGGCCCCAGCCAATCCAGCACATTCAGCCCCTCGCTCCAATCCAGGTCGAAGCCGGCCTTGTAAATCTCGTAGACCGGCAGGGTATAGCGGCCCATCGTCACGGCTGCGGCGCTCGCCATGACCAGCGCCGCCCCTGTCCGCCAGCGGTCGAGGACGGCCCGCCAGACCTGGCTCTCGCGCCAGACCCGGACGGCATAGGTCGGGCTGCCCGGCCCAGCGAACAGGTAGTTCGCCCGCTGGATCGCGGCGACGGCTGACGCCAGGGCGGCTGGCGGCACGCTGGGCGTGGGATAGTGGGCCAGGGCCAGGTCGAGGTTGAAGTTGCGGCGGAAGTAAAGCTCCGCCTTGTGGGCGATCTGGCTGACATTGGTCTCGAAGCCGGCAGGGGTATCAATGAAGACAGGGCGGGGCAGCTCGGATAAACGGGCCATCAGCAGCCGATGGGTCTCGGCGACCGAGTCCGACAGTTCGCCCGAGCCAATGATAGCAATCAGACCGGGGGATAGCGCTTGCGACAGCATAGACCCTCACTTACCACATCTAACTAGCTCCACTCGTTCGGAGCGCGTGGGCGTGGCCCCTCTTACACGCTGCGGATTAATGCAACTAATTGCAGATGCGAGTGAGGGCGGAGCGAGCCTTCCGAAGGTCGGCAGTAGGGGCGAACCGATGTGTTCGCCCTGGGCCGACATACCCCGATTACGGGGCACGGGCGCAGGTCGGCCCCTACCTGGCTTGCATCTGCGTTAGCTGTGTCCGAACAGGCGGTCGTTGAGGGCGTGCTCGCGGGTGAGGATGGCGTGCAGGAAGGGTTCAGGATCGCGGACGCCGCGCCAGGCATCGTAGCCGCGCTCCAGGAAGTCGTGTAATTCCAGCCAGCCCATGCGCTTGGCCGGGCCGCGTGTGGTGTGCAGGGCTGTGCCAATGAACGGGTAGTGGTGCAGGTCGGCCACCTGGCGCATGAGCGTCACCACCAGCTCAATCTGGGCTACGCGGTCGTCGTAGCGGCCCTGGCGGTAGGCCTCTTCGTACTCGTGTGGCGTAAAAACCTCGGTGACGCCCATGGCCTGCAGCCGTTCCACCATCTCACCGTCCAGCCGATAGGTGAGGCGGTTGAGTTCGACCGAGTTGGTCATGGACTCGAGCGCCTCCTTAGGGAGGAGAGGTTGCAGAAATTTATAGAGGGCCTCTAACTCGGCGTCGCGGCGCGAGAAGTCACGGTCGGCATAGACATCGCTTAGGAAGAACTTCGCCGCCGGGCCGAACTCCGGGTTGTCCAGGAAGTCGGCGTGGGTGCGCGTCAGGCGGTCGGCCTGCCAGGCGCGCAGGAAGCTTTCCAGCGGCGGCAGTTCGACCGGGGCTACCTCGGGTTTGCGCAACTCACCGCGCGTCAGGCGAAACAAGGCGCGGGCAGCATCAACGGGCAGGAAAGACTTGCTCATGGCACTATTATAGGCTTCTAGGTCACAAAGCGTCTAAAATCATTGAGACGCTGCACTGCCCCCCATAGGGCCAGCCGCCCCATGGGGTTGGCCGTCTGGTTCCAGGGCTGCGGGTAGTTGATGTCCACGAAGACGACCTCATCGCGGGCGGTGACCATGATATTGGTCGAGGTGCGTAGCGACGGCCAGGTGGGAATGTCGGCCGGCCGCGCCGGGTGGCCGAAGCAGTCGGGCAGCCAGCCCGCCTCGCGGATCATCGTCTCGGCGCAGGTGATGATCTTGAACACCTGGTCGCGAAAGTGGGGCGAGCGCAGTTCGGCGTCGCTCAGGTCGCACAGGCGGCGTGGGCAGTACTCCTGAATCCGAATGACAAATCGTTCCAACTCGCGTCCCGTCTCGCGGCCATAGACAAACAGCGTCGGGATGACGGGCAGATAGAGGGCGGCCTGATCGAAATAGACCTTCGCCTTCAGCGCGTCCTGCCAGACGATTTCGCCCAACGGCCGGGCGTAGGTCTTGGCCACGTAGCGGCGGTCGCCGTGATTGAAGATGGCGACCTGGCGGAAGGAGTTGGTCTTGCCGACGCGCCGAAACACCTCCTGCCCGACATCGGCCAGGCAGGCGATCTCGACAGGGGCGTAGGTGGGTCGATAGGTTAAGACGGGAAACAGGTCAGCGGTCATATTACCTGCCCAGCAAAAACGTCAGCGGAATCTCCAGCCGCGCCCGCCAATCGGCCTCCGTATGGTCAGCGCCCGGAAAGGACCGCGTTACCCAGTCCTGGCCTGGCGTGTAGCTCGCCGCCCGCAGCAGGTCATCCACGCGATGCTGGAACGGGGCATAGGGCGCGTCTGTGCCGAGGGTGCCGTAGTCAAAGTAGAAGCGGTGACGGCCCGCCGTCGGTAGGGCGTGGGCCAGGTAGTCCACGACGGCGCCTTCCGCGGCGACCCAGTGGGTCGAGATGCACGCCGCGCCGCCGTAGACAGCGGGGTACTCGCACATCGCGTAGGCAGAGATCAAACCGCCCATGCTCGACCCCATGATGAGCGTGTTCGGCTGGTCAGGCAGGGTGCGATAGGCTTTGTCGATGAACGGCTTTAGCTCAGCGGTCAGAAATCGCAGGTAGGCGTCCGACAGAGGCGGGCCGCCGCCAAACTGGACGAACGACGCCTGGGCATCAGGGCTGGCCGCCTCAAAGGCGCGTTGCGGCATATACTCCCGTGCCCGCCCATTCGTGTTCCACATGCCGACTACAATGGCCGGCCGCGCCTGCCCCGCCGCGACCAACCGCGTCAGCGTCTCGTCCACCCCCCATGGCACGCCCGTATAGCTGATGTCGGCGTGGAACAGGTTCTGGCCGTCGTGAGCGTAGAGCACGGGGTAGCGGTCGTGGCCGTCGGCGTAGCCTGTCGGCAGCCAGACGTCCACGTGGCGCGGCTGGACGTAGGCGGACGCGAAGTTTTCATACCGTTCGAGCGTCCCCCCAGTGGCTGGCAGAGTCAAGGGCGATAGGGACATTGGGCCTCCGTGTCGAGCGTGCGCGGGACTAAAGCCCCGCGCTAGGCAGGCGAAGCCCCAAAGGGGCTGGGTGTTTAGCCCGCCAGGGCTTGGCCTCAGTAGCCCTGGGCTTTAAGTCCAGGGCGTGCTGGGCGGACATGCCTACCCACCTCTCTCTACGTCAGAGAAGGGCGCGAGTTGCTGAGCGAACGGGTCACGCCGCGCCGCGTTGAGCCGCGTACTCCTCTTCATACTCCTGGCGCTTTGGGACGAAGATGTCCACCACCCGCATCGGCGCCTGGACAGCCGCCGCGTGGAACTGATAGGGTGGAATGGACAGAAGCTCGCCCGCGCTCACTGTTACCGTCTTGTCGTCGAAGATCATGTCAATGCTGCCCTGGAGGACGACGAGAAGCTGGGCGTGGTAGTGGTTATGGCGGGGGACAGTCGCGCCGGGCGCGAACTCCCAGTAGACGGCGGTAGCGCCCTCGATGGGGACGACCGCCCAGCGGACGTTTGGCATTCGCTCGATGAAATCTTCAGGGCCAGGAATGGGCGTCGGGGCCACAACAGCGTCAATCATGGAAGCCTCCAAAGGTACGGGCCGCCGTAGTTGCCAGCGCGCTCGGTGTCAGGTAAAATTGTGGGTCCCCTATTATAATGCATGTATCGTTGGGAGGCACACGTTGACCGACATCTTGCAGTTCCCCCCCGACTTTCGCTGGGGGACGGCTGTCTCCGCCCACCAAGTCGAGGGGGGCAACACCCTCAACGACTGGTGGCTGTGGGAACACCTGCCTGGCAAAATCCGTCATGGCCATACCTCGGCCGTGGCCGCCGACTGGTGGAATCGCGCCGAGGACGACATCGCCCTGGCCGCCCAGTTGGGCCATTCGGCGCTGCGCATCTCCCTGGAGTGGAGCCGCATCGAGCCGCGCCCCGGCGAGTTTGACGAGGCGGCCCTGGCGCGCTACCGCCGCATGTTGACCGCTATCCGCCAGCATGGCATGGAGCCGCTGGTGTGCCTGTTCCACTTTACCCTGCCCCAATGGGTCGCCGCCCGGGGCGGCTTCGAGACGGCGTATGGCGTGGACCGCTTCGCCCGCTTTGTGGACCGCGTCGCCTATGAGTACCGCGACCTGGTCCAGTGGTGGCTGACCATCAACGAGCCGCTGGTCTATGTGGCGCTGGGCTGGTTCCTGGGTCTGTGGCCGCCGGGCAAGAAGAACCTCGTCGCGGCCATGCGCGTCGCCCTGAACCTGGTCCACGCCCACGCCGACGCCTACCACATCATCCACCGCCACCGCCCCGATGCCTGGGTCAGCGCGGCCATCCACCTGGCGTCGTATGTCCCGCACAACCCGGCGTCGCGCTGGGATCAGGGCGTGGCCCAGTCGCGGGACTGGCTGCTCAACCAGGTCTGGCTGCGCGCCACTCTCGACGGCCGGCTGCGGCCGCCGCTGGGTCGCGGCCAAATTCTGGGCGAGGCGGTGGACACCCACGACTACATGGGCTACCAGCACTACTTCACCTTCCCGCTGGCCTTCTCGTTGCGGCACGCGCCGACCATGTTTGGGCGCGAGATGACCCTGGCTCGCGAGGGCGTGCCGTGGTTCATGGGCGAGGCGCGGCCGGAGGGGCTGGGGGGGTGGGCGACGTGGCTCAAGCAGTTCGGCAAGCCCATTATCGTGACCGAGAACGGCCTGCTCGAATTGACCGAGCAGCAGCGCCCGGCCTACCTGCTGCGCGCCGTCGCCAGCCTGCACCGCGCCATCCAGGCGGGGGCCGATGTACGCGGCTACTTCCACTGGACGCTGGTGGATAACTTTGAGTGGGCGGAAGGCTACGAGACACGCTTTGGGTTGGTGGAGGTGAACTTCGAGACGCAGCAGCGCACGGTCCGTCCCAGTGGCTATCTGTTCCGCGACCTGGCGCGGGCCAATGGTATCACCCGCCCGATGGCCGAGGCGGTCGCCCCCGACTTGCTGCCGACGTATTTCGACCCGCGCCCGGCGGGCCAGCCCGTCAGATCGTAAAAAAGAATCACGGGCCAGCAGGGGGGGGCGCTGACCCGTGATTCGGGTGGACACACAACCAGCGTTGCCGCCGGTCCAGTATGTCGCACCGCTGTAAATACTACTACATTCAGGCGAGGGGGTGCAAATTTCGAGTAGTCCCCCCTACTTTTTAGCGCCACGTCAGCCCGAACTCAAGCGTCACGCCGGGCAGATAGTTGAAGACCTGGACCAGGTAGACGCCCGGCGTCGAGGGTAGGGCCACCGTGCGCTCGCCCACGCGCCCGTTGACGTTGACCGCCTCGCCCACCAGTTTGCCCGGCCCGCTATACACTCGCACGCCCACGCCCCTGGCGATGACCGCATCGTCGGGCGTATAGTGGAAGTCCAGGTGGCCGCCGCTCGCCTCGACCTTGACCCGGTAGAAGGCAAATGAGCCAGCGGAAGCGCCGTCCACTATCCCTGTGGCCTCCTCTTCGTGTGTCAACGGCCAGGCCGTTGCTGGACCCGTATTCGGTTGCGGGGTCGGCGTTGGCTCTGGCGTCGCCTCCTCGGTTGGCTCCTCAGTGGGTTCGCCTGGGCCGCCCGCCCGAAGTAGGGCATCCCACGCTGGCCGCGACTGGTAGATGCTCACCAACGTCACCGTGTGGTCCCACTGAGCGCCGAGCAGGCCCTGCACCTCGGCCACGTCCTGCTGGCGGAAGATGGGCAGGTACAGGTTGTGGTAGACATCCCACAGGCTGTCAAAGTCGGCGTAGCTCATGGCCTTGCCGAAGCCCAGCACACCGTCGTTGATGTAGAACTCCTCTTGGGTGTCGTCGTAGCCGATGACGACGCGGTAGTGGGGGATGGGCTGTTGCTCGGTCAGCCACTGCGCCACAATGACTGGCACGCCGCGCTTGAGTAACGCCTTCAGATCGTCGTCCGTGCCATGGTCCAGGATGCGCGCCTCCAGGTCGAAGCCCTGGACATAGGGTGGGACGGCCCCCGGCAACATGCCCCACTCCTTGGGGGCGCGCAATGCCGCCTGGGCCTGCGCCTGGCTCACCGCCTGTCCGTAATAGGCGAGCACCATCGAAACTGAGGCCGGGCCGCAGTTGTTGAGCGTCTGCCACACCTCGCCTACGTTGTCCAGGTGGGCCGCCTGGATCGCCGCCGCCGCGCTCTCGAGCGTGGTTGTCACGGTCGTCGTGCCGTCTACCACGCCATCGCTGTCACCGATACCAGGGACAGCCAGGAGGGTGCGTCGGACGAGGCGGTTAGCCCTCGCCACGCCGGCTGCGTCCACGCTATCGCCTTCATCCAGAGGGCCGCCGCGCAGGAGCCGCGTCACAGCGGCTTGCCCCGGGGCGTCAGGCGTCAGCGTGGCATAGGGTAGGGTAGGCGTCGCGGCGGGTAGTGTCGGGTCCTGGCCGGCCTCCACGGCCTCGGTAGGCATGGTCGTGGACAGGGCCAGGTCTTCAGATGGCGCAGCGTGGGGAGCAAGAGTGACCGTCTGGGGGGTAGGCGGCATGGGGCCGGACGCGGCGAGCGCGGCCAGCCAGGTCAACAGCAACAGGTTAGGGAAGAGCAAGCGCAGCCAGGGCTTCAAACGATGGACAACACGGGCCATAACCAACTCCTTCGCGGGGTATTATAACTTACTTTGATGTATCGTCCAAATCAGACTCAAGGAGTGGCAAGTATGAACGAGGCGTCCAGTTCCACCAGCTTCTTTGACGCGGCCTATCGTGAGAGGCCGCCGTGGGACATCGGCGCGGCGCAGCCAGATCTCATGGCGCTCCTCGACGAGTATCCCCCCAGTGGCCCTGTGCTGGACGTGGGCTGTGGGACGGGGGACCTGGCGCTGGCGCTGGCCCAGCGGGGCCTGAGGGTACTGGGCGTTGACCTCGCCGAGGCTGCCATTGTCCAGGCGCGCGCGAAGGCAGCGGAGGCCGGGGAGGTGGGGCAGCGGGTGGAGTTCCGCGTCGCGGATGCGCTCCAGCCTTCCCTCTTGCCAGGGCCGTTTGGGGCGGTGGTTGATTCGGGTTTCTTCCACCTGTTTGGTCCCGACGAGCGAGACCGCTTTGCGCATGACCTCGCCGCCGCGTGTGCGCCCGGAGGCCGCTACTACCTGCTAGGCTTCGCCATCGAGGCGCGCTTTCCGAACGCGCCTCGGCCCGTGCGCGACGAAGAGCTGCGAGCATTGTTCGCGCCCGAACACGGCTGGCGCATCCTGGCCCTCCGCCCGGCTCGCTTCCTCGTTGGGCCAGCCTGCACACCGGTGCCGGCCGTCGCCGCGTGCCTAGAACGAGTGTGAGACAACCCGCTAACCCTAACCCAACGGTGACGATTCAAAATGAGCAACCCTGGCCGGTGGCCTAGCCTTCCTGTGCGGCCTACAGGTATGAAAGTCTATCTGGAAATTGGCAAGAAGCGCGTGTTCGCTGGCGCGCTCGACTGGCCCGGCTGGAACCGCGTCGGGCGCGACGCCGGGGCCGCCCTACTAGCCCTGGTCGCCTCCGCGCCGCGCTATGCCGCCGTTCTCCACGCCGCGGGCATTGAGTTCGCCCCTCCCACCACCCTGGCTGACCTGTCGGTGGTGGAACGGCTGCCCGGCACCACGACGACGGACTTCGGCGCGCCGGACGTGGCCCCCTCGGCGGATGCTGAGCCGGTGGATGAGGCCGAGCTTGATCGGTTGCAGACCTTGCTCGAGGCGTACTGGCAGGCGTTCGACGCGGCCCGACAGGCCGCGGCTGGGAAGGCGCTGCACACGGGACCGCGCGGCGGCGGGCGCGACCTCGACGCCATTGTCCAGCACGTGCGGGGGGCGGAGGCGGGCTATATCGCCCGGCTCGCCTGGAAGTTCAAGGCGGATGAGACGGCGGACGTGGAAGCGGAACTCCAGCGTACCCGACAAGCGGCGCTGGATGCGCTGGCGGCGGCGGCGCGGGGCGAATTGCCGACTCGTGGCCCGCGCGGCGGCGTGGTCTGGACCCCGCGCTACTTCGTCCGCCGCCTCGGCTGGCATGTCCTCGACCACTTGTGGGAAATCGAGGATCGTGTCAGCTAGCGCGCCGAGGCGCGGGGAGCGCTCTATGGAACGACCCATTGTGGGCTTTGGGCAGGATGAAGAGGGCGTGCCCATCGCCTGGCTGAGTTGCGGGCACGCTCAGCATATCCGCCATAACCCGCCCTTTGTCAACCGAGCGTGGGTTCTGACGGAGGAAGGCCGCGCCAGCCGGCTCGGCCAGCCCCTCAACTGCGTCCGCTGCGACGAGTTGGAACTACCGAACGACTTCGTTCCCTATGATAGAACCGACTTGCTAACCGAAGCCACCCTCCCGAAGGTTCAGAAACCTTCGGGAGGTTATGCGGCTACGCCCCTCGAGCCCACCCCGCCGGGCATCTGGGCCAGGCTGGTCGTCCTCGACGGCCAGCTTCGCCTCCACATCCCCCGCCTGGCCGTCGACCTGGACTTGTCGCCGGCGCAGCCAGGGACGCTCCCTCCAGAGGTGGCGTACAGCGTGGAGCCTGTGGGCATGGTCCAGTTTTTCCAGGAGTTCTACTGTTCACGACAGCAATATCAGGCTTGGGTGCGGGAGATACTCTCCAATTGAGGATAGGGGGATGGACTCGTTCACGGTGTACGTCGCCGACAACTTCCACTATATGGACGCCGAGGCCACCTACCAGCTGGGGGAGTTCGCCACCTGGGATGAAGCGGTAGTGGAAGCGGAGCGCGTCGTGGAGGCGTCCCTGCAGGAGGTCTATCGGCCTGACCTGGACGCCGAGGCGCTATACCACCAGTACACTCTGTTTGGCGAGGATCCGTACATCATCCCACGACCAGAGGGGAAACACTTCTCCGCCTGGGAGTACGCGAAGCGCCGCTGCCAGGAGCTAACACGTTAGGAAGAAAGAGTGCAATGAATTCACCAGACATCCAGTTGCCCCCTTCTCATCAGTTGCTCTTGAGCCGATTTGTGGAAGTTTGCCAGGCCGATGACCGGGTGGTGGCCGCTTTTCTCCATGGTTCCTATGCGACAGGTACGGCGGATGCCTACTCCGACATTGATCTCGGCCTGGTCACCACCGACGCCGCCTACCAGGACTTCCTCGCTGATCGGGCGTCAATGATACGACAGCTAGGCGAGCCGGTATTCCTAGAACACTTTAACCGGCCGCATTTGGTTTTCTTCATCTTGGCTGATGGTGTCGAGGGTGAGTTGGCTGTGGGGCGTGAGAGCGAGTTCCATCACATCCACACGGGACCTTATCGCGTACTCCTCGATAAGAAGCACATTTTAGCGGGCGTGGTGTTTACGGGGGACGAGCCTAGTCAGGCTGACCAAGTCGAGACCTTGCGCCAGCTGGTCTACTGGTTCTGGCATGACCTGTCCCACTTCATTACGGCCATGGGGCGTGGACAACTCTGGTGGGCGCACGGTCAGCTAGAGGCGCTGCGGGGCTATTGTGTGAACCTGGCCCGCCTGCGACAGAACTTTTCAGAGCGAGTGGAGGGCTATGAGAAGGTGGAGCAAGTCGTACCCGTCGAACAGTTAGCGCCGTTACGGGAGACCTTTTGTCCGCTAGAAACTGCCGCTATGCTCCAGGCGGCCACGGTCATTGTCCGCTTCTACCAGGACAGCGCCCGGCATCTGGCGCGCACTCACGCCATCCCCTACCCGGCTGATCTCGAACGAGTGATGGGGGCCAGGTTGGAGAAATTACTCCACCCCCTAGCCTGACCAACCTCTCGACCGTAGTCGTCGTTTGGTCCGCCACCTTCATGACTAACGCGGCGGCATCGCGCCCAGAGGATAACCACCGAGACAAGGACACAGCAGCGCCACCGGGCGCTGCTGCTGTAGGTCGTGGTGCGGCTGGCTTGTCCGACCTTTAGCGGGCGGGCTGGATGTTCTGGTTGACGCGGAAGAAGTTCGTCGGGTCGTACTGGGCCTTGAGCGCGGCCAGGCGCTGGAGCTTCTCGGTATCGTAGGCCGCCTTCACCCGCTCCGCCCCCTCATCTTCCCCCACGAAGTTCACATACACGCCGCCCATAGCCAAGGGCCGCACCGCCGCCCAGAACTCGCGCGTCCAGGCGACATGCCGTCCCGCCTCGGTGGCATCCAGCCAGGAGGACTGGATGTTGAGGACGTAGGCCGCGTCGCGATGGCTGGCGGCGGAAGCGTCCTCCGGGAAGCGGCGGATGGCCCCGCCGAGTTGGAAAAGCAGGACGGAGGTGAGGGGCGACGTCATCTGCGGCGCGTGGTGGACGAGCGTGGCGATACTCTCATCGCTGATGCCCGCGAGATATTCCGACTTCCAGTAGTAGTGGCGGCCGGCGGGGACGCCGCTATCCAGCAGGGTCTGGTGCTGCGTGTAGGGCTTGGGGCTGATGCCGTCGCTGACGGGCGTTCCAAACGCCTTAAGAGGCTGGACCACCCGCTCGCCATCTTCGACCGAACCCGCGTAGCAGACTGCGATGCCGACCACAGGCTGGCCGTGGATCTCCTTGGGCAGGAACGGCGCGGCGGGCGCCATGCGGAGCACGGCCAGCGTGCCCAATTCATCGGGCGCGTTCGCGGAGAAGTCGCGGTAGAAGCGGAGCACGGCGTCCGCCTGGTCCATCGGGTACAGCCGCAGCCCGGCCATGACGATTGGCCCCACCGCGTGCAGCCGATAGCGGAACGAGGTGACGATGCCGAAGTTACCGCCCCCACCGCGTAGCCCCCAGAACAGATCGGCGTTCTCCGTCTCGCTCGCCGTCAGGAACTCGCCATCCGCCGTCACCAGATCCACCGACAGCAGGTTATCGCTGGTGAAGCCATACTGGCGGGACAGCCAACCGAAGCCGCCGCCGAGTGTCAGACCAGCAATTCCCGTCGTGGAGACAATACCACTAGGGGTCGCCAATCCGAACACCTGCGTCTCCCGATCCACGTCTCCCCAATTCGCGCCCGGCTGCACAATAGCGACACGCTCGTCCGGGTCCACCCAGACCTCGTTCATCAGCGACAGGTCAATCATCAGTGCGTCATCGGCAATGGCCGTCCCCGCGATGTTGTGACCCCGGCCCCGCACGGTCACGAGCAGACCGTGTTGACGGGCGAACTTAACTGTCTCTGTGACATCCGCCGCGCCTGTGCACTGGACAATGGCGGCTGGCCGGCGGTCTATCATGCCGTTCCAGAGCCGACGCGCGCCATCGTAGTCGGCGTCGGCCGGGCGGAGGAGGCGGCCATGCAGTCGTGCCTCCAGTTGAGCCAGAACTACCTCTGTCGTCGCCGTCGTAGGGGGATGCAGAATCATCTTACTTACCTCCTGACTGAACTTGCTATACCACGACGCACCGCCCCCCCCCCTCTCGCCGGACGATGGGTCTTGGTAACCCGATTACGTGTATGTCAACAGTGTACTGGACGGAAGCGAGGTTGGCTAGTACAATAAATGAACTGTGAGAGTCGGAGTGACGGGGGGCGCGATACGGAGACGCCATGACAAAACAGGCCTATGGTCAGTACTGCCCGGTAACAAAGGCGGCTGAAATCCTGGGCGAGCGCTGGACACCGTTGATTGTGCGTAACTTACTGCTGCGTCCCCATCGCTTCAATGAGTTGGAGCGCGGCCTGCCCGGCATCTCACGTTCCCTCCTCGTCCAGCGTCTTAACCATCTGGAGCGGGCGGGCATTGTGGAACGGAAGCAGACAGCTAGTGGTCGAAGCGGCGAGTACTGCATGACGCAGGCGGGCCGCGAGCTGGAGGGGGTGGTGAACGCCCTGGCCGAGTGGGGCGCCCGGTGGGCCTTCGGCGACCCCGAACCCGACGACCTCGACCCCGGCCTGCTGCTATGGTGGATGCGCGATGGAATTGACGGGGCGTCGCTGCCAGGTGGGCGCAACGTGGTGCAGTTCGACTTTCAGGGTCAGCGGACTGCCTGTTACTGGCTGGTCATTGAGCCAGACGAGGTGTCGGTCTGCCTGGAACACCCAGGCTTCGCGATTGACCTGTGGGTGACGGCCGACCTGGCCGCGTGGTACAAGGTCTGGCTGGGCCGTATCACGCTCGGGCAAGCCATGCGCGACGGCCTGGTGGAATTAGAAGGGCCGTCCAACCTCGTCCGCGCCTTCCCGCGCTGTCTGAAGCTCAGCCCATTTTCTGGCTTCGTGCGCGCTGCACAGTCGTCTACCTCACACTAAAAGGATAGGTTGCCCGCTGGCCCTGATCGGTGTATACTCACGGCAGGCATGACCCGATGTAGCGCTCCAGAAGGTGGGTGGTCTATGGCAGCGACGGTCCTCGTTGTCGAGGATGAGGAGCCAATCCTGGACCTGATTGTGGCCTACTTGAAGGCCGAAGGGTTCCACGTGCGGGCGGCCCGCGACGGTTTCGAAGCTCTGACTGTCGCGCGTGTCCACCGCCCCGACATGGTCATCCTCGACCTGCTGCTGCCCGGTATGGACGGCCTCGAAGTCTGCCAGCGGCTCCAACAGGACGGCGGCCCCTACATCCTGATGCTGACGGCCCGCGCCGAGGAGATTGACAAGGTCGTAGGCTTATCCGTCGGCGCGGATGACTACCTCACCAAACCCTTCAGCCCCCGTGAACTCGTCGCCCGCGTCAAGGCTATCCTGCGCCGCAGCCGCCACGGCGCGCCCGCGCCCGACGTCCCGCCCCTCAAGTACCACAACCTCGTCATCGACCCCGAACGACGTGAGGTGCATCATCATGGCGCCCTGGTGGTGTTGACCGCCCGCGAGTTCGACCTGCTGTATACCCTGGCCGCCTACCCTGGCCGCGTCTTCACCCGCGAGCAACTCCTGGAGCGTATCTGGGGGCACGACTTCGAGCGCGTGGATCGCGTCGTGGATGTTCATGTCAGCCTTCTCCGCCGCAAACTCGAAGACGACCCGGCCGAGCCAACGCTGATCCAAACCGTGCGCGGCGTCGGCTACAAATTCACCGGCTAGACCAAGATGCACCCATTCCGTCAACTGCGCTGGAAACTGTTCTTCTCCCACGCCATGATCGTCGTCATTGCGGTGGTGGTGTTGCTGGTGACGGTCCAGTTTCTCATGCGCAGCCGCCTGACGGACACCGCCGCGCTGCCGGTGGAAGGCAGCCCGCCCGCCGCCGTCACCCCCCGCGAGCCGGCCGACGACGGCTGGCAGACCGTCCTCGAAGAGGCGCTGCTCATCGCCAGTTTTGGGGCGCTGGCCGCCGCCCTCGCCGCCAGCCTGTTTGTCTCGCGCCGCATTGTCGAACCCCTCCAGGAGCTGACCGAGGTCAGCCGCCGCCTGGCGCAGGGCTATTACCGCCAGCGGACGCATATCCAGTCGCGCGATGAAATCGCCCTCTTGAGCGACAGCGTCAACCAACTGGCCGAGGAATTGGACCGCACCGAGCAGCGCCGCCTGGCCCTGCTGGCCGATGTGGCGCACGAACTGCGGACGCCGCTGACGACCATCGAGGGCTACATGGAAGGCTTACTGGATGGTGTCATCGCCCCCAATGAGCAAACCTTCACCCTGATTCGTCACGAGGCGACGCGCCTGCAACGGCTGACCGAGGAACTGGGCCTGCTCTCGCGCGCCCAGGCGGGCGAGTTGCCCATGACACCGCGCCTGGTCAACCCGGCCCAGCTGTTGGAAACCCTCATCGCCCGCTTCCAGCCTCAGTTCAGCGTGTGCGACATCGACCTCCAGTTGATCCTCCCGCCCGACGCGCCCCAAATTGAGGCCGACCCCGACCGCCTGTCCCAGGTAGTCATCAACCTGCTGGCGAACGCGCTGCGCTATACGCCGGCCGGGGGCCAGGTGCTGGTGCGGCTGGCCGTCTTCGAGGACTATATCGAGATTACCGTGCGTGACACGGGCATCGGCATCGAGGCCGAGCATCTGCGCCACATCTTCGAGCGGTTCTACCGTGTGGACAAGTCCCGCACGCGGGCCAGCGGTGGAACGGGCATCGGCCTGACCATCGCCCGCCACATTGTCTATGTCCACGGCGGCGAAATCTGGGCCGAGAGCGCGGGCCTGGGCAGCGGCGCGACGTTCCATGTCACCCTCCCCATCTGGCGGCCGGCGTTCCAGGTCCAGATCGCCGACGAGGGCGGGGCCGAGCTGACCATGGACCGCCAGGAACTCCAGGGCGCGCCCGGCGCGTGAGGCGACCGAGAATGCTGACCTGGCTTATCCTGATTATTCTATGGGGCAGCGCGTTAGCCATGGCCCTGCTCGCCCTCGATTTCCTGTTCCGCCCCCTCACGCGGGTCGAGCAGGAGGGCGAGGAACGGGCGCGCAAGTGGAGCGTCCCCCGTCGCGGCCTGGGCCTCCCCCTCTCCGAGGCATCTCCAGGTGGGACGACACAGCGCGAGCGCCCCCTCGGCGTTCGGGCTGACATGCCATCAGTTGTCATCCAGGAAACGCGCACCGTGGCCGACCAGGCCGCCCGCCAGCGGGTCTACTGGCGGCGTAACCTGCGCCTCATCCTGGGCCTGCTCTTCATCTGGTTTGCCGCGTCCTATATCCCCGCCCTGTTTGCCCCCTGGCTCAACCAGTTCACGGTCTTTGGCGGCTTCCCCTTGGGCTACTACATGGGCGCGCAAGGCTCGCTCGTCGTCTTCCTGACCCTTACCCTGGTCTATACCTGGACGATGACCCGCTTCGACCGCGCCTTTGGCGGCGGGCAGCGCAAAGTCGACCATCCCATGCGGCAAGCCGTCTTCCGTCGGGCGGCCGGCTTTATCGTCCTGCTGTTGGGAGTGACCGGCGGGTTCGTCGTGCTTGAGACGCGGTTTGGGCTGCCGACGACAGTGATTGACTGGTCGTTTATGGCCCTCACCGTTGGCATCTACGCTATCCTGGGTCTGCGCAACCGCACCACCAGTCTGGACGAGTACTATGTGGCCGGGCGGCGCATTCCCGCCATCTTTAACGGCCTCGCCATCGCCGCCGACTGGATGAGCGCGGCCACCTTCATCTCACTCGCCGGGACACTCTGGCTGCTTGGCTACGAGGGGCTGGCCTACATCATGGGCTGGACGGGGGGCTATGTCCTGCTCGTTCTACTCCTCGCGCCCTATGTGCGCAAGTTCGGCCAGTACACCATTCCCGACCTGATTGGCGCTCGTTTCGCCAGCCACGGCGCGCGTGTCACCTCGGCCATCATGGCGACGCTGGTGTCCTTCGTCTACCTGACGGCGCAGGTGACAGGTGTTGGCCTCATCATGAGCCGCTTTCTAGGCGTCAACTTTCTATTGGGCGTCCTGATTGGGCTGAGCGCGGTCCTCTTTTGCTCGTTCCTCGGCGGCATGAAGGCCGTCACCTGGACCCAGGTGGTCCAGGGCATCATTCTGATTGTGGCCTACCTGACGCCGGTCGTCTGGCTGTCGCTCCAGGATACCGGCCTCCCCTTGCCCCAACTGGTGTATGGTGCGGCCCTGGAGCAGGTGGGACGGCTCGAAGCGGGCCTCGGTATCGCCAACGCTTATACCACCCCCTTCAACGACTGGACGCCGTGGCACTTCCTGGCCCTGACGCTGTGCCTGATGTGCGGCACGGCGGGCCTGCCCCATATCCTGATGCGCTTCTATACCACACCGACGGTACGCCAGGCGCGGAGGAGCGTCAGTTGGGCGCTCGTCTTCATCACCCTGGTCTACCTCACCATTCCCGCCTACGCGGCGTTCTCGCGCTGGGAGGTGCTCAAGAATGTCATCGGCCAGCCGGTAACGGGCCTGCCGGAGTGGGCCGTCAACTGGGCCAACCAGGGTCTGCTTCAGTTTGCGGACACGAATGGGGATGGCCGGCTGGGGTATGACGAACTAAAGATTCACCCTGACCTGGTCGTGCTGGCGACGCCGGAGATCGTCAACCTACCCCACACCATCGCCGCGCTGGTCGCGGCGGGCGGCTTGGCGGCGGCGCTCTCGACGGCAGACGGTCTGCTCATCGTCATCACCTCGGCCGTCGCCCACGACATCTACTTCACGGCCCACAACCGCCGCGCCAGCCCGCGCCGTCAGTTGCAGGTGGGCCGCGTGACGCTGCTCGTCGTGGCCGTCGTGGCGAGCCTCACGGCGCTGCGGCGGCTGGGCATCATCGTCGAGCTGGTGGCGTGGGCGTTCTCGCTGGCGGCGGCGACCCTCTTCCCGGCCCTGGTGGTGAGCATCTTCTGGCGGCGCGCCAACCGCCAGGGGGTCATCGCGGGGATGCTGGCCGGCTTTACGGTGACGCTGGCCTACATCGTCGCCACCCAGATCAACCCGGCCCAGGCCGTCCTCGGCATCACCAGCCCGGCCGCCGGCATCTTCGGCATGCCCGTCAACTTCCTGGTCACGCTCCTCGTCAGCCGCCTGACGCCACCTCCCCCCCCCGAGACCCAATTGCTCGTCGACGCCCTCCGCCGCCCCTAACAGGGGTAGCGCGTGGCCCAGACTTTGCTGTACTAAGCGTAGAGCATCATGCATCAAGTCACACCGCTTCCCCTGGCGAAGCCCTAGACAACTTTGGAGTTTAACGTATGGCAACCCGACTGAAGACCCCGACCAGTGACCGTACCTTTAACACCCGCATCGAATTGGCTGAGGATACCCGCCACCAGATGATTGAGACGCTCAATCAGCACCTGGCCGACCTGTTCGACCTGAGCAGCCAGGTCAAGCAGTCGCACTGGAATGTCAAGGGTAAGGACTTCTATCAACTGCACAAGCTGTTTGACGAGCTGGCTGAGCAACTATTGGAGTTGGTGGACATGGTCGCCGAACGCACGACGGCTCTCGGCGGCTACGCCACTGGCACGGTTCGCATGGCGGCCTCGTCATCGCGCTTGCCTGAGATTCCGACCCAGATTAAGGAGGGGATGGACTATGTCGAAGCGTTGGCCGAACGGTATGCCGCTCTAGGCGGCACCGTGCGCCAGGCCATTGACCAGACCGATGAGGCTGGCGATATGGCAACGTCTGACCTGTTCATCGAAATCGTGCGCGTGCTGGACAAGCACCTCTACTTCCTGGAAGCCCACCTCCAGGCGTAGTCACACTTCTAGAAGTTGAGCCAGACCCCCTCTATCCCTTGTGATG
>JAHCIP010000510.1 GCA_026129165.1 Anaerolineae bacterium
AACCGATTATGCGAAAAGCTCCTTGATGGCCAGGAGGCGGCGAGCGAGCAAGGCATTGAGATAGATGCCGAGCGTATAGGCAGTGACAATGCCAACGAGGCGTTTGGCTAGACCGATGTCGGTCTTAGCGCCCGGCTGCTCGATGTGCATGTGACCCGCTAACTGGGAGAAGACCGTCTCGATCAAGGGACGAAACGTCTTCAACGCCCAGGCTTCGAGCGGGGTGTTCTGCACATGCTGGTTGGAGCGACGGTAGGTCAACAGCCAGACGTGCTGGTTCTCGGCCAAGGCAGCACGTTTGGGGTCAGAGACGAAGCCTTTATCGCCTAAGGCCAGGATGTCGTGGCTCTCGTCGAGTAGGTCCATGAGGGTGTGGACATCATGGGGCCGCGCCGAGAACAGCTCATAGACATCCGGGATGCCTTGCGGGGTGATGAGCATGCCCAGCTTGAAGCCATAATACTTCAGCTGCTTGCTGGCACAGTAGCCGCCATCGGCCCGCTGGAAGCCGTTACCGCGCCCCGCTCGAGCGTGACGGTCAGCCACCGGGATGGGCAGCGTGTCGAGGATGCGGATGTCCTCATAGTCGACCCCCAAGCTCGCCCGCAGGTGACGCCGAAAGCGTTCGATGAGCGGCAGGGCCGTGCGGATGCGATGCCACAGCCGACTTTGGTCGGGCAGCTTGTCAAAGTAGGCGCGGTAGTGACGCTGGACTTCCCGCAGGATTTCAGTCTCGCCGCGCTTGCCCGTCAGATGCATGAGCATGTCGAGTTTCAAGATCGTGCTATCGGAATACGTCTTGGGCCGTCCTGGCCCCGACCGGGCGGCCAGATGAGTACAGAACTGGTCAATGACGGCGAACAGGAGGTGACACAGCCGCTCCTGCGTCAGCCCCTCGCTCTGGATTGTCGCTACGAGTGAGTCGATGTATGCTTGGCTTGGTAGTGGGGTCTCCATCGCGGAGGTCTCCTTGGTTGGGTGTGGTAACCCTAAGGGTACTCGCGTTGATACCCCACTGCCAACTCTACCGCTTATCCTCTGTCTGCCCTTCTATTTCGCATAATCGGTTCTTGAGTCTAATGTAGGCCGATTGGAGAAGCTCGATAGCGCGGCTCGCCTGCCTGAGAAATCAGGAGGGCGAGCCGTTTGGTTATCACTCGACGTTAGTGGCGATCCATTGGTGTGCGATAGTTCACAGCGGCAGAGCGAGCTATCTCGCAGCGATTTCGAGCATTGTCTGGTACTATAGGAGCATGAGGCCGATTAACCGTATGACAGACAGAGTAGATGAAAGGAAGACCTGAGATGAAGACGCGTATTATGATGCTCGCTCTGGCCCTGATGGTTGCTCTGATCGCCGTCGTTCCCGCCTCTGCTGATGGTCCTAAGAAGGACGATGCCCCCGCTGGCAAGCAGATTACCACCGCCGCCCCCGCTGGGGAGGCTGGCCGCTCCGAGACTGGCCGCGTTCGCCTCGCTGTCGCCGCTGACGCCGCCAACGCTCCCGCCCCCGTGATGAGCCAGGACAGCGCTCCCGCCTCCAAGACCGTCCAGGTCGCCGGGGCCGGCGCCCAGACAGGGACTGAGGGCGCGTCGCCTGAACTGTTCGGCAGCGTGACGGGTACGACCCGCATCTTCTGGGGCAACCCCAACAGCAATGTCTATGTCCAGGGCAAGACCCAGGCCACCTTCGTCATGCCGCAGCTCTACGACGCGACCTATGCCTGCAAGCACACGTCCAACAACTGCACCACCTGGGGTGTCGCCAACTACTACGGCGTGTCCTGGGTAAAGTTCACCTGGCACTATGTGGACAGCTTCCTCGACTGGTACTATGGTCGCAGCTACCACTTCGCCCGCGACATCTTCAACAACACGACGAGCTTCTACACCTCGAACAGCGGTCGGTACTAAAATAGTGCGATGACGCAGCATAGACCAGGCTCAGCCCACTGAGCCTGGTCGCATGTTGCCCGCCGACATGGAGAGAGGAGCGACGACGATGAAGAAAGCCCTGTTGATCCTGGTCGGTCTGGTGGTGGTGGTGGCGGCACTGGCCGCCGTGCTGATTGTCCCCCGCCTCATGGCGACACCGGAAGGCGTCGAGCGGGTCACGACGCTGAAGGTCACGAGTGCGGCGCGTGGCGTGGATGCCGTCACCTTCGCCCTCGCGCCCGGCGCGACGTTTGAGGGCCAGGTGGTCTTCGGCAACCAGACGGGGCTGGACATGGAATTCACCCTCGTCTGCCTGGTAGACTATATCCAGACGCCCTGCGTCAAGGGCCAGTCTCAGACGGCCATTCCCTACAAGCTCACCAACGGGACACAGCAGGAGTTCGAGTTGACGATCCCCGGCCTGGCCGAGGGGCTGCATGACCTCATCGTCGTGGTCTTCAATGTGCCTAACTTACACGCCGTCGACTCCCAGTTCCGGGGCGACAGCCGTTTCCTCTTTAGCTTCAACCGCACCAACATCATTGTCGGCCAGCACGCCACGCCACCCACTATCCGCGCCCAGGTCAACGGCACAGCCAACGAGAAGGCCGCCCAGGGGCTGAGCGGCCTCAGTCTGACGGCGACCCACGACGAGGGCGCGGACGGCGCGCCGTGGCGGCAGGCGCAGCCGGAGCCTGGCGAGAGCGTCCCGTTCCACCTGTGGTGGAACAACGGCCAGGACACGGCGGCCACCGTCGCGATGGTTACTCTTCTCGACTGGCAGCAGACGCCGATGGTCAACGGCGCGCCGGTCCTCTACGCCGCCCTCGACCCCTTTACCCAGGTCGAGGTGGCCGGGGCGGTCCAAGCTCCGCCGACGCCCGGCCAGCATGAGATGGTTACACTGGTCTTCGAGAATCCGTTCACCGAGTTGTCGAAGCTGCCGAGCCAGGACAAGCCAACGCCCACGTTCGTCTACTCAACCGAGCGTGTGCTATTCGATGTGAAGTAACAAGCATCACCAAGCCTTTTGACAGAATTTACAGAATTATCAGAATTTACACTTCGCCGCGAAGTACGGTTCCGGCCATTCTGTTCATTCTGATAA
>JAHCIP010000511.1 GCA_026129165.1 Anaerolineae bacterium
TGACAGTCGGAAGGGTGGCGCTATGTGTACTTCTTGCGCAAGTGGCTCTTCGGGCGCGGGTCGGCGTCAACGGCCGCCTCTGCCGCCCGTCCTTCCCACTCAGCGGTCGTCAGGAAACCGTTTTGCGCCAGCCGCCCGCGCATCTCCTCAACCAGCGCCGCCTGGCGCTCCGGCTCACAGTACACAATCGAGGTGTAGAAGCCATCCTCGATGCGCTGGATGCCCTTGAGGCCCCGAATCGTCTGCACGCGGCTGGGGATCTCCTGGCGCTCGTGGGTCATGAACCCGTAGCGCGTACCGTTGGCCGGGCAGTGCCCGCGCAGGTAGATCAGGTTGGGCGCCGCCTCGCTCGGCTCGACATCGACCACCCACTGCCGCAGCGAGGCGACGTGATAGCTCGTGTACATCTCACTCTTGGAAGGCATACTTGCTCTCAACAGGACTTACAGAATAACACGAACCAGAACGTGTTATTCTGTAAATTCTGTAAATTCTGTCTACTCCTCCCCGGCTCGGACAGCGCTAATTTGACTGGCCCCCCGACGCGGCTACAATTGTGCCCTATGTCTGCCTACGTCTTCCCACGTCTTCCCACGTCTTCCCATGTCTTCCCATCCCTTCCCAGGAGCTTTTCCGTATGCCACGTATCGCCACCCGCATGGACCATGTTCCGCCGTACCTGTTCGCCCGCGTCAACGCCCGCATCGCTGAGCTAGAGGCCAAGACCGGCCGGCGCGTCATCAACCTGGGCATTGGCAGCCCCGACCTGCCCACGCCCGGCTGGATTATTGATATTCTGGCCGAGACGGCGCGCAACCCGCTCAACCACCGCTACCCCAGCTATGTCGGCCTGCCCGCCTTCCGCCAGGCCGTCGTGACCTACTACGAGCGCCGCTTCGGCGTCGGGCTGGACGTCAAGACCGAGGTCGTGCCGCTCATCGGCTCCAAGGAAGGGCTGGCCCACGCCACGCAGGCGTGGGCAGGCGCCGGTGATGTCGTCCTCGTCCCCGATCCCGGCTATCCCACCTACAAGATGGCCGCGCTGCTGTGCGACGCCGAGCCGGTCATGGTCCCGCTGGACCCGGCGCGCGGCTGGCTGCCCGACTTCACCCACATCCCCGCCGATAAGCTGGCCCGCGCGACGATGCTATGGGCCAACTACCCCAATAACCCCACCGGGGCCATCGCTGACCTCGACGCCCTGGCCGAGATGGTCGCCTGGTGCAAGGCGCACGACGTCTGGCTGGCCTTCGACAACCCCTACTGCGACCTCGTCTACGACGGCTACGCCGCGCCGAGCATCCTCAACGTGCCGGGGGCGAAGGACATCGCCATTGAGTTTAACTCACTGAGCAAGACGTACAATATGGCCGGCTGGCGCATCGGCATGGCCGTCGGCAACGCCCGCGCCCTCGAAGCCCTCAACCGCGTCAAGAACAACGTGGACACGGGCATCCCGAACGCGATTCAGTACGCCGCCGCCGCCGCCCTGACGGGCGACCAGGGCTGGCTCGAAGGCCGCAACGCGGTCTATGCCAGCCGCCGCGACGTCGTCGTGCGCGGGCTGAACGCCGTAGGCTTGAAGGCCGACCTGCCCAAGGCATCCCTCTATGTCTGGGCGCAGGCGCCGGAGGGCTGGGAAGATGACGCGTTTGCCATGTATGCCCTGGAGCAGGCCGGGGTGTGGCTGACGCCGGGCCGCGAGTACGGCGACCAGGGCAAGGGCTACCTGCGCGCCTCGCTGGCCGTCACCGAAGCCGACCTGGACGAAGCCATGACCCGCCTGAAGACGCTGGACCTGGCGCCGGTGCACGCGTGAGAAGCGACGGAGGACGGAGGACGGAGGACGGAAGACGGAATAGGGCATACGCAATACGCATCACGTCACACGCCTCCGCCCTCCATCAAGAAAGGAATGACATAACGAATGTCGAATCGCATCATCGAGACGGCCACCCCACGCCAGAAAGCGGTGGTGGTGGGGGTCGAACTCAAGCGCGGCGAGCCGCTGTTTAGCCTGGACGCCTCGTTGGATGAACTGGCGGCCCTCGCTAAGACCGCCGGCCTGGATGTGGTCGCCCGCACGAGCCAGCGCCTGGACCATCCCAGCCCGGCCACCTATGTCGGCAAGGGCAAGGTCGAGGAGATTCAGTTGCTCAAGCGCGAGACCGGCGCGGAGGTGGTCGTCTTCGACGACGAGCTGTCGCCAGGCCAGCAGCGTAACCTGGAGGAGGGGGTGGGGGGGCTGGTCCTCGACCGCACCGCCCTTATCCTGGACATCTTCGCCCAGCACGCCCGCACCCGCGAGGGCAAGCTCCAGGTTCAGCTGGCCCAGTACGAGTACCGCCTGCCGCGTCTGACCCGCATGTGGACCCACCTGGCGCGTCAGACGGGTGGGGCGGCAGGCCGGGGCGGCTCGGGGGGCGTCGGGCTGCGCGGCCCCGGCGAGACGCAGTTGGAAGTGGACCGCCGCGAGATTGGCCGCATCATCGGCCACCTCAAGCACGACCTGGAGGACGTGCGCAAGCAGCGCGCCCTCCACCGCCGCCAGCGCCAACGCTCCGACATCCCCGTCGTCGCCATCGTCGGCTATACCAACGCCGGCAAGTCCACTCTGCTCAACTCGCTGACGGGCGCGGACGTCCTGGCGGAGGACATGCTGTTCGCCACCCTTGACCCGACGACGCGGCGGGTGAAGCTGCCGGGCGGCCGCGAGGCGCTGTTCACCGACACCGTCGGCTTCATCCAGAAGCTGCCCACCCAGTTGGTGGCCGCGTTCCGCGCCACGCTGGAGGAGGTCATCGAGGCCGACGTGATCCTGCACGTGCGCGACGTGTCGCACGAGGACACCGAGGCCCAATCGCTGGACGTCGAGCAGGTGCTGGATTCGCTCGGCATCGAGCCGCACGACGAAGCGCGCCTGATCGAGGTCTGGAACAAGGTCGACCGCCTCGACCCCGAGGCGCGGGCGCGGATCGAGAACCTCGTCCAGCGCAGGCCCGCCGGACGCCGTCCGGTGCTGGTGTCCGCGC
>JAHCIP010000512.1 GCA_026129165.1 Anaerolineae bacterium
CCCCTCCACCCACCTCGGCCCCCGCGCCAACCAGCCCGCCGCCCACCGATGCGCCGCGTCCCTTCCCGCGCCCTACCCGCTCGCCATGAAGCTCGGCGTCCTCAGTGGTGAATGTGTTGCGTCAGCGCCAGTACGTTCACTCGAAAGACGCGCGGGGGTCATCCATCCGGCTGATGACCCCCGCGCGTTTCTGTTATAAAATCAAATTGATGAGGGTCAAATTGATTTGAGAGGAATAACGTATGACCGACAACCAGTTAGAGGGGCTGCTCCCCTTCTTCCAGGCGCTGAGCGACGCCACCCGGCTGCGGCTGGTCGGGCTGCTGGCCCGCGAGCCGAGCACCGTGGAGCAACTCGCCGCCAACGTCGGGCTGAGTCCGTCCACCGTGTCGCACCACCTCAAGCGATTAGGGGATATGGGCCTGGTGGCCGCCCGCGTTGAGGGCCACTACCACATCTACGGGCTGCAAACGAAGCGGCTGACCGAGGTGGCCGACCTGATTCAGGCCGCGACGGAGAAGGCGATAGGAGGGGGTGATGAACCCGACGACGTCGTTTGAGACTGTGTTATCCACATTCCGCGTGCTGAATAATGCCGATTTTCTGAAGGTAGTCGCTCTATTGGCCGACCGCCCCATGACACAGGAGCAACTCGCGGCTGCGACGGGCTTACGCCCCCGCTTTGTGGGGCACGTCCTCAGCGCGCTGGGCGAGCTTGACCTGGTTGTTCCCCGCGCCGAGTCGGGCGGCTATGTGTACCACTTGCAGGCCGAGCGTCTCCGCGCCTTGCCCCAGGCGCTCCTCCAGATGAGCGAGCCGAACGCCGAGCCAGCCCCCGCGCCCGCTCGCGACGATCTGGAGGCGCGAACGATGCGCGACTTTATGGTGGACGGCCGGCTCAAGTCCATCCCCATCCAGGACAAGAAACGCCAGGTGATTCTGCGCTACCTGGCCGGGCTGTTCGAGCCGGGCCGCCGCTACCCCGAGCGTGAGGTCAACGCTATCCTGCAAGATGTCTACCCCGACGCGGCGAGCCTGCGCCGCTACCTGGTGGACAGCCATCTCATGGCCCGCGACCACGGGGTGTACTGGCGGACGGACGAAGGACCGAGGACCGAGGACGAATGACGGAGGACCAAGGACCAATCCATTCTTTCTCCGTCATCCGTCTTCCTCATCCGTTACTTTTTCTCCCAGCGGTCGCGTTCCTCCTCCTCGTCCTCGGCCCGCCAGCGAGCGGTGTTGGTGCGGCTGCGCTGCTCGCTGGCGAGCTTGCGTTGGTACTCGTCCGGGTAGAGGCGGCTGATGGCCTGGAGCTTGCCTTCCAGGCCGGCCAACCGCGCCTGGAATTCGGAGGTGTTTCCCGCCCGCTGGCGCAACGCCTGCAAACGGTCCTGCGCCACGCCAATACTGACGGGCAGCGACAGCCGCGCCTGGTTCGGGCGCGGCAAATTGGTGTACAACTCGCTGCGCGTCAGGTACTCCGGCAGCGCGTCAATAATGGCTTCCAGATCGGTCAGGTCCTTCTCTAGAGCTTGATCCACAGTATCCCTCCTGGTGAAATAGGCTATCAAGGAATAAAGTCCTGCGCCCGCAAGCGGTGTGCCAGGCGCGAGTTGCGCTTGGCGATCTGCGCGTTGTGGAGGGCCATTGCCAGCGCGCGTTTCTGGCCGACGAGGACGACGAGCTGCTTGGCGCGGGTGATGCCGGTGTAGACCAGGTTGCGCTGGAGCAGCATGTAGTGCTGCGTCACCAGGGGCATGACGACGGCGGCATACTCGCTGCCCTGTGACTTATGCACCGACATGCTGTAGGCGAGGACGAGTTCGTCTAGCTCATGGAATTCATAATCAACCAGCTCCGGGTCGAAGCGCACGCGGACGCTCTGCTCCTCCAAGTCTATCGCCTCGATGCGTCCCACATCCCCATTAAAGACTTTTTTGTCATAATTATTGCGGATTTGCAGCACCTTGTCGCCGACGCGAAATGTCCGGCTGCCCAGCACGCGCTCCGCCCGACCCTCGGCCGGTGGGTTGAGGGCCGCCTGGAGGCGCTGGTTGAGCGCGGAAACGCCGGCCTCGCCGCGATGGGTGGGCGTCAGCACCTGGATGTCATCAATGGGGTCCAGCCCCCAGCGCTTGGGAATGCGCTCGGTAACCACTTGCAGGACGCGCTCGGCGGCTGTCTCGGGGTCGGCGGCCTCGACCCAGAAAAAGTCACCCGGCGGGGTCGAGGCGAACTTCGGAAACTCCCCCGCGTTGACGCGGTGCGCGTTCACCACGATGCCGCTGTCCTGGGCCTGGCGGAAGATGGTGTTGAGTTGCACGACCGGGATGACGCCTGACTGGATCAGGTCGCGCAGGACATTACCCGCGCCGACCGATGGCAACTGGTCCACGTCGCCGACGAGCAGCAGGTGGCTGCCCACGTCTACGGCCTTGAGCAGGCTGTTCATGAGCAGCAAGTCAATCATCGAGGTCTCGTCCACGATGATCATGTCGGCGTCGAGGGGGTTTTGCTCGTCCCGCACGAAGCTGATGCCCGGCTTGAACTCCAGCAGGCGGTGGAGTGTCTTGGCGGGATAGCTCGTCGCCTCGGTCATGCGTTTGGCGGCGCGGCCCGTGGGCGCGGCCAGCAGGACAGTGTTTTTGCGGGCGGCCAGCAGTTTGAGGATAGCGCGCAGGGTGTAGGTCTTGCCCGTGCCGGGACCGCCCGTCAGAATGGCGACCTTGTGCGACAGGGCGACCTGGACCGCCTCGGCCTGCTTGGGCGCCAGGCTCAGCCCCTCTTCGTCCAGATAGGCCAGGGCTTTGTCCCACTTGACCTGCTTGAACGCGGCCAGGCGGTCGCGTTGGGAGTCGAGGGCGCGGCGCAGCCGGCGCGCAACACCGACTTCGGCCTGGTAGAAGGGCGGCAGGTAGACCGCCTCGCCGTCGCCGGTGGGGAGGGGGGGCGGGGCAGCCTGGTTGCCAGTCACCGGCGCCCGACCGCCGCCGAGCAGCGGGGGCAGAGTCGGCGGCGGCGGTAGG
>JAHCIP010000513.1 GCA_026129165.1 Anaerolineae bacterium
GAGGTGTTCATGGTCTATCCTTTTGTCCGACGCCTACCGGCTTCCCATTGGCCAGGCCCTGGACAGGCGTCGTGGCGGCGGCGTGGTGCGCCCAGCGGGCGGGCAGCCGCACCGGGCCATAGTGCTCGTGGACGCCAGCGCGCACCCGAAAGGAATGGTACTTGTCCTGGTGGTCGTAGGGCGTATACTCGTGCTGGTCGTAGACCGTGGCTGTGAACAGGTAGACCCCTGCGTGCAGCGGTAGCTCGTCCAGGGCGTAGTCCACCCAGCCGCGCCCCTCGATGTGGGCGATGTCGAAGCCGGAGAAGACGGTGTTGGGGCCTGTCAGCTTGACACCCTCTTCATTGTGGATGACGATGCCAAAGATGGGCCGCTCGACCGGGTGGTGGGCGACATAGTGCAAGCGCGCGACAAACGGGTCGCCCGTGTTGAAGGCGTCGGTCGGCTGGCCGCTGGCGTCCAGGAACTCCACGTCCACCAGTTCGACCTCGCGTGTGCCCCACCGTTCCGCCAGGGATGGGCGCCCATCCTCTTCCTCTTCGCGTCCGTTCAGTTCCCCCGCTTGACTTTTATCCTCCCCGTCTTCCGTCTTCCGTCTTCCGTCGACTTCATCAGCCCCATACGTCGCGGCGTACTGTTCCTGCGCCACATGGTCCAGGTAGGCGGCGATCACTCGGTCAGGCCGGCCAGCCACGCGCACGCGGCTCTCGTCCAGCCAGAGCGCCTGGTCGCACAGCTTGCGCACCGCCTCCATATCGTGCGTGACGAACAGGATGGTGACCCCATGCTTCTTCATGTCCAGGATGCGGTTCATGCACTTGGCCTGGAAGGGTGCGTCGCCGACGGCCAGCACTTCGTCCACCAGCAGGATGTCCGGCTGAGAGTGGATGGCGACGGCAAAGCCCAGGCGCATGTACATGCCCGACGAGTAGTGCTTGACCGGCGCATCAATGAACTGGTCGAGTTCGGAGAAGGCGACAATCGAGGGGAAGAGGCGGTCTAGCTCGCGGCGGCTGAGGCCCAGGATGGAGCCGTTGAGGTAGATGTTCTCGCGGCCGGTCAGGTCCGGGTGGAAGCCCGCCCCCAATTCGAGCAGGCCCGACACGCGCCCGTTGACGATGACCTGGCCCTCGGTCGGGGGCAGGATACCGTTGACGAGCTTGAGCAGGCTGCTCTTGCCCGCGCCGTTGGCGCCGATGAAGCCGACGACCTGGCCGCGCTCGACGCTGAAGCTCACGTCGCGCAAGGCCCAGAACTCCTCTTGCGGTTGGGAAGACGGGCGGAAGAGGTTGACCAGCATCTCCTGGAACGAGCGCGGTCGGTCGCGGCGCAGGTTGAACCGCTTGGAGACGTGGTCAAACTGGACGGCGACCTGGCTCCCGACGACGCTCATCATACTTCCTCCCCGAACTGGGGGGCGAAGTGGCTGAAGAGCAGATAGCCCAGGAACAGGACAATCAGTGAGGTGACAGCGGTGCGCAGCAGGAAGTCCAGGCCCGGCGGCAGACCCCAGTAGAGGATATCGCGGTAGTTGGCGATGAGCGACCCCATCGGGTTGAGGATGTAGGCCAGGCGGCGCACCTCGATGTCGTAGCCGGCGATGAGCTTGTGTTCGGGCAGCACCTTCATATCATACACGACCGGCGTCAGGAAGAACCACGCCTGGAGGATGACTTCCATGATGACGGCGGTGTCGCGGAAGAAGACGTTGACGGTAGACAGAATCAGGGCCACGCCGAGGGTAAAAATGGCCTGGATAAGGATGAGCGCCGGCAGAAAGAGCAGCCAGGGCGTCAGGGGCGTGTGGAAAGCCAGCATCAGCGGGAAGAGGACGGTCAGCGCCAGGAGGAAGTTGACGGCGTTGGACAGGATAAGCGACAAGGGCAGGGCCTCGCGTGGGAAGTAGACCTTCTTGATGAGCGTGGCGTTGCCGACGATGGTGTGGACCGCGCCGCCGACCGAGCCGGAGAACCAGTTCCAGGGCAGGATGCCGCACAGGATAAAGACGGGGAAGCGATCGATGTTGGTGGGCAGCATCACCGTAAAGACGACGGTGAAGACCAGCATCATCAGCAGTGGGTTGAGCAGTGACCAGACAAAGCCCAGCACCGAGTTCTTATAACGCGCCTTGAGGTCGCGCAACACCAGGTTACGCACCAACTCGCGGTAGCGCCACAATTCAGTCAGCCGCGCCCAGAGACCAGGCCGACGGCCTTGATTAACCAAAACAGTCATAGCTTACGATACCTGAAACGATAACCGGCAGTAGGGGCAGGCCTCGTGCCTGCCCTGCCTGGGTCCCCATAACGGGTGCCCCTACCGACCGGGGCGTCCACCGGGCGCGCCCCTACCTGCCTGCCCTGCCTGGGTCCCCACCAGGGGTACCCCTATCGGTCCGATCTTCAGTGCCGACTCGTACACCCCCACGAGGGCGCGGCCCATGCCCTCCCAGGGGAAGGCGCGGGTCACGTGCTCGCGCAAGCGCCGCCCCAGCGCGAGGCGGTTCGGCGCGGCCAGGGCCTGCTCGAGCGCGGCGGTCAGGGCCAGGCTATCGCCCGCCGCCGCGTAGAGGCCATGCTCGCCCAGGTACTCGCGGCTGACGGGCGTATCGAAGGCGACGGTAGGCAGCGCCAGCGCCATGTAGTTGAGCAGCTTGCCCGCGCCCTCGGTGGTCGAGAGCTTGGGCGAGACGGCCACGTCGCCCAGCGCGAGGCGGCGCGGGGCGTCCTCATAGGGAACGCGGCCGGTGAACGTGACACGCTCAGCGATGCCTAGCTTCTGGGCCACGTCACGGTAGCGGTCCACATTGGGGTAGCCCATGAGCAGCAGGTGGACGCTCGGCCGACGGGCGGCCAGGTAGGTCAACGCCTGCAACAGGTGCTCCGTCCCCTGGTAGGGCGCGAGCAGACCCAGGTAGACAATCACTTCGGCGTCGGGCGGGATGCCCAAGGCGGCGCGGTCGGCCAGCCGTTGCTCAGGTGTGAGCACGTCGGGCCGGAACAGGTGCGGGTTGACGAC
>JAHCIP010000514.1 GCA_026129165.1 Anaerolineae bacterium
CATACCATTATGGACATGTCAATCCCATTTCATAGGCACAATGGCGCCTTCGCCCCCAAGTTTGCCGCGCTGATGCGGGGCGCTAACTGGTGGAGGATATATGAGTGACTCTCAACCATACGAGGCGACCGGCCGCACAGCGCAGAAGATGCGGACGCGGGCGGCGCTGGTCGACGCCGCCCGCGCCCTGATCGCTAGCGGGGTCACCCCCACCGTCGAGGAGGCTGCGTCCGCCGCCTCGATCGCGCGCACGACGGCGTACCGATACTTCCCGAGTCAGCGCGATCTGTTAGTCGCGGCGTATCCCGAGGCCGAACTGCGGTCACTGCTTGGGGACGATCCAGCGGAGGATGTCGAAGCGCGTCTGGAGGCGGTCGTGAGCGAGTACCTGCGCCTGACTATCGACAACGAGGCTGGACTCCGCGCCGCGTTGCGGTTGGCCCTGGACCCCGTCGGAACCGACCGCGAGAAGCTGCTGTTGCGCCAGGGACGAGTGATCAGCTGGCTGAAGGACGCCCTTGAGCCGTTACGCGGACGGCTGTCGGATCACGCTATCGAGCGTCTCGTCTACGCCATCAGGGCGGCGGCGGGCATCGAGGCGCTTGTCTGGCTGTGCGACGTAGCCGGTCTATCGCGCGACGAGGCGAAGGATCTCATGCTGTGGTCGGCCCGAGCGCTGCTCCGATCGGCCCTCGCCGAAACACAGGCGCCTCATGCTTCACCTGCGCCTTGACCTCCGCCACCGCTTCTGCTATCCTCTGCCTCAAATGACCTGGCGTCCCCCCACCGCCTCGTCACCTTCCAACCTTACATCCACCTACGAGGCCACCATGACCACTCCCGCCGCCGAGTACGTCACCGGCCACCGTATCCGCGACATGCACGAGGACGAGCGCCCGCGCGAGCGGCTGCTGGCCCACGGCCCGTCCTCCCTGTCCAACGCCGAACTCCTGGCGATTCTACTTCGCGTCGGCATTCAGGGCGAGAACGCCGTGATGATGGCGCAGCGCATCCTGACCACGTTTGGCGGGCTGCCGGGCCTGGCGAGGACGTCGGCCAAGGAGTTGGGCGAGATCAAGGGGCTGGGCGAGGCCAAAGCCTGCCAGTTGCTGGCGGCGTTGGAGTTGGGCAAGCGATTGGCGGCGGCCAGCCCGCAAGACCGCCCGGTCATTGGCAGCCCGGCCGATGCCGCCAACCTCGTCCTGGTGGAGATGGGGCTGCTCGACCATGAGCAGTTGCGCGTCATGCTCCTCGACACGAAGAATCGAGTGCATGACATCAGCACCGTCTACAAGGGGGCGGTCAACAGCGCCCAGGTCCGCGTGGCCGAAGTGTTCCGCGACTCGATCCGCCACAACCACCCGGCCCTCATCCTGGTCCACAACCACCCCAGCGGCGACCCGACGCCCAGCCGCGACGACATCCGCGTCACCAAGGACATCGTCCAGGCGGGCGACCTGCTCGGCATCCAGGTCCTCGACCACCTCATCATCGGCCAGCAGCGCTTTGTGTCTATGAAGGAGCGCGGGCTGGGGTTTTGATAGTGGCTGCGACTCAGGTAAGGGTCTGTGAGTTAAGAGTCTCTGAGACGGCAAAGACACCGTTGTGGAGACCCCCATGTCTGCTGTGATGATGGATGACCGACGCGCGCGCGCCCTAAACACCATGCCGCCTCGGCCTGACGGACGCGTTGTCCTGTATTGGATGAGCCGCGACCAGCGTGCCCACGACAACTGGGCCTTGCTCTACGCCCAGCAGTGGGCCACTGACCTCCACTTACCCCTCCGCGTCGTCTTCACCCTCACCCCAACCTTTCTCGGCGCGACCGAGCGCCACTACGAGTTTATGCTCGCCGGGTTGGCCGAGACCGAGGCCGAGCTACGGACGCATCGGATTGGCTTCTCCCTGCTCCAGGGGGACCCGGCCGCGCAGGTGGCGCGTTATGCCCAGGCCGAGAGAGCAGCCGTTGTTGTCACCGACTTTTCCCCCCTTCGCCTGGGCCGCCAGTGGCGGGCGGCGGTTGCCGAGGCAGCGGGCGGCGCGGTCTACGAGGTAGACGCGCATAATGTCATCCCCGCCTGGCGCGTCTCAGATAAAGAGGAGTTTGGGGCGTACACCTTCCGCCCCAAAGTCCACCGCCTGCTACCCGACTATCTGACTGACTTCCCCGCTTTAGAAGACCAGGCGATCGGTGAGCCGTTGCCCGCGGCACCCGACTGGGAGGCTGTCCGGCGCTGGCTTCAGGTAGATACCGGGGTCGGGCCGACACCCTTCTTCATCCCCGGTCCCCAGGCTGGGGCGAAAGCCCTGGCGCGCTTCCTGGCGGAGCGCCTGGCGAACTACGCACACGCTCGCAACGACCCAACGCTGCAAGGCGCATCGGACCTGAGTCCCTACCTCCATTACGGCCACCTCAGCCCCCAGCGCGTGGCGCTTGCCGTCAACGGCCTGCGCCCCCAATACACCGAGGGCGTCACCGCTTATGTAGAAGAGTTAATCGTTCGACGTGAGTTGTCCGACAACTACTGCCTATATCAACCCCACTATGACAGCCTGGCGGGGGTCAAAGAGTGGGCGCGACGCACTCTGGACGACCATCGCGGTGACAGCCGGCCCGCGACCTATACGCGAGACCAGTTTGAGCGGGCGGAGACCCACGACGCGGCGTGGAATGCGGCCCAGGTGGAGATGGTGCAGCGGGGCAAGATGCACAACTATATGCGGATGTACTGGGCCAAAAAGATTCTGGAGTGGACGCGTAGCCCCGAAGAGGCCTATGAGATCGCGGTCTATCTGAACGACCGCTATGAGCTAGACGGGCGCGACCCCAATGGCTACACCAACATCGCCTGGAGCCTGGGCGGCGTCCATGTCCGCCCGTGGCCGGAGCGGCCCATCTTCGGCAAGATTCGGTACATGGCGTACAGCGGCTTACTCAAGAAGTTCGATGTGGCAGCCTACGTCCGGGCGAACGCGACCGCG
>JAHCIP010000515.1 GCA_026129165.1 Anaerolineae bacterium
CCTGCGCCTGTTTTGGGTGGATGGCGTGCTCTGGAACGTGGGCGAGTCGTTTGTCCTTGCCTACTCGACCCTCTACGCTCTGGTGCTAGGGGCGACGACGGCGCAGATCGGCCAACTGACCGCCATCGGTAACCTGCTGGGCGCGCTGGCGCTCATCCCAGGGGCGCGGGTCTCGGAAGCGTGGGGGCAGCGGAAGCGGCTGGTGCTCATCTTCAGCGGGGTCGGCGCGCGGATTCCCTTGCTGCTGCTGGCCGTCGTTCCGTTCATCTTTCAGGGCGTCGGCGCGGTCTATGCCGTGATCGCCTTACTGGCCCTGCGGACTTTCTGCGACAACTTCGCCAAGCCCGCCGCCACATCGCTGACGGCGGACTTTGTACCGCTGCGGCTGCGCGGCCGCTACTTTTCGTCGCGTAACTTCGCCATGGGCGTTGTGGCGCTATTGACCGTGCCGCTGGCTGGCTTCTTGATCCGCAGCTTGGGGGAACGGTCCGGCTACCAACTGGGGTTCTTCATCTGCTTTGTCGCCGCCAGCCTGAGCGCGGTGGCCTATTCGATGATCCAGGAGCCGCCCCCGCCGCCGGCCGGCCCTCGGCTGGGGGCGCGGGAACTGGTCGGCCAGATGCTGGCGCAACGGCCGTTTGTCGCCTTCACGGTGACGGCGTTTGTCTGGAACCTCGCCTTGGCGATGGCTGGCCCGTTCTTCAGCGTGTTTATGGTGCGCGACCTGGGCATGAACGCCGCGACCATCGGCATCGTGACGGCCACCACCAACTTCACCAGCCTCATCGGCCAACGCTGGTGGGGGATGCAGTACCGCAAGCTGGGCGACATGGGCATATTTCGGATTACCGGCCTGGTCATCCCGATCCTGCCCTTTTTCTGGACCATTGCCTTTTCGCCCTGGCACATTGGCATGATCAACTTTGTCGGCGGGCTGGCCTGGTCAGGCTATACCCTGGCGACCTTCAATCTGCTGCTCTCGCTGACGCCTGACCAGGGCCGGGAGCGGTATGTGGCGGTGTATCAAACGTCGGTATTTTTAGCGGCTTGTGTCGCCCCGCTGCTGGGCGCCTGGCTGTCGGACCTGATCGGCTTCCGCCTCCTGTTTGCCTTATCGGGGGCGGGCCGCCTGCTAGCGACAGTCCTGTTTTTCCGCTTGATCGCGCAACGGTCAGGCGGTCGTGAAAGGAGGCAAAATGCAGCGCATTCTAGCGATTGAGACGTCCTGTGACGAGACGGCGGCGGCGGTGATTGACGAGGGCCGCCATGTCCTGTCCAACGTCGTCGCCTCGCAAGAGACTATCCATGCCGCCTATGGCGGGGTCTTCCCGGAGGTGGCGTCACGCCAGCATATCCTGACGATTATTCCGGTGGTCGAAGAAGCCCTGACCAAGGCCAATGTGGGCTGGCGGGACCTGGCCGCCCTGGCTGTTACTTATGGCCCCGGCCTGGCTGGCTCGCTGCTGGTGGGCGTCAACACTGCCAAGGCGCTGGCCCTGGCCCGTCACCTGCCTCTGGTCGGCGTCAACCACCTGGAAGGCCACATCTACGCCAACTGGCTGCGGGTCCCACCCAACGAGGCCAAAGAGGACCCGCGCTTCCCGGTGGTGTGCCTGATCGTGTCGGGCGGCCACACGGACCTTATCCTGATGACCGGCCACGGCGAGTTCCGTTCGCTGGGCAGCACGCTCGACGACGCGGCCGGCGAAGCCTTCGACAAGGTCGCCCGGATGCTCGACCTGGGCTATCCAGGGGGGCCGGCCATCCAGAAGGCGGCCCAGAGCGGCGATCCAAAGGCCGTCAGCCTGCCGCGCGCCTGGCTGCCCGGTACGTATGGCTTTAGCTTCAGCGGGCTGAAAACGTCAGTGCTGCGGCTGACGCGGGAGTACGCAGCGCGCGGCGAGAAGGTTCCGGTGGCCGATGTGGCGGCGGCGTTCCAGACGGCGGTGGTGGATGTGCTGGTGACGAAGACGCTCCAGGCCGCCGACGAGTACGACGCGACCGAGGTGCTGCTGGCGGGTGGGGTGGCGGCCAATACCGCGCTCCGTGCGGCCATCACCGAGCAGTCGGACCGGCCGGTGCGCTATCCGCCCATCTGGCTGTGTACCGACAACGCGGCGATGATTGGCGCGGCCGGCTATTTCGCCTGGCAGGGCGGCCGCCGCAGCGGATGGGGGCTGGACGTCGTGCCGAGCCTGGCGCTAGCGTAGTCTTTTCTGCACCTCCGCCCACTCCTCCAGCGTCAGCGTCTCGGCGCGGCGGGTGGGGGCGATGTTGGCGGCGTGGAGCGCCTGGTCAATCTCGGCGGCGGGCCGGCGCAAGCCCTGGCTCAGCGAGTTGCGGAGTTGCTTGCGCTTCTGACCGAAGCCGGCGCGGACGACCTCGAAGAAGCCTTCGACGTCGGTGACGCCGGCCGCTGGCTGGGGGTAGACTTCGATGCGCACGACGGCGGACTCAACCTTGGGCGGGGGGTAAAAGGCGCCGGGGGGGACACGGGCTACGATGCGCGGCGCGCCGTAGAGTTGGACGCTGACGCTCAGCAGGCTCATGTCGGGCGGCCGGGCCACCATGCGCTCGGCGACCTCGCGCTGAACGAGGACGACGACGCGGCGCGGCTTGAGGCGGGCTTCGAGGATGTGTCGCAGCACGGCGGAGGTGATGTAGTAGGGCAGGTTGGCGACGACTTTGTAGTCGGTCACGCCCTGCTCGGCCATGAGGGCGGCCAGGTCCACCTCGAGGATGTCCCTGTGGACGACGGTCACGGGCAGGCCCACTGCCACGTCGGCGCGGAGCAACTCGACCATGCGCTGGTCCACCTCGACGGCGATGACACGGCCAGCGGCCGTCGCCAGCCGACGGGTAAGCGGTCCCGGCCCTGGCCCGATTTCCAGCACGGTATCCTGCGGCGTTAGTTCGCCGGCCGCCACAATCTTGTCTAAGGCGCTCTGGTCCAGCAGGAAGTGCTGGCCCAGGCT
>JAHCIP010000516.1 GCA_026129165.1 Anaerolineae bacterium
GCGGACGGCGTAGCACAGGACGGAGAGGATACGGTGGGTGGGGGCGGGCATGGGAACCTCGTGACAAGAGTAGGAAGGGTGGGAAGGATAGGAAGATGGGAAGGGTAGGAAGGGTAGGAAGAGTTAAAACTTCCACGGCCAACCTGCGTAGAGTATGGTGAGAGAGACAGTCATTGTCAAGCACCATCGAATACACGAGTTTCGGAACGCCACCGAAGAGGAGTCGCCATGCGTAACAAGTTGCGCCGGTCGCGCAATGATAGGATTGTGGCGGGGGTGTGCGGGGGTCTGGGTGAGTTTTTCGGTCTCAGCCCCTGGATCTTCCGCATTATCTTCCTGTTCCTGCTGATGCCAGGCGGCCTGCCCGGCCTGGTCCCCTATCTGCTGCTGTGGATCATCATCCCGTCTGAGTAAGCTGTTGTGCGGTAGTCTTTCCAGCCTGCTCGCGTAGGCCAGAAAGCCTGCGCCACCCTCTGACGCAAACCCCGGCGAACACATCGCCGGGGTTTTATGTTCGCTTGCCTGGCACGTCATTTGCTTTGTGTAAGACGCCTACATACTTATGACGACCCTGGATTGGGACGAAGGGAGAATACATCTATGCAGGACTATGGTACGACAACCAGGCGGCAGGACCAGACAAAGAGTGGCAGCAGCGTGACCGACAACCAGAGTACGGTGGACCAGGCTAAGAACGTGGCCGGGCAGGCGGTGGACCAGGCCAAGTCAACGGCGAGCGATGTCGTGGACCAGGCCAAGTCGACAGCTGGCCAGGTGGTGGATCAGGCCAAGGACGTGGCGACGACCAAGATTTCCGACCAGAAGGAACAGGCGGCGGATAGCCTCGGCGCAGTCGCGGATACGCTGCGGCAAACGACGCAGCAGTTGCGCGGCCAGAACCTCGGCCCGCTGGTCGGCGTGGCCGACTCGGCGGCGACCCAGCTTGAGGACCTCTCGCGCTATCTGCGCGACTCGAACGTGGATGACCTGGTGCGGGACGTGGAGGGCTTCGCCCGCCGCCAGCCCGTGCTCTTTCTCAGCGGCGCCTTCGCCCTCGGCCTCTTGGCCGCTCGCTTCCTGAAGAGTTCCGCTCCCGAACCCGACTACCCCGACTACTATCCTCAGGGCTACGGGCAGGGCGGCTACGGGCAGAACTATGGGCAGAATTACGGACAGGGCTATCGCCCCAACTATCCATCGAGCTACAGCTCGAACTACGGCAATCGGCCGGCCGGCACGATGGGTCAGACCAGCCGGACCGGTTACGGGTCCACCGGCTACGGTTCTACGGGCTACAGCGGGCAAACCGGCGGTAGCAGCAGTATGGGCCGGAGCGGCTCGACGGGACGGATGGGTGAGACCTCGACGGGTCGCATGGGCCGCACGGAGGAATAATCATGCAGCGGACAGAAGATCGCTCGCTAGGCGAGCTGTTGGGTGACCTGGCGCGCGACACAGGGCTGCTTGTCCGCAACGAAGTAGCGCTTGCCAAGGCGGAGATGTCCCAGAAAGCCAGCCATGTCGGCAAACATGCCGGGATTATCGGTGTGGGCGGGGCCCTGGCCTATGCCGGGCTCCTGGCCATTGTCGCTGGCCTCATCGTCTTGCTGGACATCTGGCTCCCCCTATGGGTTGCCGCGCTGTTGGTAGGCATCATCCTGGCAGCCGTGGGTGGCGCGATTGCCATGAGTGGCGTGAACGGTCTCAAGCAGGAGAACCTGGCGCCGCAGCAGACGATTGAAACGCTGAAGGAGGACGCCGCATGGGCGAAACAGCAGACGCGGTAGAGCAGCGCATAGACGCTGAGGCCGCCCAGACGAGCGAGGACCCGGAGGAGATTCGCGCCCAGATCGAGCAGACGCGGGCGGATATGAGTGAGACCATCGAGGCTATCCAGGAACGGCTCAGTCCCTCCTACATCAAGGATCAAGCGATTGATACGGTGAAGGACGCGACCGAGGCGGCCAAGGAGGCGGCGCGGGCGGCGGTTCAGGAGGCATTTAGCCAGGGCAAGCAGGCCCTGCACTCAGCAACCATAGGGAGAGTAGAAGACATGGCGAACTATGCTAGTACCACAGCGCGGTCGAAGGGGAATGGGTTGATGGCGCGGATTCGCGAGAACCCGGTGCCGGCGGCTCTGGCGGCTATCGGCATTGGCTGGCTGCTCTTCAAGGGCGGCGACGACGACAACGAGTACGATTATGACGAGAACGCGACCTATCGCTCGCAGCGCAACATGTACACGGGCGAGGCGCGCGGCTACAGCGGCGAGTATCGTGGCTATGGTGGGCAGTACGGCCGGTCGGCGAGCTACGAGGAAGAGGGCCGCTTGAGCCAGGTCACTGGCAAGGTGGGCGACGTGGCCGGCAGCGCCAAGCACGCCGTGACCGGGGCGGCTTCCACGGCGGCGGACAAGGTGAGCGGAGCCGCGGCGACGGGATCGGATGCCGTGACGGGCGCTGCCTCCACCGCGGCGCATGCCGTGAGTGGCGCGGCGTCGAACGTGGCCCACACAGTCGGTGATGTGGCGAGCGGCGTGGGCGACCGCGCGGTGGACATGCGCTATGCCACCATGCGCCGCGCCCGCCGCGCCAAGGGCGGCGTCCAACAAATGCTGCACGAGAACCCGATGGCTGTCGGCGCGATTGCCATCGCCCTCGGCACAGCCATCGGTCTCGCCGCCCCTGGCACGGAGAAGGAGCGCGAGCTGATGGGCGAGATGCGCGACAACTTGATGGACAAGGCGCAGACGTTTGCCCAGGAGAAGCTGGACCAGGTCGCAGGCGTGGCTCAGGAGACGCTGGCGACGGCGAAGGACGAGCTCCAGACCGCCGCCGAGAACGTCAAGACGGTGGCGAAGGAAGAGGCCCGCAACCAGGGACTGGCCCAAAACCAGGGGCAGTCGAGCGGCCAGAGCCAGAACCAGCCTACCCCTCAGGGCACTGGTCAGACCCG
>JAHCIP010000517.1 GCA_026129165.1 Anaerolineae bacterium
CCAGGTGATGGCTAGCATGCTGTCCTGGCGCTGCGGACGTGGGGGGGCAATGGTTGGGGCGGCGGCGGGCGTCGTTGAGGTATTACTGGCCATAGGCGCTCCCCGTCTTACGAGTACTGGATGCGTGGGTCGAGAAAGGCGTACGCAATATCGGTGACCAGGTTGAAGCCGATCACGAAAATCGCGCTCAACATAATGATCGCCATGACCACATTGTAGTCACCGAGACTGGCTGAGTTGACGAACAGGCGACCCATGCCCGGCCACGAGAAGATGGTCTCTGTGAAGACCGCCCCCACGACCAGGGTCGGTATCTCCAGGCCGATGATGGTCACCAGAGGTAGCAAGGCGTTGCGAATGGCGTGGCGATTGACAACCGTCTGCTCACTCAATCCCTTGGCGCGGGCGGTACGGATATAGTCCTGATGCACGACGTCGAGCATGCTCGACCGCAGATACCGCATGTACTGGGCCACGCCCACCAGGGCCAGCATCACCACGGGTAGCGCGAGGTGATGCACGCGATCGAAGATGGAGAAGGGCGCGCCAATGGTATACATGCCGCCCCCCGGGAAGAGCGGCTTTTGCGTAACCGGGTTCTTGAGCCAGACGCTGAACACAATGATGAGAATCAGGCCGAACCAGAAGATGGGGATGGATTGGCCCATGAAGGCCAGGGTGGTCGTGACGTTGTCGAACATGGAATATTGCCGGCGCGCCGACATGATGCCCAACGGGATGGCGATGGCAAGGGACACGATGAAGGCGGTAAGCCCCAGAATCAGCGTGTTCGGGAGCCGCTCGCTGATCATGTCCTTGACCGGTCGACGCTCGGCCAGGGAGTAACCCAGGTCGCCTTGCAGGATGTTCTTGAGCCAGTTAGCGTACTTGATGTGGACGGGCGTGTTGAGGCCTAGCTGCTCCTGAAGGCGGACCAGGTCTTCCTTGCTGATGTTGGGGTTGCTCTCATACGCGCCCATTAGCCCGCTCGGCAGGGCATTCGCCATGGCAAAGACGATGATGCTGATGATAATCAGGAGAGGGATAGCTTGCAGCAGGCGGCGGATGACGTAGCGGGTCATGCGTCACTCCTGAGGAGGAGATTAGGGATTAGGGATGGGACATTGTGTCTCCTACCCTAAGCCCTAATCTCTACTCTCCAATCTCTACTCTACTTGTTCGTCCACCAGTCTTCGGCGTTCCAGCTCAGGTAGCCGGACCACGGGTTGGCCTGGAAGTTCTGCAGGCTGTCTCGCGCGCTGCCAATCTGGCGGCGCTGGTACAGGTAGATGTGTGATGCGCCATCGGTGACACGCTTGGCGGCGTCGCAGTACAGCTTCTTGCGCTCGGCAAGGTCCGTCAGTGTGCCGGCTTTGGCGATGTCCTGGTCGGTCTGCGGGTCATTCCAGCGGCTGTAGTTGATGCCGCCCTGATTCTCGGGCGATGGGATTGACCCGGAGGTGAAGTAGTTCAGCATCTGGGAGTGGGGGTCGATGGAGCCGTTGGTGGTGTACATGATGATATCGAAGTTGCCCCACTTGCGTGGCGACTTGTTGGCCCAGCTACTGATGAGGACGTTGGCGGGCTGGTTCTCGATGTAGAAGTCGATACCGATCTTCTTCATATCCTCGACAATCAGCACCTGGGAGTCCTCGCGGAGCTTGTTGCCGGTCGTCGTCTGGTACTTGAGGCGCAGCTTCTGGCCGTCCTTCTCGCGGATACCGTCGGCGCCCTTCTTCCAGCCCGCCTCGTCCAGCAACTGCTCGGCCTTGGCCGGGTCGTACGGGAAGGGCTTGACATCCTCGCAGTTGAAGAAGCCGGCGTTCAGCTCGCTGGTGCCGGGCAGCGCCTTGCCGAACAGGAGCTTATCGATGATTTGCTGCTTGTTGATGCCGTAGGCGATGGCCTGGCGCACTTTGAGGTCGCCCAACATCGGGTGCGGCGTCTTGTTGTCCGACGGCTCGCCGGGCTTGGTGAGGTTGAGGATCAGGCGCTCGCCGCCGATTTGCACGGGGTCGCTCACCTTGACGCCCTGCATGCTCTGTAGCTCAGGGTAGTCAGCCTCGGTGTTGTTCCACATGACGTCAATCTCGCCGGAGCGGAGCAACTGCTTGGCGACCTCGGAGCTAGGAACGATGCGGAAGATGAGTTTGTCCAGGACGGGTTTGCCCGCTTCGCGGTAGTTCTCGTTGCGGGAGAGGGCGATATAGCTGCCGCGCTGGAACTCATCGACCTTGAAGGGGCCGGTGCCCACCGGCTTGGTGTTGTAGGCCCAGTCCTTCATTTTGGCGGGATCGCCCGCGCTTTTGGGCAGGACCTTGTCCATCATCTGGCTGCGATAGGCCGCGTAGGGCTGCTTGTACTTAATGACCACGGTGTTGGGGTCGGGGCAGTCGATGCTCTCGACCTCACGCCAGCCGACCGTGCTGATGACGCCGACATCGGGGGTCATGATGGCTTGCCAGGTGAACTTCACGTCGTCGCAGGTCAGAGGCGTACCGTCCGACCACTTGACGCCCGGCTTCAGCTTCCAGGTGATGGTCTTGCCATCGGCGCTGACGCCGCCGTTTTTCTGGTCGGGGATGTCAACCGCCAGGGCCGGGGCGTAGGTTCCGTCGGGCATAGCCTTGACGAGGCCTTCGGCGACACCTGCGAGGACCTCACCGGTGACGGTCAACGAGCTGAGATTCAGGTTGAGGTTGTCTGGCTCCTGCCAGATACCCACGGTTACCTGGCCGCCCTTCTTGCCGGGCGCTGTTGGGCTGTAGGCGCCTGCGGCGGGCGCTGCGCCTGCCGCCTTCGGGGCTTCTGTCGCCTTGGGCGCGACCGCAGCGGCGACTGTCGGCGCGGCCTGTTGAACGGCGGCCGCCACGGTCGGCGCGGCGGCCTTGACCTCG
>JAHCIP010000518.1 GCA_026129165.1 Anaerolineae bacterium
GCGGCGGCTATGTCGTGATTGATGGCACTTCGATGGCGACCCCCCTGGTGGCCGGTGTAGCCGCGCTGCTCCGCCAGGCGGACCCCGACCTCAGCCCGGACCAGATCGCCACGATCATTCGCGCCACGGCCCGGCCCATCGGGCCGGACCCCGTGCCCAACAACAATGTCGGCGCGGGGCTGGTGGACGCCTATGCTGCCCTCAGCTACTTGCTCGGTTCGGGCGAGCTCACGGGGCGTGTGACGCGGCTAGGCGATGGCGGGCCGATAGCGGGCGCGGAGGTCAGTGTCACCTCACTGGGGACAGGGGCCTCCATCCGGCTGACGACAGATGCCACGGGCGCGTATACCGTACCCCTCCAGGCGGGTCTGTATGAGGTCGCGGCGACCGCCTTTGGCTATCAAGCCGTGCGCCGACGGGCTGTCAGCGTGGGAGATGGAGCGCATGTCCGCGTGGATTTTGAGCTGGCGCTGCTGCCGGTGGGCGTGATTTTGGGGCGTGTGACGGATACGGCCGGCGCGCCCCTGGCGGCGACCGTCATTGTCGAGAACACCCCGGTAACCACCACGGCGCAGGCGGCCAATGGCGCCTATAGCGTGGCCCTGCCGCCAGGGACATATCGGCTGCGGGTCGAGCAGCGGGGGCATCGTATCGGCCGCGCCCAAGTAACAGTTCCGGCGGCGGGAGCCGTGGCGGAGCAGAATTTCAGTCTGCCGTCCGCGCCGACCATCCTGTTGGTGGACACGGGCGGCTGGTATGCCGCCAATACGACGCAGTTCTACGAGGCCGCGCTGGACGCCCGCGACTACCTGCACACGACGCACATTGTCCGTTCCGTCCAGAACAACGGGCTGACGCTGGACAAGCTCAAAGCCTACGACATCGTCGTCTGGTCCAGCCCAGGCGACGCGCCGCGCCTCGTGGGCGCGGACCGTCTCCTGGCCGACTATCTGCGCCAGGGCGGTCGGCTGATTATCAGCGGCCAGGACATCGCCTACTGGGACGGCGGCGGTACGGGCGTCGTTACGGAGTACTTCCGCAACATGCTCAACGCCCGCTACGTGGTGGACAATGGGGGGGCGACCGCAGCGCAGGGGGCGGGGCCATTGGCGGGGCTGACATGGCAGTTAAACGGGGCGGACAGCGCCGACAACCAGACGTCGGTGGATGTGATCGAACAAGTTAAACCCGAAGCGGGCACGGTCGCCGCGCTCTACCCAGGCGACCGCCGCGCCGGCGTGCTGGTGGATACGTGTGTACCGCATCGGTCGCTCTACCTGGCGTTTGGCGTCGAGGGAGTGCGCGGCCTGGCGAACCGCGCCGAGTTGCTGGACCGGGCGATCCAGACCGTCGCCGCGCCGACGCCAGCCCGCGCCCTGACGCTCTACGCGCCAAGCCAGGCGGAAGTCGCGGGCGCGGGGGCCTTCATCACCTACACGCTGCGCCTGCGCAATATCGGCGCTGAGAACGACACCTACACCGTTCGCGTGACCGATGCCCGCTGGCCGACGCAGGTTCTCGACCCGGCGACAGGCCGAGCGGTGGACAGCCTCAGCCTGGACAAGTGCATGACGCGCGACCTGGCGGTGAGCGTGCGCATTCCGCCAGGCACGGATTGGAATACCCGCGATACCGCGACGGTGCAGGTGATGAGCCGAGGGGATAACACCGTCCCCCAGACGGTGCAACTGGTGTCCAAGACCCCGGCCCCCGTCCTGCTGGTGGACGACGACCAGTTCGTCAATGTCCAGGATGTGTACACCCGCGCCCTGCAGCTGGGCGGTGTGCCTTACGACGACTGGGATAGTGGGCAGGCGGGAACGCAGGGACGCGGCAGCCCGCCAGCCGACCGCCTGAATCTCTACCCGGTGGTTGTCTGGTTCACGGGCTACGACTTCCTCGATACCCTCTCGTCCGCCGACGAGGCGCGCCTGACGACATACCTGAACAATGGCGGCCGGCTGCTCCTCTCGTCGCAGGACTACCTGTTCACGGCGGGCCTGACGCGCTTCGCCGCCGACTACCTGGGCGTGCTCACGCATACGGAGGACCTGCAAACCGTCACCCTCGTCGGCGTGCGCGACGACCCGGTTGGCGACGGCCTGGGGCCATTCGCCCTCGACTTCCAGGGCGTGCTTGGCTCGACACGCTACAACCACTCTGACGCCCTGACGCCCAATGCCTTCGCCCAGGCGGCGTTTATCGGGAGCCACGGCCGGCCGGTGGGCATCCGCCGCGACGCCGGCCGCTACCGCACCGCTTTCTTCGCTCTGCCCATCGAGACGCTCGGTTCCGACCACCTGGCGTTGGTGCTGCGACGCGCCCTCGGCTGGCTCGGTCCCCTCGGCGCGTCACAGATGAGCGCCGACAAGGCCATTGCGGCTGATGGGGACACGGTGACGTTCAGCCTCGATATTCGCTCCAATACGGGCCTGCGCCGCGAGCGCGTGCGGCTGGAGAACCCACTGCCAGCCGGCGCGCAGATAGTCCCTGACAGTCTGATTGGGGGGACGCTAGAGAATGGGCGGGTTGTCTGGGAGGGGCCGCTGGCGCCGGGGGAGACGCATGGGGTTCGCTATCGCGTCACCGTGCCGGCGGGGCTGCCGCCGGGCGCGGAGTTGGTCAACCGCGGGACTCTGGTGGACGAGACAGGCTTGCAGAGTGAGGTCTTTACCCGCGTGCGCGTCAACGTCCCCGACCTCTCGCCGTCGGTCGCCCTTGCCGACAAGACGCAGGTGTACGCGGGTGATGTGGTCAACTTCACGCTGAGCTTGCGCAACCGGGGCGCGTTGGACGCGACGACGACGGTGACCGCTACCCTGCCAGCGGGTCTGAGCCTAGTCCCTGGCAGCCTCGCCGCTTCGAGCGGCACGGCGACGGCCGATGGTG
>JAHCIP010000519.1 GCA_026129165.1 Anaerolineae bacterium
CCCCCCCCTCCCGTGGGGTGTGGGGTGGGGGGGGTGGGTCTTGCCCCACCACGACCGCCACAGACCCTCACCCCGACCCTCTCCCAGAGGGAGAGGGAGGGAAGGCCAGCGCTGTCGCGCATGTCTCCAGCCAGGCCAGCATAGCCCGCATCTGCCCGATACGAAACTCCAGGACGAGCCAATCGTAGATGCGCGTCTGACGCAGCCGATCCGCCTGACGGGTGAGGTCGTCCAGGGCCTCTTGAAGTTCCTGGCGTTGCGCCTCAATCAGATTGCGCACCGTCTCCCCACCTAGCTGCCGGGCAAAGTAGAGCTTGGCAAGGAACTCGAGGCGCAACTCACGCCCCCGATGCACGGGCGCGCGCACCCAGGCCAGGAAAGCAGCCTCACCCGTCGGGGTCAGGCTCAGGACTTTACGTGGAGGCCGTGTCCCCTGCGCCTCGCTGGTTGCCTCCATGTAGCCCTCTTCCTCCAGCCGACCGAGCAGCCGATAGAGTTGCGCCTCTTTGAGCCGCCAGACCAGGCCCAGGTCGTGCGCCTCGGTCAACTCCTGGTGGAGTTGGTAGCCGTGCAGGGGCCGCCGATAGAGCAGGCCGAGCAAGGCATGTTCGATGGTCAGGGGCAATTTGACCATTGGACTCATGGTCGCCTCCTGGAGTCAGTACATAACCCTAATTGTGGACGGAAGTTCCACGCCTGTCAAGGCTGCGACTGCCCCGCAGCCTTGACAGGCGCCCACAACGGTGTATAATGTAAGCCTACTCATTCAGTGAGTACCCGCCTGTTCTGTTCGCTAGTTAAAGGAAGTATTGATGCCCAAGTCTGTCCTGCTTCTCTCGCTCCTGCTGGTCGCAAGTCTGTTCGGGGCCTGTCAGACCGCCACTCCGGCGTCTAAGGTGACGCTGACGGTATCGGCAGCGTCCGACCTGACGCCCGCATTCCAGGAGCTAGGCCGCGAGTTCGAACGGGTGACAGGCCATCAGGTCGTCTTCAACTTTGGCTCGACGGGACAGCTAGCCCAGCAGATTGAAAAGGGTGCCCCGGTAGACGTGTTCGCGGCGGCCAATGTCTCCTTCATCGAACAGCTAGAGCAGGAGGGGTTCATTATCTCGTCTACCAAGGCCCTCTACGCGCAGGGACGGCTCACGCTCTGGACGCGGGCTGACAGCGCCATTCGGGTGGAGCGTATCGAAGACCTGACACGGCCGGAGGTGCAGAAGATTGCCATCGCCAACCCGGAGCACGCCCCCTATGGTGTGGCGGCCCGCGAGGCGCTCCAGACAGCGGGCGTGTGGGAGGCCGTCCAGCCCAAGCTGGTGTTTGGTGAGAATGTGTCTCAAACGCTCCAGTACGCCGATACCGGCAACGTGGACGTCGCCATCGTCGCCCTGTCTCTCAGCAAGACGAGCCAGGGCCGCTGGACGCTGGTTCCCGATGACCTGCACACGCCGTTGAACCAGGCGTTGGCCGTCATCAAGGGAACGCAGCACGAGGCGCAGGCCCGCCAGTTCGCCCAGTTCATCAACGGCCCCCAGGGCCGCCCCATAATGGTCAAGTACGGGTTCGTTCTGCCAGGCGAGGTTCAGGCCAAATGAACTGGCTCGCCTTCTGGCTCACGCTCCAGGTCACCGCCGTCGCCTCGGTCTGTATCATCAGTCTCGGCCTGGCGCTGGCCTGGCTGCTGGCCCGCCATCGGTTTCGCGGCCAGACCCTGGTCGAGACGGTGATCAACCTGCCGTTGGTCCTGCCGCCGAGCGTCCTCGGTTACTATCTGCTCATCGCGCTGGGGCGGGGCAGCCCACTGGTGGAGTGGTTCGGGCTGCGGCTGGTGTTCACCTGGCAGGCCGCCGCCATCGCCTCCACCATTGTGGGGCTGCCGCTGATGGTACAGAGCGCACGGGCGGCGATTGGCAATGTGGACCGCGCACTGGAAAACGCGGCCCGCACGCTCGGCTCATCGGAGCCGGTCGTCTTCTGGCGCGTGACCCTGCCCCTGGCGCGCCGTGGTATCCTAGCTGGGGCCATCCTGGGGTCGGCGCGGGCGCTCGGCGAATTCGGCGCGACGTTGATGGTAGCGGGCAATATCCCAGGCCGCACCCAAACCCTGCCCCTGGCCGTCTACGACGCCGTCCAGAGCCGGCAGTATGACCAGGCCAATGTCATGGTCCTGGCCCTGACCGCCCTCGCCTTCGGCGGCCTGTTGTGGGTGCGCCGCCTCGAACGGCCCGACCGACCGACGGTTCGCTAACCCTCCACCAACCATGGCCCACCCCCCCCGGCTCCACCTAGACATCCAGAAACATCTAGCCAGTTTCGTCCTGAACGTTCAGCTTGACCTGGGCAGCGAGATTCTCGTCCTGTTCGGTCCATCGGGCGCGGGCAAGACGCAGACGCTGAACGCCATCGCCGGCCTGGCGGCGCCCGACACGGGCGAAATCGCGCTGGACGGCGTGACCTTCTTCCGCCGCCGCCGCCCCGGCCCACCGGTGAACATCCCCGCCCGCCAGCGGCGCATCGGCTATGTCTTCCAGAACTACGCCCTGTTCCCGCACATGACGGCGGTGGATAATGTCGCCTACGCCCTGTGGCGGCAGCCCCATGCCCGCGCTCGCGCTCTAGCGTATCTGGACCATCTGCGCATCGCCCACCTGGCCGACCGCACCCCGGCCGAGATGTCGGGCGGCCAGCAGCAGCGCGTCGCCATCGCCCGCGCCCTGGCCGCCGAGCCGCGCGTCTTGCTCATGGACGAGCCATTCTCGGCCCTCGACCTGGCGGTACGCGAACGGCTGCACCATGACCTACGCACCCTCCAGGCGGAACAGGGTCTTGTGGT
>JAHCIP010000052.1 GCA_026129165.1 Anaerolineae bacterium
ACCCCGTACCAGGCGGTCTTTTAGCCCACATTCCACACCCAAAACCCGATTGAGCCTTGAGGCAATCAATGAAGATTACAGAGGTACGCGTCATCGTCACCTGCCCAGTCGGACAGACCTACACCCTCGTCAAAATCCTGACCGACGAGGGCGTGTATGGTGTTGGCGAGGGCACCAAGAACGGACGCGAACTGGCAGTAGCCGCCCTTCTGGAACACCATCTCGCGCCGACGCTGATTGGCCGCGACCCCGGCGCGATTGAAGACATCTGGAAGTACCTCTACAAGGGCGCGTACTGGCGCGGCGGCCCCATCCATAACTCGGCCCTGGCCGCGATTGACATGGCCCTCTGGGACATCAAGGGCAAGGTAGCGGGTCTGCCGGTCTATTCCTTGCTCGGCGGGCCGACGCGGCGCGGCTTGCTGACCTATGTTCACACCCACGGCCGCGATTTCGAGGAAGTCACCGACAACGTCCTGCAGCGCAAAGAGCAGGGCTATCGGGTCATCCGCGCCCAGGTTCAGACGCCGGGCATGCCGGGCGGCTACGGCGCGGAGGACCAGAACGACCCTGACTACCAACGCTCCAAGACCGAGCGCCTGCCCTACGAGGGCGTCTGGGAGCCAGAGCCGTACCTCCAGATCGCGCCGCGCCTGTTCGACCACCTGCGGGCGAAGGCCGGCTGGGATGTCGAGCTATTCCATGATGCCCACGGCCGGCTGACCCCTATCCAGGCGGCGCGGCTTGCCAAAGACCTGGAGCCATATAAGCTCATGTTCCTGGAAGACCCCATCGGCCCGGAACACGCGCCTAGCATGAAGCTCGTCCGCCAGGCCAGCACGACGCCGCTGGGTATTGGCGAGATTATCAGCAGCAAGTATCAAATCCTGCCCATGATCGTCGAGCAGACGATTGACTACATGCGCTGTTCGCCCATGCACATTGGCGGCATCACCGAGGGCAAGAAGCTGGCCGCCCTGGCCGAGCCGTTCGAGATCAAGACCGCCTTCCACGGCCCCGGCGATGTCGGTCCCATCGGCGCGGCGGCCAGCGCTCACGTCGGCATGGCGATCCCTAACTTCGGCATCCAGGAGTGGGTGCGCCACGCCGACCTGACCCACGAAGTGATGACGGGTGGCCCCTGGTTCGAGGACGGCTATCTCAAGCTGCCCAACACGCCGGGCCTGGGTGTGGACATCAACGAAGACCTGGCGCGGCGCTACCCATGGGAGCGCAAGTATCTGCCCGCCATCCGCCGCGCCGATGGCAGCATGCACGGTTACTAAGGGAGTATAGAAGTAGTCGGTAGTCAGTGCGGGCTACCGACTACCGACTACTGGCTACTGACTACCGGCTACCGACTACCGACTACTGAGGAGAAGACAAATGCCCCGACCACACGTCCGAGGAATCGTGCTCACTTTCGTCCTGCTGCTGGGTCTCGCGCTGAGTGCGTGCGCCCAGCAGGCCGCCGCGCCGCCCGCCGCCGCGCCGACCCAGGCCCCGGCTGCGAAGCCCGCCGCGACCCAGCCTCCGGCCGCTACCCAGGCCCCCGCCGCGAAGGCAACGGAAGCCCCCAAGGCCACCGATGCGCCCAAACCCGCCGCGACCCAGGCCCCTGCTGCCACACAAGCCCCGGCAGCGAAGGCTTTGCCCAAGGCCGAAGGCACCTTCACCTACTGGGGCGGCCTGATTTTCTCGGACGCCGCCAACAACATGCTCGTCGCCAAGGTCAAGGAGTGGGGGCAGGCGCGCGGCGTGCCAGTGGAAGTCGTCATGATCAACCAGAACGAGACGGTCCAGCGCGTCTCGGCGGCCATCCAGGCGGGCAACATGCCCGATGCCTTCGACCTGGGCCGCGACCAGATGCTCCTGCTCAGCCAGCAGAGCCAGTTGGAGCCGGTAGATGATGTCTATGCCGCCATCGGCAAGGCGCACGGCGGCTGGCTCGACTCGGCCAACAAGTCCACCGACCCCAAGGACTTTGGGGGCAAGATTCCCGGCATCCCCTTTGGCATCGGCGGCAACGTTCTGTTCCGCCGCGAAGACCTTCTGAAGCCGGCCGGCTTCACAACCGCGCCCACCACCTGGGAAGAGGTGGGCAAGCAGGCGCTGGCCGCGCAGAAGCCTCCCAAGACGTATGGGATGGGCTTCGCCCTGTCCAACGTGGGCGATGCCAACCTGACGACCACCTGGCTGCAAGCCTGGGGCGGCCGTATCGCCGATGACACCGGGAAGAAGTGCACCATTGACAGCCCTGAGACGCGCGCGATGCTCAAGTGGGTCAGCGACCTATACGCGGCCGGCGCGTTCCCGCCCGGCGTCACCACCTGGGACGGCGCAGGTGACAACAACGCCTACCAGTCCGGCCAGGCCGTCTTCATCGCCAACACGGGCAGTGTCAGCATCAACCTCCAGCAGAACGACAAGGAACTCCTGGCCGCGACCAAGTACTCGGCGATGCCCAAGGGTCCCAAGCTGCTCGTCTCGCCGCAAGGCCCCAACTACCGCTCCATCTGGTCCAAGAGCAAGAACAAGGAACTGGCGAAGGACTTGCTGCAGTACCTGGCCGACGACAAGTTCATGGCTGACTACTTCCAGAACGCCATCTATGGCCCGGTTCTGAATAGCCAGAAGGAAGCCCCGGTCTTCAAGACCAGTGAAGTCCACAAGGGTCTGCTCGACCTGGCGCTGAATGGCACCCCACCCGGCTGGCCCGACCTCAACAACGCGGCCTTTGCCGAGTACCAGACCAACTTCCTCACCCCGAAGATGGTCCAGAAGATCGTCATTGACAAGAAGAGCATTGACGACGCCATCAAGGAGACACAGACGGCCTGTCAGCAAATCTACGATAAGTACAAGTAGGACTGATGCGTGATGCGTAGTGCGTATTTCGTATCTGAGAAAATACGAAATACGCACTACGAAATACGGAGTAGGTATGGCTCACCAAGCGCGACCGTTGGCGCAGGGGCAGAAGGCTCAGTCAGGGCTGACGCTGCACCAGCGCAACTCGATTTTTGGCTACGCCCTCGTCGCCCCCGTCGTCATCTGCCTGCTGGCCCTCGTCTTCTACCCCTTCGTCTTCGCCATCTGGATCAGCTTCACGGATCAGATTGTCGGCGGCCAGGCGAAATTCATCGGCCTGGGCAACTACATCTACCTGGCGAAGACCCCCAGCTTCCAGAAGACGATTGTGAACACTATCGTCCTGGTGGCGAGCGTCCAGGGTCTCAAGCTCGTCTTCGGGCTGGGCATCGCCCTGCTGCTCAACCAGCCCATCCGAGGACGGCAGATCTGGCGCGGGCTGGTGCTGCTGCCGTGGGCCATGCCCGCCTTCGTCGCCTACCTGACCTGGAAGCTGATGTACGCCCCCAACGGCGGCGCGTTCAACGTCATGCTGGACCTGATGGGTATCCCCATCCAACTCGACTTCCTGAGCCGCGAGCTGGCGATGCCCAGCGTCATCCTGGCGACCTTCTGGCGCGGCTTCCCCTTCTGGGTCATCTCGTTCCTAGCCGCGCTCCAGAACATTCCCCAGGAGCTCTACGAGGCGGCCGCCATTGACGGCGCGACGACGTGGCAGCGCTTCCAGCACATCACCATCCCCAGCATCCGCCACGTCATCCTGGTCGTCGTTTTGCTCTCGACCATCTGGACGACCAACGGCTTCGAGAACGTCTGGCTGCTGACGCAGGGTGGGCCGTCGGACGCGACGATGACCTTCCCGGTGCTGTCCTACTTCGGTCTCCAGAGCCTGCGCATCGGCGAGGCATCGGCGGTCTCGGTCGCCATGCTGCCCGTCTTCGCCATGCTGGCCTTTATCATCGTCAACCTGCTCAAGGAGGACTAGCCATGCTGACGCGGCTCACGCTCGGCCAGAAAACGGTCTACTACAGCCTGCTCGTCCTCCTGGCCGTGTTTATCCTGTTCCCCATTTACTACATGTTTACCGTGTCGCTCAAGACGCCGCGTGACATTTACCGCGTGCCATCGCTGCTCGTTCCCAATCCTACTACACAGAATTATGTCGACCTATTCGGCAAACAGGACTTCCTGCAAAGCATCGGCAACAGCCTCCTTGTCGCCACCGCGGCCACGGTCATCTCGGTGTTTATCAGTGTCCTGGCCGCCTACAGCCTGGTGCGGCTCAAGTATCGCTTCCGCGACGGCTTCAGCCGCCTCATCCTGTTCTCCTATCTGACTCCGTCGGCGCTGCTGTTCATCCCGCTGTCGGTCATCATTGCGCGCCTGGGCCTGGCGAACACGCTCCAGGGCCTCATCTTCGTCTACCTGACCTTCTCCGCGCCGTTGAGCACGTGGCTGCTCATGGGCTTCTTCCGCAGCATCCCGATGGACCTGGAAGAGCAGGCGATGGTGGACGGCGCCACTCGGCTCCAGGCCATGTATCGCATCCTGCTGCCCCTGTCTACACCGGGCCTCGTCGCCGTCAGCGTCTTTACCTTTACCGGCGCGTGGAACGAGCTCCTGCTGGCGCTGATTTTCATCACCTCCCCGGAAAAGCGAACCGTCCCGGTCGCCCTCCAGTACCTCATCACCGGCGACACCTTCCGCTGGGGTCTCATCATGGCCGGCTCCGTAGCGGCAGCCGTCCCGGTCATGGTGCTATACTATCTGGCCCAACGTTTCGTCGTCCAGGGGCTGGCGGCCGGCGCGGTCAAGAGCTAAGCTCAACTAACATACCTGACAGATTCCCAAAACCTGTCAGGTCTTGAGAGACAAAGACGGCCACCGGCATGGGATCCGGTGGCCGTTTTTTCGTCGCGCTCCTCGTTTAAGGCCGCAGGGTGATCGGCCGGCCGACCTCAACGTTCTGATAGCTCGTTGGGAATGCGTCGCGGAACGCCTGGATGTTCGCGGACGTGCTATCGTGCGGTGAGAGCGCCACGAGCTGCGGTTGGAGGGTCTTCACGTAAGCAATGCTCGCGCTAACGACTTGCGGCGACTTATCCTCGTAGTGCAGGCCGCCGACAACCCCGACCACCGGCGCGTCGAAGGCTGCCTGTGCCCGCGCCACGATCCGCTCCAGCGTCGGGTGGCCGCAGCCGAGAATGAGGACGATGCCCTTGCCCTCGACGTTCACCGCCACCGCTTGCTCGGTGCGCACTGTCCGCCACAGGGACAAAGGAAAGACTTCGGCAAATGCGATGCCCCCTGTCGTGGCGATGGCCTCGGTCATGACGGTCGGCTGCGCCGTCAAGATGGCCGTCAGGCCCGGATAGGTGAGCGGGGCCGGCGTGTAGACGGGTAGACCGTGGAGGTCGGTCTGCTCCGCCCCGAGGGCAAAGGTATCCTTCACCCACCAGTTGAAGCCTCCGACGTGGTCGGGGTGGACGTGCGAGAAGGCCAGGGCCTCGATGTCGGTCGGCGGGACGGCCAGCGACTCCATGTTGTGCCGCAGGGGTGTCGCGCCGTTGTTCCAACCAAGATCCATCAGAACCGTGTGGCGGTCGGTCTTGATCAGGTAAGCCACGCCGTGTTCGAACTGGAGGTCAGGGCGGCTCGCCGCTTCATCCACCAGCGGCACAATGGTTAGCGACTTGGTTGTTCCCAGGTTCGGCGCCCGCTGTACGACCGTTGCTCCCCAGGCCCGCTCAACTTCGGATGCCGCCAGCGCCTGACGCCCCATCTGGACGACTATGAGGGTCAGGATCAGGGCGAAGGCAAAAATGAGCGTCTTAATGAGAGTCCTCATCATAGCGAGTAAGAGTCCTTTCTGTTACAGGACCTACGCGGCAGCCGCTCTACTGCGGACTTTAGGTCGCATCTCCCTCGGGGAACTGTCCTACGCCATGGTGGACGATGCGGCAGACAGGCGCAGCCTGTCCTCAAGCTGCGCCACCCGCTGAGACAGGTCATCCACGCGCCCCAGCAGCTTGCCCGCTGTAAACAGCAGGACGCTGAGTACCACACTCAGGACAAGCATAATCACACCTAGCGTGGTTACGCCCTGGCGTAGGGCTGAACCGATGAGATTGTTCAAGGCTGGGGAACCGAGCGCCTGAAACATGGGTAGCATCCCGGACAGGGCCGCCGCGAAGTTGAGGAAACCGATGGCGGCCCACCCGCCGAGGACAAGCACGATCACCGCCAGGCTGTAGAGCAGCCACTGGAGGATGGTCAGCCCACGCTGGACGGGAGCCAGGCTAGGTTGAGCAATGGCATATGCCATAGTTGTCTCTTTACTGGTCGAGGAAACGGAGGGTCTGCTGCCAGACGCGACCATTGCCCGCCGGAATGCCGTACTGGCCGATGCTGAAGAACACGAAGCGGTCAGGGTGCGCCGTGTCGGCCAGGAAGTAGGCGATACCGCCCACGGCGGCATAGGGCTGCGGGCACTTGGCGGCCGCGGTTTGCAGCACTCCCGGACCGTCGCCCGGCTGATGCGGCACGTCAATGCGGGCAAACTGGTAGGTGGGTGGATTAGTCTGGCCGGGCACCGGGTCCTGACTCCTCACCACGAAACAGTCCTGCGGCGAGTAGCCCTGGAGCACTTGAGCGCGAATGGCGTCCTCCAGGCTGGTTGTCGGCGCCTTGCGGTACACCTGGACCCACTGACCGTTCGCCGGCGGGGTGTTCAAGCCGTAGACGTAGACGCGGTCGCCACTCTCCTGAACCCCTGCCTCAGACGAGAGATAGTCGAAGCTGATACCGAGCCGCTGGGACGTGAAGGTCGCCGCCCCACTCGTTGGGCTGCACGTCACATCCGAGATTTTCCAGTTTCCCCCCATGGTGTTGAGCGCGACCTGGAAGCTGTGGCCAGGGATGTTGGTGCGGACGCCCACCAGCGACTGCGGGGGTTGCAGGTTGAGCAACTCGGTGGTGAACTGGGCGGGCCTGGCCTGAGCGCACAGGATAGGATCGTAGCCGCCAGGCGTGGAGGCGACGATACTATCCACCTTCTGCACGAAGCCTGGGGCCACGTAGGCGCTATTCCGATAGATATGGTCCACGAGCGGGTTGCCCTGGTAGCTCAGATACCAGGTGTAGAAGGCGTTGACGACAGCCTGCGGTGTCTCAGCAGTAGGCTGGCCTCCGCAGCCCTGTTGCGGCTGGTCCGGGCTGGGGAAGTAAGTCCGCGCGTCCACGCCGTGGCTCCAGACCGTCGAAAAGGTCTGGGTGTCCTGGACGAGTACGCGGAAGTAGTACTTACTCAGCGCGTCCTGCGCCGCCCACACGTCCACGTCGTTGAAGTCCCAGACGGGGTAAGTCACGCCACCCTGGCGCACGATGCGGCGCACACCCGCCCCCACCGTGTCCACCACACCGTTGTTGAGCGAGCGAAGCAGGATAACGCGCTGGTTGAAGTCCGGGCTGACCGACTGCTGGGCGCCCTGGCGGAACAGCGCGACGGTGATGTTGGCCTGGGTCGCGCTATTGACGGGGCGCGGGCGTCCCGCCTCGTCATGGGGCCACACCACCTGGATACGCGCGTCAACGGGTCCATCTATGCCGCCGCTGCTCGTTGGCTGGACCGGATCGGGCAGGTACGTGCGGGCATCGGCCCCGTGGCTCCAGATGTTGAAGGTGGTCGTGATGCCGTCCACGGTGACATAGAAGTAGTACTTGTTCCCGCCGTCGCGCGCCGCCGAGACATCCACGTTGTTGAAGTCCCAGACCGGGAAGGTAACGCCGCCCTGGGTAATTGTGCGCCGGCTGCCCGTGGCGACCTGCTGCGCCGGCTGATTGTTCAGGGCGCGCCACAGGCGGACAGTATTACCCAGGTCGCAGGGCACACTGTTGCGCGTGTTCTGCTCGAACAGATAGGCGGTGATATTGACGAGGCTGGCCTGGCTGACGGGCGCGTTGCCGTGCGGCCAGACAATCTCAATCTTGGCGTCAATCGCGCTGAACGCCGTCCTCGATTCGGCCTGAACGGGCCGGGCGCCGGCGAGAGTGAGCATCATCACAAGCAGCGCCAGGCCGAGCGCCGCGCCGCGCAGATGGATAGAGAGAAGCCTTTGCATAGTGATTTCCTTTTTGGTCGTTCCAACCCCCTCTATGATTGATGGGCTTATCCAATAGACGCGCCTACGGCTACCACTGTTCCCCGCCGGGGTGAGCCTATCGCTTGTGTCACACGGCTCGCGGCTGGAAGGGGCGCATCGAGCGTCGCCGCTCCAGAGCCACAACGGCCAGTGTGACCAGGCACAGCACGACGGTAAAGGCCGCCTCATAGGTCAGGGACTCGCCAGCCGATAGCCCCGTCGGGCCGAGGACAAACAGGAACGGGCTGTAGCTGGCGTGCATCAGTTGGGTCAGCAGCAGGCTCTCGGTGTGGGTGTAGACCCAGACGATGAGGATGCGGAAGGCGGTCAGCGGGACGAGCCAGAAGGCCAGGAAGTGCGGCACGAAAAGGTCGCCGTAGGCCGCGCGGCTGCCTGTGAAGTCGCCCATGAAGTGCCACGCGCTCCACAAGACCCCCACGAGCAGGCCCAGCGCCAGGAAGCTCGCCTGTCCCCGCCGCCGCCGCGTGGCAAACCCCGTCCAGCCTAGCTCCTCCACAAACGTGCCAAAAGCGACGACCAGGAACAGGATCACGAGGCTGAGCTTGTCGCTGGCCGCCACGATGCCGGGCGTAAAGCGCGGTGAGGTCTGCGAAAGCACGGCCAGGACGACGCCGACCGTCAACGGCGTGATGAGCAGTGGCGCGTACCACCAGCCACTCACGCGCCAACGCCCCATGCCACTCAACAGCCTCGTTAGCCCGTCGCGGCCCTCTAAGAGCGCGGTGAGCAGGAGGCCCACGCCGCCAGAGCCGAGAAGCATGGCGGTCCAGACGAGCATGAACTGCGGTGGCGTGATGGTCCCGCGCCCCACCCCTTGCGGCCCGACGATCAGCACAATGGCGCCCCAGGTGACGAGGTAGGCGAGGACGAAGTAGGCCGCTACCGGGTGGCGTTGGATGAAGCTCCGAAGCATGAGCAGGATAGCCATAGGAACCTCCTAATGCAGTGCCGGCGTCCTGACGGTCGGTCCTATGGGTCGGGGCGCGGTCGGCGGCTCAGGCAGGCTCAACTCCCCACGTCGTCTCCAGACCAGGTAAGCGATGACTGCCGCCACGCTGGGTACGACTAAGCCAAACTCGTCAATGAAATAGGGAGTCGGCCCCGTATTGGACGTGAATGGGGTAAAAACCGCCTGGATAAACAGATTGTGCGCGGAGTGGAAGATGACCGCCGTCCATAGACTGCCTGACTTGAGGCGCAGCCAGGCCACGATGACGCTGATGGCGACGACCAGAACGGTGAAGCAGAGGGCTGCGTACCAGCGGGGCACGCCAGGATTCGTGTAATCCAGGAGGAAGATACCCGGGTAGTGCCAGGCAGCCCAGATGAGCCCGCTGAGGAGCGCAGCGCGGGTGAACGAGGTGTGCTTGACCAGTTCTGGTACCAGTAGCCCACGCCAGCCAATCTCCTCCCCCAAGGCGGAGACACAGTTGAGAGCTACGCCCACCGTCGCCATCACCGCCACATACCCCATCATCGCCAGGAACGGCGAGGCGCTTGGAGCGTATTGTCTCTGGATGGCCGCGATAGCCTCTAGATTGGGGAAGCCGCCTAGCCCGGTTGCCCATACCAGGCCATACCCTAGCAGGGTATAGACAAGCGGCACCGCGTAGCTTATGCCCAGATAGCGCGGTTTGGCCCGCTGCCAGCCAAGACCCCGCAGGGTACGCTCATACACGAGTTGCGTGATGATCGCCGCCAGCCCAGGACACCACATGATGCCCAGGACATAGGGGCGGATGGAGCCAGCGCGAAGACTGAGCATCCAGAAGACCGAACTGAAAGCGAACGTGAGAAGCAGGAAGGTGACAATCTTGCCGCGAGCAGATGGAGGGATGGACATGAGAAACCCTCTTACTTCAAGGGCCGGGCGAGCGTTGAATTCCCCTCTAACAGGGCAGCCCATATCGGCGACAGCAAACTCAGACACAGCGCCAGGAGCGCGGCCACAATGCCGTAGGCGGCGCCAGCGAAGCCCGGCCCCGCGATAGCGGCGAAGGCGAACAGGACGTACAGCGTCGGCGCGAGGACAGGGACGGCCGGGAACGTGAGCATGAGCCAGCCGACGGCCTTAACGGGAGCCGTATCGGTATCTGCTGCGAACAGCGTCCAGCCAAAGGCGAGCAGCCCGCAGAGGAGCGGCCAGGCGAAGACATAGCTGCCCTCTGGCAGATACACGGTTGCGGCGACTGTCAGCATGAGCCACCAGGCCAGCCCGCCGAGTGTCAGGCTGATCGAAGTCAGACGGCGGCTGAACAGGCGGTAGAGGGCGATGGTGACGAGAACGGTGAGGAGGGCGAACGCCAGGCTGTAGAGGTAGCCGCCGTAGGGCACGCCCTGCCCGTTCTCCATCGCGCTCCGCCTTACTGCCCGCAACGCCATGTACAGTCCAGCGACGAGAATGCCGACCACGACACTGGAAACCAACCACACGGCCCATCCCGCCACCATACCGCCGACTGTCCCGACTCGTTTGCGGAGGCTGGCTACCAGAAGGACAAGGAACAACCCGACCAGGAGGACCATCAGCGGCGTAGCCCAGGCGACAGGATAGTGGACGACATCGCCCAGGAAGCTGAAGTACACCTCATCAGCCCCGCGTAGCGTGGTGAGGTCGGTATTGCCGAAGGAGCGCGTCAGGGCCAGGGCGGTCGCGCCGAGGTGCTGGACGCTGCGCTCATCGAGGTTGGCGAGGGTGTCGGCGGGCGTGTGATAGTTCTCGGGCTGGTCAATAAAGGCGAAGTTCAGGCCCGCCATATCCCACTCGTTGAAGACGGTCAGGTTGGTATCAATGGCAGGCATCCGCTTGACCAGGGCGTAGAGGAAGGAGGACGTCACGGGCTGAGGGGCGACCCGGGCGTAGGCGCGGATGAGTGGAGCGTTGCCGGGGCTGGTCTGAAACATCCAGACGGGGCCGCCACTGCCGCGCGCTTCGAGGTTGAGGGCCACGCGCACGTCCTTGGCCCGCGGGTGCTCGCGCACGAAGGCGATGGCGCCGAGCAGGCCGTTGTCCTCGCCGTCGTCGAACAGGAAGATCACGTCATTCTGGAGCGGCGGCCCAGCTTGGACGGCGCGGAGCGTCTCAAGGAGGCTGACGGCACACGCGCCACAATCCGCCGCAGCCGGTGTCCCACGCGCCCCGTCGTAGTGGCCGGAGAGCAGGACCGCGCCGGTGCTGTGCATACCAGGCAGCCGTACGAGGATGTTGTGAACTGTACCCGATGTGCCCCACCGTCCATTCCGCGCCGTCGTCGTCTGGACTTCGGGCGTCAATCCCAGGCTCGTCAACTGCTGCACCAGATAGTCACGGGCCTGCGTATTCCCAGGCGTGCCGAGAAAGCGCGGCTCCTGGGCGATGACCCGCAGGTGTTCCATCGCCCGCGCCGATGAGAACTCGGTAGAAGGTGCGCTGGTTGGCGCGGCGGCTGTCGGGTTGACGTGGCGCAGCCCCAGCCACATTAACCCGACAACCCAGATGAGGGGGGCGAGCGGGACTAGCCAGGCAAGGGAGATTCGGTTACTACGAGCTTGTGGCAGCGCAATCATGGCTGCCTCTCCTTCTAGCGATGGCGAACGGGTATCGCTAACGCTCACGCCGCCTGTGTTCGCGCGGCGCGCCGGTTGGCGTCCGGAAGATAAGGCTGGCGCCGATGAGAATGAGAAGGATGGGCAGCCACGGCAGATTGAAGCCGCTGAACGTGGACAGACCAACCACCATGAAGATGCCGGCCAGTATCAGTTCCCCGGTGCGAACTGGAATGTTGGTGAGGCTGCGGACAGCGTTGCCGCCGAGCAGAATCAGGGCCGAGCCAATGAACCAGACCCCCGGCGGGACGTTCTGCCAGTAGATCAGGCCGCCGACCATGATGAGGAACAAGCCCCAGCAAATCTGCGACAAGCGCTGGTCCTTGCGGCGCGTGACTTCCGTCTGATAGTCGGGGAGTGGAACCTGTGGGAGTGGAACGCTCATGTCAATATCTCCTTTACCGTTAGCGGCGAAGACCGTATTCATGGCCTCCTGGCCTTCAAAATGTAGGCGACGGACCCCGTACCTCGCGCGACGTACTCACCGCCGCGTTGTAGACGATGTCCTCGACGGTGAACGTCGCCCAGGGCCGGTCGCCAAACCAGACAGCGTTGACCCACAGCGTTTTGGCGGTATCTCTGGCCTGCTTGTACTTCATCCCCTCCACATACTGCAGCTTGCCGGTGGTGGGGTCGAAGCGTACCACGAGGCGTTCCTGCTGCCCCTGGTACGGGACCACGAGCAGGGCCATCGTATCGTCTACTGGCTCCCAGCGCGCCTCGCCGTCGGTCAGCAGCATCGCTGGCAGCCATGTGACCCACTCCGACCACATACGGATCGCTGCGCTGTGGTCAATCTTCGGCTCGCCCTCCTCGACGCCAAACGGCAACTCCTGGCGAAACTGGCCGCCGACAAAGTGCTCGTTGACCTTCATCACCGGCTGGCCGAAGACGGTTAGCTCGAAGTAGGATCGGAAGGCGCGAGCCGCCTCGTGGATGAAGCGGAAACGCATAGGGAAGGCGACCGGTCCCAGGCTAAGCCGACCCCGCCCGCTGAGGATCGCCGTCCGTATCACGGGGATGTGGTCCCCGTAGGTGATGTGGTAGAAGCGTTCGACCGGCGCGGGCAAGCCTGCGGGTAGCGGAAAAGTCTCTAGCGGCGTGGCGGACATCACGGTTGAAAATGGGGGTGGGGCGACACGCAACCCGGCCGCCGCGACCCCAACCAGGGACGCCGCGACGCCGGGAACGACAAATCGATTCATACTGAGTCTCCGCGAATCAGGTTCTAACGGAACAAGCCATAGACGACGTGCCACACCACGTCGCACCAGAAATGCACGCCCGACGCCGCAACCAGGCCATCCCGGAGATACGCCTCGCCAGCGATGAGACCGATCAGCCCGTTGAACAGGAACACCTCGGCCAGCAGGACAGGCGGGAGGGCGGCCGGCGTGGTGACGCCGGCGATGAGCATAACCCCTGGCAGGTGGCTGGCGGCGAAGGCCAGCGCCGCGATGACGTTAGCGACCCATAGCGCTGGCCGTCGCAGGGAGTTGTCGGGCCGCAGGTGGCGCAGCAGCCAGGTCAGGATAACGGCCCACAGGCTGAGAACCAGCAGCCGGGTAAGAATCTCCTCACCAATACCCGCACTCAGCGAGGCCAGGATGGAGGCGGGGAAGGGCGGATGGGCGAAGCCGGCGTAGCCTGTCAGCCGTTGGGCGATCAGGTCGGCTACGACCAGGGCAATGCCCGCGCCTACCCCCAGCGCCAGCGGATGCGCCACCCAGTCGCGCCACCCGGCGTCGGAGCGGTAGATACCGGGCAGGCCGGCCCGCTGGCTCAGCCAGTAACCCACCAGACCGAGCAGGCTGTAGCCGACAAGGATCAGGGCGACATTACCCAGCACCAGCTGCCAGACCGGCAGCGTGACGGCGGGCGGGGTCATCCCCAGTGCCTGATACGCGCGCGGGTCAAGCATTCCGCCGGGCATGACGATGTAGATGGCCGCTGAGAGCGCGTACACCAGCAGCATACCCGCCAACACAACGAGTTGCGGCAGTCGTCGCGTCGGCTCAACACGAGCCTGGCTGAGAGGGTGGAGCGTGGCAGACATGGACGTTCTCCAGACCGACCTAGGGTGTGTCTGCAAACTGGGTGTGGGGCAGTCTTTCCAGACTGCCCGCCCAGGCTAGAAAGCCTGCGCCACGACTTTGCAGACCGACCTAGTTCCTGAGTGGGCGCAGGGTGGAACGCCGCGCGGGTCGGCCGTCTTCCACGAGGTGGCGGAACAGAACGACGGTACACCCCAGGCTGAGCAGGGTCAGAACGACAAATGGCGCGACAAAGGCGAAGGTCTCGGCCGTCGTCAACACCCCCGCCGCCACCTGCGCGGCCGACAGGGCGCATACCCCCGCGCCGAGGACCGCCCCAACAATCAGGATGACCGCCGTAAGCAGGTAGCCCAAGCCGGTGCGCCGTAGGAGCAGGACAGCGGCCAGGAAGGCAGCCGGTGCGATTACCCCCACATCCAGCGCGTGGGTGGGGAGGGTCGTGTGGCCGTTCAGGGGCGGCGCTTTCCCCTGGAGCAGCGCGGGTAGGATGTCGAGGCCGACCCAGACCAGGATAAGGGACACCCCCACGGCGAACAGGAAGGCGGCGATGCGGCGTCGCGGCAGGTCGTCCGAAAAGCGGTCCGGCAGCGCCGCCAGGTCGAAGGATGTCAAGGCCAGGATAAAGGCGAACAGGCTGGCGGTGAACTGGGCGAGGTAGACGAGGAAGAAGTGGTTATAGGCGTACCCGAACGTCATCGAGGCGGCGTTGTAGAGGAAGTAGCCAAGCGCGCTCGTCAGCAGCAGCCCGCCGCGCAAAGAACCGCGCCGGTAGAGCAGGGTACAGAGCAGCAGCAGGGGGACGCCTACGCCGAGGACAAACAGGTCAACGCCTTTGAAGCCGACGCCGTCACGCATGATTTCATAGCGGTACAGCCCCTGGCCGTACATCGGCACGGTCTCGCCTCGGACTGTGGTAAAGGGGAAGGGCGCCCCGGCCTCACCCGATAGCAGCCCGGCCAGGGCGGCCACCACCCCCAGCGCGGCGACGAGAACGGGCAACCAGACGAGCCAGTTTGAAACCTTCATAAACACTTCCTCTCGCACAACAAAAACCCCAGACACCCTGGGGTATCTGGGGAGCGAAGTCCTGGGCATACGTGCTGGCCCATCTGCGCCACTACCCCTGAGGGGCCAACGACGCTCGATTGATGGCAAAGAGAAGCCTGGTATATTGTACTTCACTCTAGCCTGGGCTAACGTGGATGGTTCTTCCCCCGGCGTCACCGTTCCTCCACCCAACTCTCCACGATGCGCTATAATTAAGGTCGGTGCGATGACAGGTGGGGCTCGAACGATAAAAGGGATGGAGGACAGGCAATGACACTCGATCCACTGACCGAGGCAATCGTCGGCGTCTATCGCGGTTGGGAAGCCTTCGAAGGTGGCATCACGGGCGAGGCGGGGACCCTCCTCGACTTCGACCTGGCCCCCGCGCAGGACACGCGGCCCTACGCGCGCCGCGAGGACGTGCTGCGGGATGTGGAGCGCCTGCGCGACCAGGTCCAGCCGACCGACGACGAGAGCGAGTTTCTCCGCGCCAAGTTGCACGCCTCGGCGGTCTACCTCCGCGCCCTGCTGGGCGAGACGTTTCCGTTTGAGGTCTACATCCAGGAGATTCTGGGCGTACAGCCCTTCCTGTTCTCAGAGAGCGAGCTGGACGCGGCGCGGCAGAAGGTGGCGGCCCTGCTGGAAGCCGACGGGGTCCAGTATCGCGCCGAAGACCGCGAGAAGTACGAGGCGCGCTACCGCCTGACCGATCCGGCCCAGGTTCGCGCCCGCATCGAGGTGAGCCGCGATGTGTTGATGCAGCGGCTCGCCGCCCTCATCCCGGTCCCCCCGCTGGACGACGTGACGGTGGAGTTCGCCAACGAGGATCGTTACTGGGCGGCGTGGGTGTCGGGGTCGCTGAAGGAGGGGATGAAGCTGCGCATCAATCTCCACCCGCGCACCTTCTACCTCAAAGGGTCGCCGGCCGTCCTGGCCGCCCACGAGTACTGCGGCCACATCGTCCAGGCGCAGGTCTGGCGGGGGCGCATCGCGGCGGGCGCGATGAACCAGGCCGTCGGCCTGACGACGGTTCACGGCCCGGAGCAGTTCTTGATGGAGGGGCTGGCGCAGATTATGGAGCGCGTGCTGCTTGACCCGGCGACAGCCAGTCCGGAGGAGGCGCTGGCGCTGGAAGCCTCGACCTACAGCAACATGGTCTACAACAACCTGCACGTTCTGGTGAACACCGGCGTCGCGCCCGACGAGGTCTACGCCTACGCCCGCGCCCGCCTGCCCTTCGCCTCCGACCTAAAGCTGCGGAGCGAAATCCGCGACCGAGGCCAGAGTCCGCTGTACCGCGTCTATCAGTACGTCTACGGCATCAGCGAGCACTACTTCCTACAGTTGCTGGCCTTCCCCCTGGCGAAACAGCAGGTCATCCTCCAGGCCTGCTACGCCCACGCCCTGACGAAAGCCCAACTCGACCGCCTGTTTGCCCTCTGATTGAACCAAGTTACCATACGCCCGGCAATAGGCGGAAACGCACGTGACGGGCATAGTCCGCATAGCCCGCTAACTCGGCCTGGAGGGTGCGGTCTTCCAGGGCGGTCCGAGTGATAAGCAGGATGACGTTCAAGGCGCTGGGGAGGGCGGCCCACCAGGAAGCCAGTAACACGGGCACGGCCAGTTCATACACAATCGCGCCCAGGTAGCCCGGATGCCGCACGGAGTGGTACGGCCCGCCGGTAGCGACCGTCTGCCCTCGCTCGGTTTGTATCCGAACGATTTGCGAGAAGAAGGCGTTGGAGGCCGTCGCCCACACCACCAGCGCATAGCCCAGGGCGCAGAGCGCCAACGCGGTGAGTTGCGCCGCGAGAGGGAAGTCCCCGGTCCAGCCAAAACGCTCGTCCAGTCCGGCTACGATGTAGCGCGCCAACTGTGACAGGCCCAGGACACTCAGGATGGCCGTGTCCCAGGGCTTGGCTCCCTGGCGCGGTCCCAGCCGCTCGGCCAGGAGGGCAGGGTTGAAGCGGAGGATGACGATGGCCGTCGCCGCCGTCCACGCCGCCATCACCGCCAGGACGGCCCAGGCCGGCCACCAGTCCATGTGGCCGGCCGACCAGAACAGCGCCACCCCCAGGATGACCAGCCCCATCGTCTCTCGAACGGTGTAGCGCGCGACAATCTTCGGCTCCAGGGCCGTGTGTAGCGCAGACATAGCGCCCTCACTTCTAAGCAGGGACTGCTTATTGAGGAAACTCGGACCCCATCAGCATGGTCCGAGTTTCGTGTTTACTTATGTCTCTCGTTATACCGCCTTGCGGTGTTCGCGCTCCTTGGGGCGGCCGGGCCAGGGGAGGATGTCGGCCAGGCGGCGGCGCGGCGTGTCGGGTTCGGCCTCCACCACCGGCGGGCGCACACCCGCCCGACGCAGTGCGGCCTCGTGGGCGGCCCACTCCAGGCGGTCGTCCAGGGGAGCCAGGCTCTCGTCCTGGCGGCTGTGGCGCAGGGCCAGCCGCAGCAGGTGGTCAGCCAGGTGGGGGTTCTTGGGCAGCACCGGGCCGTGCAGGTAGCAGCCTAGCGCGTTGTGGACGACAGCGCCTTCGGTGCGGTCCACGCCGTTGTTGCCATAGCCGGCGATGACCGCGCCGAGCGGCGTCGCCTTCGGCCCCAGGTAGGTGCGGCCGCCGTGGTTCTCGAAGCCGACCAGGGTGGGGATGGGCCAGTCGGTTAGCGCCGGCGCTAACTCAATAGCGATATTGCCGATGCAGCGCGGGACGTGGACGCCCAGGTGGTGGGTCACGATGTCGAACAGGCCCACGCCCGCCAGGTCCGGGCCTTCAGCGGGGCGGTAGTAGTGGCCCATGAACTGATAGGCGGCGCAGACGAACAAGGCCGGCATGCCGTCGGCGACGGCAGCGCGGATGGCCGGGCCTTTGCGCAGGCGGAGGTCCACCGCCGCGATCTTCTGCTCGCGGTCCTGCGCCCCGCCCATAAACAGCATGTCGCAGCCCATGAGGTCACGCGCCGACGAGGCCAGTTCAATCTGGACCACCTCGACGCCGATGCCCCGCCAGCGGGCGCGGTTGAGCAGCGCCGTGATGTTGCCCCGGTCCCCGTAGGTACCCATGAGGCGGGGGTACAGCCAGCCAATGGTCAGTCGTCGCATAGGAGTATCGCTTAGAGTATCCGCTCGCCTCGCAGCAAGCCGCGAATGTCGAGCATGGCGGAATACGTGGGTAGGATGAACAACTCCTGACCCGGCGCGAGCAAGTCTAACGCCTTCTGCAGCGCCTCGTCCAGACTCTCGGTGACGAACATCGGGGCGCGCGTCTCGTCCCAGCCGGCGTACTTCACGCGCACCGCCATATCATAGGCGCGGATGCCCGTCACCACCAGGGCGTTGGCCTGCCCCACCAGATGCTCGAAATCAATATCCCAAATCCAGGATACATCAGTTCCGTCCGGTGTCAAGTCGTTGAGGGCCAGCACCACGACCTTGCCGCCGGGGTACTCGCTGAGCAGCCTGAGGCTCTGGTTGAAGCCGGTTGGATTCTTAGCAAGAACGATGCGCGCTTTACGCGGCTGGCCGTCCGGCGCCGTCAGCGTCAACTCCTCCAGCCGGCCAAAGGCCGGGCGGAAGTCGCGCAGGCCAGCGTCCGAGTTCGCGCCCGCGATGCCCAGCGCGCGCACCAGGGCCAGCGCGGCCAGCGTGTTGTAGCGGTTGTACAGGCCGGGCAGCGGGAAATCTTTGCCCGCGCTGTCCAGGTCCAGGTCCGGCTGCCGCAGGCCGCACGTCGGGCAGCGCCAGACGCCCAGGTGCGAGTAGTAGATGCCGTCGAAGTGGAGCCGCGCGTCGCAGGCCGGACAGTAGATCGAGTCGGCGGTATGCTCGATTTCCTGGCTAAACAAGGTTGGATCGCCCAGCCCAAAGTAGAACGTGCGCGCCGCCACGCCAAAGCCCAGTGCGGCCACCGTTGCGTCGTCAGCGTTGAGGATCAGGACCGCTTCCGGCGGCAGCGCGGCGATGGCCCGCCGCCACAGGTCGGCCACCATGTTGACCTCGCCGTAGCGGTCCAATTGGTCGCGGAACAGATTGAGCAGCAGCAGGGCGCGGGGCTGGACGGCGCGCAGGACCAGGGGCAGCGCGGCCTCGTCCACCTCGAACAGCCCGAAGTCGGCGTCGAGACGGCCCTGCCAGTCGGCGCTCTGGAGCAGGATGGCGGTCAGGCCGCTGACCAGGTTCGCGCCACTGGCATTGGTGATAAAGCGTTGCCCCCCCTGCTCTAGCAGTTGGGCCAGCATCTTGGTGGTCGTCGTCTTGCCGTTGGTGCCGGCCACCAGGATGACGCCCTGGGTGAACTGCGCCGCCAGCCGCGCCAGCAGGTCTGGCTGGACGCGCAGCGCGACCTGGCCCGGCATGGTGGTCGCCGCGCCGCGCCCGAGGGCGCGAATAGATCGCGCTGCCGCTTTCCCCGCCAGCACGGCGGCCTGTTCACGCATAGACAGAGGATGAGGCATGGCCTCTTGATACCCTGGATAGCAACACCGAGCAACACGAACAGATACGCTCGACTGCCACATTATACCGCCAGCTATTCACCGGGCGCAAATAAATGCAATATTTCACAAATTCACCCGCTGGAGCCGTCTCTTTCCTGGCTATTCTCCGTTACTAATAATGTCGGCGTAAGCGGTTGTTGCATCCTGGGGGGACCGGCAACCGCGAGCGCCGACCTTTTTGTATCTAGCAAGCAACCTCCTCGTCCATCCCCCACACAGGGGGGTCGAAAAGGATAGGTTACGCTCATAAAAAGTCAGTGAAGAGTTTTTTCGTTTTTCGAAAAATATCCCCCGCTGCCGTATCCTTCCCGCGCAGTTGGCGTATGTTCAGTGAACGTGTACCCCCCCAAAGAAGGCAAACCCCGGCCCGTCCCCCTGCCGGGGTTTGCCGTTTTTTGTTCCCCGCGTATCCCCGACTATAATGACCACATCCTCGTGCGGAGCTAGTCGTATGTCTTCGTGGGCCATTGTTGGGCGTCTGGTGCGCCACCTGGGTCAATTGGAACACGGCACGGTGGTCGTCTCGGAGGGCCGGATTGCCGCCGTCTTGCCGTCGCCGCCGCCCCGCATGACTGTGATAGACGTGGGTGACAACATCGTCGCGCCGGGTCTGATTGACCTTCAACTGAATGGCGCGTTCGGCCACGACTTCACCCTCGACCCGGCCACCGTGCGCCCCGTCGCCGACGGTTTAGCCCAATACGGCTGCACCGCCTTCCTGCCCACCCTTATCACGTCCCCCCTGGATACCTACCCCGCCCGCTTGCAGGCCATCGCCGACGCCATGCGCGACCAGGCCGCTAGCCGCTCGAGGAGCGAGCCATCTGGCGCGGCGATTCTCGGCGTCCACATTGAAGGGCCATTCATCAGCCCAGGCAAGAAAGGCGCCCATAATCCGGCTCATCTGCGCCGTCCCAGCGTCGCGGCGGTCAAGCCCCTGGCCGCCTCCGGCATCGTCCGCCTCCTGACCCTCGCGCCCGAGCTACCCGGCGCGCTAGAGACCAGCGCCTATCTGAGAGGCCAGGGCGTCGTGGTCAGTCTGGGCCACTCGGAGGCTAATTACGAGACGGCGCGGGCCGCGCTCAAGGCCGGCGCGGGCTGGGCCACCCACCTGTTTAATGCCATGCCTACCCTCGGCCACCGCGAGCCGGGGCTGGTGGGCGCGCTCCTGGAAGCCGACACGCCGCCGGTCGGCCTCATCGCCGACGGCGTCCATGTCCATCCGGCCATCATCCGGCTGGTGTGGCGGGCGAAGGGTATGGCAGGCATCTGTCTCGTCACCGATGCCATGGCGGCCCTGGGCATGCCGCCGGGCCGCTACCGCATTGGCGATCAGGACGTGCAGGTGGACGAGACATCAGCGCGCCTGGTGGAGCGCGACACGCTGGCGGGCAGCATCCTCAGCCTTGACCAAGCGATACGCAACATGGTCCAGTTTACGCGCTGCTCGCCCGGCCAGGCCATCTGGATGGCCAGCGGTGTGCCAGCGGCCGTGCTCGGTCTGACACGGAAGGGGCGCCTCGCGTCGGGCTATGACGCTGACCTGGTCGTGTTCGACGCCCAGCTGCGCGTCCAGCGGACCTTTATCGCCGGGCAGACCGTATACGAGGCGATACAGGGAGTCGAAAGCGACACCTCGACTTTACATCTCACTAGAAATCGGTAAACTTCTCCCTTACCCAAAAGCCGACTACGCCGTTACAATATAGTAAGCTGTATCCCTCCAAAGAAGGAGTGTCTATGCCAGAGCGCGTTATACGCGGCAGGTTCACCCACGCGCTGGATGAGTTAAACCAGGGTGTGCTCACCCTGGGAAGCATGGTAGACAAGGCCATCGCCAAGGCCATGCAGGCGCTCCACGAGAGGGACCTTGATCTGGCGCGTGAGGTCATCGAGAACGACCAGGCCATCAACCGCCGCCGCTTTGACCTCGAGAACCTGGCGCTCGATGTTCTAGCCATGCAGCAGCCCATGGCGAAAGACCTGCGCTTCATCATGGCAACCCAGATTATCGCCATCGAGCTAGAACGGATGGGCGACTACGCGCGCGGCATTGCCGAGGTGACGGTGCGTATGGGCTACGGCCCGCCCTCCCAGTCGGTAGGCGACCTGGTGCGTATGGCGGAACTGGCCCGCGCCATGTTGAGCGACGCCTTGGACGCCTTTGCTCAGCGCGACGCCAAACTGGCCCGCGCCCTCCCTGCCCGCGACGATGCGGTGGATGCTCTCAACGACCGGATCTACCAGACCCAGGTGGACCTCATGATCCACGACCCCGCCATGGTCAACTGCGCGACCTGGCTGCTCTGGATCACCCACAACATCGAACGGCTGGCCGACCGCGTTACCAACATCGCCGAACGGGTCGTGTTTATGGTGACGGGTGAGCTGGTTGAGATGGATGTGAGTACGTTTTAGAAACGAAAACCGCGCCGTTCAGGGCGCGGCTTTCGCTTGTGTCGTTACCCTAGCTCCACGGTCAACGGGGGCGCGGCCTTCGCCCAGACACCCTGCTCGTCCACCAGCGTCAGCCGCACAGCCGCTTGCGGCCCTCGCGCCACGTTGAGGGGCCGGTCGCCCCCCTGCCGCACGAGGTCGGCCAGCCGAACCCGCGCCCGTGGCGTGGTCATGTCGTCCACAAACAGCAGCAGCGTCAGACCGGCCAGCGCGTCCGGAGTGGGCGCCGTTCCGCTGAAATGCACCCGCAACCGCGCCAGCGTGCCCGACGGCAACGCCTTCCCCTTGTCCTCCGTCCGAGTCGAGTCGAATAGCACAGCCTGCCCCTGGTCCATCGGGGGAACCCCCGTGAAGATGGCAAAGAGTTTCGGCTGAGGTGGAGGCGGCGCGCTGTCTGGCGCGGCCTGGGAGGCTACCGCGCCGGACACGAAGCTTCGGAGGCCTGAGCTGGCCCTGCGCGCCTTGGCGAACATCGGCCCGCCCCCGCTCCTCGACGCCATCGGCGCGCTCGCCATGGCCAGCCTCACGGGACCGCCCAGGAAGTTTTCCGACCACCCGGCGGGTAGCGCATTGGCTACGACGACCGTTTGCTCAACCATTTGACCGGCCTCGCGGCGCACGGCGATAAAGGCTGTCTCCGCGCTCGCCAGGCCATAGGTCAAGGCCTCGCGTACCAGCAGCCCGCGCAACGCCTTCTCGGCCTCCGCCCGCTGGTTCTCGGCGTACACGTTGGGTGGCCCCTCAGTGACCAACCCATCGTCGGCGCGGTAGCCCAGCCGTTCCAATTGATCGCGCAAGTCCTGGCCGCCGAACCCGGCGTGCATCAGGTATTCCAGCCCCAGCACGCGCCGCGCCCCAAACAGCGCCTTCAGCCCCGCGCCCTGTTCCCCCAACTGGACCGGGAGGGGCGTGGCATGCGCCAGGACACGGCCCGCGCTCGTGACGAGCCGCACGGCCATCTCGCCCGCTGCACGCGGCGACCGAGCCACCGCCCACACCGGACGCTCGGCGGGTAGATCGCCCAGGTCGAGGGCGCTCCAGCCCGGCGCGCCACCCGGCAGCGCCACGCCCTGCGCTGGGGCCAGTCCACTGCGGTTTACCTCCAGCCGGACGCCGACCTGCACCGGCGCGGACCAATCGGCCAGCACCTGGTCCAACGCCGTGGTGATGTCCTCTTCCTGGGGGTTACTGGTCAGGAACCGCGCGACGCCCCGACCTCGGTCCGCCACCTCAGTCGCGGTAAACGAGTTGGGGGCGGCGTCAATACACAGAACGCTGATACGCCGGTAGTCGGGCCGGCGCGCCTCGTCGCTTGCCAGCCGGAAGACTCGCCCTTCGTCGGTAATCTGGGCATCGGTCACGATGAGCAGGTGACGGGCATACTCACCCGTCACGCGCCCCATGCGTAGCGCCTGTTCCAACGCGACGCCCAGTTCGGTCCCGCCGCGCGGCCCGCGCTCCTCCAGGAACTTGACCGCCTGTTGGAGCCTGTCCGGCGCCGCCGCGCCTGGCTTGTCCAGGAACCACTCGGCGACGTTGTCGAACATACCGAGGGTGAAGACGTCCTGAGGCCGCAGCCCGCTGAGGAATTGCTTGACCGCCCACTCGGCGGCCGCCCATTTGGGGCCGTCCATCGAGCCAGAGCGGTCCACCAGCAGGATGACTTCGCGCGGCTTTAGGTCCGTCTCGCCCATCCTGGCTGGGGGGACGGCCAGCGCCAGGAAATAGTCGTAGCCAGCCGCCTCGTCGGCGTAGGCCCACGCCTGCAACGTGGGATGCGTCTCGTCGCGGGTCGGCGTCCAGACCAGGACACAGTCGCGGTCGGGTATGACCTCCCCCTCGCGTAGGCGAACCCGCCGGCCAGCGTCGCCGGGTGTAACGTCCAGAGCGTGAGTGGGACTCATAACCTGGGCCGCGCCCTCTAGCGTTAGGTCCAACGCGAACCGATGACCTGGGTCGCGCATAACCCATAGGGGTTGCCCCTGCGCGTGGCGTGCGGTGTACTCGTCGCTGCGGGTGTAGCGCGGGGCCGTCGTGAGAGGAATGCGCACTGACCAGCCCTGCCCCTCGGCGCGGGCGAGTTGGACATAGCTCGTCTCCACGACTACGTCCTGGTCAGGCTGAATGCCGGCCACCTGGAGGGTAAACACGTCGGGCGACTCGCGGGTCGCCAGGGCGGCTTGCTGCCCCTCGCGTTTGGCGGCCTCGTACTCCTCTTCGGCCTGCGCCCGCTCCTTGAGCGCCGCCCGGATCTCGACCTCGCCAAAGCGCACCGTGACAGCCACCACGGCGGCATCGCCGGGCAATGGGAAGCGGTAAACCGCCTCGATGACCTTGTCGGACTGCTGGCGCGTGAAGCCGAAGTGCTGCGCGAGCAAGAGTGACGCCAGCGGCCCGACCACGCTGCCCTGGAGCGTTGTTCGCTTCAGTGGCACGAACTGCCGCTCCGTCTTTCTCGGCTCGGCCGGGATGATCTCCAGCACAGGATGGCCCTCCGACCCGGAGTTCTCGTACATGACTCGGTTCAACATAGATCCTCCGTATCATCTAGCACGGCGTAACCTTTCTCTACCAATTACATTATAGCATATTCAGGAGGGACCGCTACCGGGTGGGAGGAAATGCGTAGAAAAGAGTAGAGGCGACCTGGTCGGTCGCCTCCAAGAGAAACATTGGACTGAGTTTAGCGGTTGGCCTTCTGGCGGGCCTTGCCGGTCAATTCCTCAGCGTTGCCACGAGCTTCCATCGATTCATCATCCAGGGCATCGCCGACGTTCTTCTTGACCTTGCCGACGACCTCGTCAATCTTGCCCGCGGTGCGCTCGGTGGCCTTGCCGGCCTCGTACTGGGTCTTGCCCTTGGCCTGCTGCGCGTGGCCCTCAGCCTCCATCTGCTCATTGTCCAGCAGATCGCCCGCGCCGCGCTTGACTTTACCAACCAACTCGTCTACCTTACCGTGAGCCTTATCCTTGTGACCGTCCATGGTATGCCTCCTGTTTCAAACTTGATGTCTGGCCCCATCGCCTGACATAGACATGAGCTAATAAAGCAAAGCGTATGCCACTACGAGATGCGAAGAGTGTGAGGTTGTATGGCCCTTGATAGCTCGCTCGATTGGCGCTTTGGCGACGATGAAACCTTCCGCCAGAACGCGCCGACCCCGACTCCCGCCCCTCGCCGGCGCCTGCGCCTGCCCTGGCTGCCCCGCCTGCTCCTGATTCTCGCCAGCCTGGCCCTGCTGAGCGGCGTCACCATCTGGCGCATGGCGGCGGTGCGCCACGAACGACTGCTCGCGGACGCCCAGGCGGCGGTGGACCTGGAACTGGCGGCGCTGCTCAACGGGGAGCCGGGCGTCAGCGCGTGGGACGAGACCGCTGACCGACTGTGGCAGACGCGCTATGTAGCCTATGTGCGCGGCTGGGCGCGGAGCAACCGGCCCCAGTCGGCCTCGGCGCGCGTACTGGACGCCGAACTTGTCCCGCCTAACCTGGCGCTTGTGACCGTCGAGACGAGCTATCAGCAAAATGACGCGCTCCACACGGTGCGCCAGGTCCGTGTCTATCGCCTCCAGGACCGGCAGTGGCTGCGGACAAGCGTGGATGACCGCGTGTGGGGGCCGTGGGAGGTGTACGAGACCGGGCATTTCCGCTTTGTCTACCACCAACGCGATGCGGGCTTGATTCGAGAGGTGGCGCAGGGGAGCGATGTCTTCTATGAGCAGGTATACCGTGACCTGGGCGCGCCGCTGCCGTCAACGCGGCCGCTGACAGTTCAGCTTGACGTGTACTCCCCTACCCTGGACGCGGTGCGAACCGAGGACGGCATGCGCATCACCTCGCCGCTGATTACCTTCACCGGCCTGGACACTGCCGAGACCGCCAGCCAGAACGTCCGCTGGCGGCTGGCGAGCACCTTTGTCAACCTGGTCGCGGCCGACGCCAATCTGGCGCCCGCGCGGGGCTGGCGTATCCTGACACTGACCGTGCTCAACGCCGAGGCCAGCCTGTTCGCGGCCTATCCGCCAGCGGGAAAAGCGGCGGCCTATGCTCGCCTGGCCCGGGCACAGCGTGAGCAACGCCTCGTTCCCCTGGCCGCTCTGGAAACAAGCAACACCGACCCGGACTTGATTCTGGCCGAGTACCTGGCGCTGGGCGATTATGTCATCTCTCGTTTTGGCCCCAACGCGCCGGGCC
>JAHCIP010000520.1 GCA_026129165.1 Anaerolineae bacterium
GTCTAGCGTCGCGGGGCGAATCCCCCCACTTTCGAGGACTTGGGAGGGATGCGTCTCGAAGGACTGGCCTCGGAAGATGTTCTTCACCAACAAAACCTGGGCGACATACTCACCCCTGGTGGGCGAGGTAAACACATCCAGAACAACGCCGGTATTCTTCCAAACGCGGACAATGTCCTTCGGCTTTGGAATATACATGACCACCCCTATGACCTCGCTTCAGGCCGCTTTGCGGCGCAGCCAGGTCTTGTAGACGCCCTTCCAGCGGCTGAAGTCGGCGCGAGTCTCATCGTACTCGTCAAAGCGTTTGAGTTGCCCGCCCAGCAGCGCCCGGTAGAAATCCTCGCTCAGAACCCCATACTTCTCCTCGTAGAGCATTAGGCGGCGCTCGAGGGGCTTCATCTCGATGACAAGCTCATAGGTTTCCATAACCTTAACCTCTAATTCAACAAGCCTCCGACTCGAAGTCGGGGCTGAAGGGCGTTCCGCCGAATGTCGGCCTGCGCCGACATAGTCTTCGTCCGCGCAGGCGGACGTTCAGACGAAGGCTCAACAGCCCCGATTTCAATCGGCGGCTCCCGTTACCTCGATGCGTGGGCTGCGGAAGACCATGTCGCGGTCTGGCTCGGCCGTCACCTGCTTGAGCAGGACAGGCGTATGCCCCAGGCGGGCGAAGACTCGTAGGTGCAGGGTGCGCAGGTCGGGGTCGTGGTCAACCACCTGCCCATCGTGGAGGGCCACGTAGGGGCCGCTGTACTGGGACAGCAAGGTCTCGCGCTGCTGCTCGAAGGCGACCGTCTCAGCGCGAATCTTCTCCCGACGCCATTGAGCCAGATACGCGCGCACCGCTTTGTCCCCTACCGTATCGGCATCAAGCCGCGCCTCCTGGGCGACGGCTTCGACCTGGTCGGCCACATCGGGTTTGAGCGTCACCGTCAGCATACACCCCTTCCAGTTGTGACCCTCAACTAGCCGCCGACTCGAAGTCGGGGCTAGGGGGCGTCCCGCCGAGCGTCGGCCTACGCCGACGCTGCCCTCGTCCGCGAAGGCGCGAAGTGCCCTGTACTCAGGGTAGACGCTCAGCCGAAGGCTCCCCAGCCCCGAGTGCGGAGCCTCCTTTAGGATTTCAATCGGTGGCGCCCTGTGTCACTTGCTACGCGGCGACTCGCTCTTCATACGCGAGCCGAGGACATAGCCGCCGGCGATGATGAGCGAGCCGGCGATCATACCCAGCGATAGGCGGTTGGCGGCGCGGTTCAGCCCGTGAATCGCCTCTTCCACGCGATCTATCTGCAAACGCATGGTTAACTCGTCGTTGGCGAGCTTCTCCAGGATGGTGTCCGTCCGCTGCGGCGCGTGCTCGACCAGGTGCTTCATGTCGAGCACCCAGGCCGAGATGCGGCCCGGCGACACCTGCGCCATGACGCGCCGCTGCATCACCTCCAGCATGTACTCCCGCACGAGTTGCACCGGGTCCAGTTCTGGCGACAGCGTGGCGATGGTCCCGTCGAGGTTGAGCATGGCCTTGCCCAGCAGGGTCATGGCGCTAGGGATCGGAATGCGGTGCGCCGAGGCCAATCGGGTCAGGTCGAGCAAGGCGGCCCCCAGTGACATACGGCTGCCGCTTAAATCGTGGTAGCGGCTGACCAGCGCCGAGACATCCTGGGTGAACGCGCGGCGGTTGAACCCGTCGGGGATGGTGATTAGTTCGAGATAGGTATCGGCTACGCGCTCGCCCTGGCGCTCGGAAAAGGCGAGCAGGAGGACGATGATATTGTCCTTCTGGCCGGCGTCGAAGCGGCCCACCATGCCAAAGTCCAGCAGCGCGAGGGTGCCCGACTCGGTGATGAAGATGTTGCCAGGGTGCGGGTCGCAGTGGAAGATGCCGTCAATGATAATCTGCTTCAGATAGGCGGAGAGCAGGTCTTTGGCGATGGCCGGCGCGTCGAGTTGACCCAACTCCTCGCGGCTGAGGTCAGCCAGGTGGCGGCCCTTGACAAAGCCGAGCGTGAGCACGCGGCGCGACATGAGCGCCGGGTAGACGGTAGGGGTTTCGAGGCGGGGAAAGTCGGCCAGGTGGCGGCTAATGAGCTGGGTATTGTCGGCCTCGAGCCGGAAGTCTAGCTCCTGATTGAGGCTGTTCTCTAGTTCGCGCACCATTTGGGGCAGGTCGTAGCGGCCGCCGAAGGGGGTGTACTTGGTGGCGAGGGCCGCCATCTCCCCCAAGACAGCGATGTCGGCCTGGATGCGGCGGCGCACGCCGGGCCGCTGCACCTTGACCACGACGTCCCGGCCGTCGAGGAGGACGGCGCGGTGGACCTGGGCCATGGAAGCCGTGGCGAAGGGCTGGCAGTCAAACGACTGGAAGAACTCGGTCACGGGGCCGCCTAATTCGCGCTCGACAATCTGGACCACGCGCTCGCCCGGCACAGGCGTGATGGTGTCCTGGAGGCGGGCCAGGGCGTCAATGTAGGCGGGCGGCAGCAGGTCGGGGCGCGTGCTCAGCAGTTGCCCCAGCTTGATGAAGCACGGCCCCAACTCTTCGAGCGCGGCCGCCAGTCGCTTTGGACGGTCGTCGTTCGGGTCCAGCGCCAGGGGGGCGCCGTCCTCGTCCTCTTCTTGGAAGGAAGTCAGGTGCGCGGCCACCTGGTGCAGGCCATATGTGCGGGCCACGCGAAAGAGTTCCGCGTAGCGGTCGGGGTGGCTGGTCAGCCGGCCCATTGCCAATTTGCGGGCCGCCGCCGCGAATGTCGTCTCTGGCGCCACCGTCCCCATAGCCGTCCCCTTCCCTGCTCATGACACAGGTCTGCCCTGGTCAAAAGAC
>JAHCIP010000521.1 GCA_026129165.1 Anaerolineae bacterium
GCCGTTGGTCCTGGACGATGTGAGCCTGGACGTAGCGGCGGGGCGGTGGACGGCGCTGGTGGGGCCGAGCGGCGCGGGCAAGACGACGCTGGCGAACCTGCTACTCGGCTTCTGGCCGCTGGATAAGGGGGAGATTCGGCTTGGCGGCGTGGACCTCGGCGCCCTGACTGACGACGAGCTACGCCAGCGTGTCGGCGTCATCGCCCAGCAGACCTACCTGTTCAACGCGAGTATCCGCGAGAACCTGCTCATCGCCCGCCCCGATGCCTCCGAGGCTGACCTGGTCCAGGCGGCGCAGCGGGCGCAGATCCATGACTTTATCCTCTCGCTGCCTGAGGGCTATGAGACGCGAGTGGGCGAGCGCGGCCTGCGGCTGAGCGGCGGCGAGCGCCAACGGCTCGCCATGGCACGGACGCTGCTGCGCGACACGCCCATTGTGATACTGGACGAGCCGACGGCCAACCTGGACCCTGTCACCGAACGGGCGCTGTTCGCGGCGCTACGTGAAGCGTTGGCCGGACGCACGGTGCTGCTCATCACCCATCGGCTGGTTGAGATGGACTATCTAGACGAGATTATGGTGTTGGACCGGGGGAGGGTGGTCGAGCGGGGGCGGCACGCGGACTTGCTGGCGGCAGGTGGTCTCTACGCGCGCTTGTGGCGGTTGCAGAACCGGTTACTGAAGCCACGAATAACAGTACACAGTCGTGACAGAACACGGATGGAGAGGATGGACGGATTAGACGCCTGACTGTGGACAGGGCGCCCTCAGCGAGGCGAGCGTAGGGCTTGATCCGTCCATTCTCTCTATCCGTGCTCTAGACGTGTGGACTTAGTAACAACCGTACTTTTGGCACTCTTGCCTTGCTGTTCGTTACACGGTCCGCAGGTTGAGGCCGCCGAGGGCGACGGCCGTTTCAATGGTTAGCGTGGGCGTCTGGTTGCTCAGGGCGGCCTGGGTGTAGAACGCGCCCTGCGTCTTCATAAAGCCGTCGCCGATGTCCAATCCGCCGAGGACGGTCTGCGCGCTGACTCGCGCCGGCGTGGCGCTTGGTATCCGTAGGTCAATCCCCGCCAGTCCGGTCTGGATTTTGACATACCCATCGCGCTGCAGCGTCCCGCCGAAGTCCAGGCTAAAGCCCGCCGCGCCCCCCTCGAGGGTCATGGTGGCGAAGTTGGCGTTCGCCAGGTCGCTCAGTTCCAGGGCCGCCGCGCCGCCTTCCACCGTGAGCTGGCTCATGGGCTGGGGGTTGGGGGCCGCGAAGTGGACGGTGTATTTGCCCGCGCCGACGCGCAAGGCCAGACGAGTCAGGGGGACGCCGCCCAGGTCGAGCATGGCCTCGCTCGCGCCGGTTTCGAGCGTCAGACTGAAGGGGCGGCCCATGCCGAGGGTCAGGTCAAACTGGGGGACGTTGTCCCAGATGCCAAACAGGTCGGGGAAATCAGGCGTCTGGGCGATGGTCGCCGTACCCCCTTCCACCGTCACGCGGCAGGGAATGCGGCCCGATGTGTCGGTGTAGGCGCCGCTGACCCAGGCGTCCGTTGCGCCGGGCTGGACGCGAATGCGGCACGCGCCAATGGTGAGGCGCAGCGTGAGGTCAGGCGCGTCGGGGTAGGGAATCTGAATAGGGGTAATACCGGCGGTCTCCACATAGCCTCCTACATGCCGGCCAGGGCCGGCTCCTCGGTGTCTATCTCAACGGGCTGGAACACCTCGTCCAGCCAGTCGAAGACAATCTGGCTCATCAGGCTCAAGTTCGTGCCCGCGCCGTGGCTGTCCGCCCCCTCGTCGCGCGGGGCAATCACCAGGCGATTGTTGGGGTGGGTAATCCGTTCCAGGCACTCGTAGGCCCAGGCGCGGCCCGCCTTGAACGAACGATACTCATTCTCCGGCAGCAGGTTGAGGGTCGGGCAGGTGATCAACGCCGGGTCGAAGGTGTAGGCGCGGCAGACGCGGATCAGGTCGGCTAGGCTGTGCGCTCCCCAGCGCCACTGGTACGTCTCCAGCAGGCATAGGGTCGGGTCGAAGCGGCGCGGCGCGAGGCGGCGCCAGAGCTTGAACACCGGCGATGTGTCCAGCTTGGGCAGGCTGGGCGGCCAAATCTGCGACACGTCCAGGATAATGCTGCACGCGACGATGGCCTTGAGGCGCTTTTCACGCGTGGCGGCGCGGGGCACGAGGTAGCCACCACCACTGAGACCGTAGGCCGCCAGCCGCTCGCCGTCTACATCGAGCCGGCTGAGGGCATAGTCTATCACGGCGGCCATGGGGGTCTCGGCGTCAGGCCGCCAGACCAGGCCCCGGTTAGGCAGGTCGCCCTGGCCGGGCAGGTCCACCATGAGGACGTTGTAGCCGCGTTTCTGGCCGGCCGGCCCAATATAGTAATAGAGGTCTTCGAGGAAGGTGTCGCCGCCGCCGATCATGATGAGCGTCGGGCGAGGGGTATCGTCAGCGCCCGCTTTGAGAAACAGGCCGGGTAAGGACGTGTCCTCAAAGGGGATGTGGATACTCTCTAGGGGCAGGTCGAGCAGCGACGCGCCGCATTGGAAGCACAGGCGAGCCTGCTCGAGTTGGTCGTTGAATCGGCCGTCGGCGCGGGGGTTCATGAACGCGAGGGGCGCGCGATAGTAGATATAGGCGCGCAGATAGGCTTCGCGGGCGCTGACGAGATGGCCGTGGGCGAGCGAGTCGGCGGCGCGCTGTTCGACCCGCTGACCCAACGCGGTCCAGGCGCGAATCCAGCTCTCGCTGTCGCCGTCGCGGGTCTCGGACGCCGCGAAGAAGGTTTCGCCCAGTTCGGCCCCGCCGTGGGTCTGAGCGCC
>JAHCIP010000522.1 GCA_026129165.1 Anaerolineae bacterium
GGGCGCGAAGGCGTCAATCTCCATCCCACTCTTGAGCGCCGCCTCGACATACGCCAGCCCGTTCGCCAGGGTGAAGGCGATTTCCTGGACCGCCGTGCAGCCTGCCTCGCGCATGTGGTAGCCCGAGATGGAGATGGTATTCCAGTGGGGCACGTGGTCGCGGCAGAAGGCGAAGATGTCGGTGATGAGGCGCAGGCTCGGCGTGGGCGCGAAGCGGTACGTGCCGCGCGCGATGTACTCCTTGAGGATGTCGTTCTGGACTGTGCCGCGCAGCGCAGTGGAGGGCACGCCCTGGGTCTTGGCGGCCGCGATGTACAGGGCGAGCAGGATGGACGCCGTGGCGTTGATGGTCATGGACGTGCTGACCTTGTCCAGCGGGATGCCGTTGAACAAGGTCAGCATATCCTCCAGCGATGCGATGGACACGCCCACGCGCCCGACCTCGCCCAGCGCCAACTCGTGGTCGGGGTCGTAGCCGATCTGGGTGGGCAGGTCAAAGGCGACCGAGAGGCCGGTCTGGCCCTGATCAAGCAGGTAGCGGTAGCGGGCGTTGGACTCTTCCGCTGTGGCGTAGCCCGCGTACTGGCGCATGGTCCAGAAGCGGCCGCGGTACATGTTGGGGTACGCGCCGCGTGTATACGGGTACTCGCCTGGGTAGCCAATCTCGCTCTCATAGTCGAGATCGGCCAGGTCTTCCGGTGTGTACAGGTCTTCGAAGGGAATGCCCGATGTGGTTTCAAAGGTGGGCCGACGAGCCGGCGCTTTCTTGGTAAAGGGACGTAGCGTCTGCTCGGCCCACCGCGCCTTGCTGCCGACCCCATCTTTTACAATCATACGTCTCTCCTAATGGCGTGACGTGGCAGACCTGACAGGTTTCTGGAAATCTGTCAGGTTTGGTTAATCAACTCGGCAGCTTGCGGCTGTCGCGGTGCCAACCCGACTGAACACGGGCCGGTAGGGTCGGCTGCCCGGCCTGATAGCGGCCCAGGTACGCCAGCGCGGCGGCCACCGCCAGGTCGCGCAGATCCTGGTCCGCTGCTTCCGCCTTAAGTAAAGCCAGGTGGAACAGGTCGGTCGTATAGTCGCCCTGGCTAAACCTCGGCTGCTCCACCAGCCGCCGCAGCATGGGCAGGGTGGTCTGGATGCCCCGAATGTCGAATTCGGCCAGCGCCCGGCGCATGCGATCAACAGCCATAGCGCGATTCTCGCCCCAGACCGTTAGCTTGGCGAGCATCGGATCGTAGCGCTCCGAGACTTCGGCTCCGGTGTGGGCATAACTATCCACCCGCACGCACGGGCCGCCGGGAGTACGGAACAGGTCGAGGCGGCCGGGGTTGGGCAAGAAGTTCTGCCAGGGGTCCTCGGCGTTGACACGGCACTGGAGGGCATGGCCGCGTAACTGGACGTCTGCCTGGGTGTAGCCCAACGCCTCGCCCGCCGCCAGCCGGATTTGCTCGCGCACGATGTCAAGCCCCGTGACCATCTCGGTGGCCGGGTGCTCAATCTGCAGGCGGGCCTTGATCTCCGTGAAGTAGAAAGCCCCCTGCCCATCCACCAGGAACTCCACGCTGCCAGCCGTCGTATAGTCGAACAGCGGGAGAATCTGGAGGGCCATGTTCCACAGCCGTTCGCGCTGTTGAGGGGTGAGATAGGGGGCCGGTGTCTCGGCAAACAGCTTCTGGTTGCCGTGTTGGATAGATCCGTCGCGTTCGCCCAGATGAACCAGCGTACCCTGCCTGTCGCGGAGAAGCTGGACCTCAACTTGGCGGGCGGGCAGGATGGCCCGTTCAAGGTAGACATCCTGGTCACCGTAGACGGTGAGCGCCTCAGCCTGGGCGCGGCGGACCGCTTCGGTCAGCCGTTCGGGTGAGCGTACCATACGCTCACCCCGCCCGCGCCCGCCACGACACGACTTGACGACGAGGGGGTAGCCGACGCGGTCAGCCTCAGCGCGTAGGGCGTCAAAGTCGCCAGGCCCGAAGCCGCGTGAGGAGTGGCGCGGGGTGGCGATGCCCTCCTGCTCGACGCGCTTAAGGGCGTCCACTTTGCAGCCCAGCGTATCTACGACCTGACTGGAAGGGCCGATAAAGGCGATGCCTGCCTCTTCACAGGCGCGAATGAATTCGGGTCGCTCGGCCAGGAAGCCGTAGCCCGGATGGATGGCATCCACGCCGAGGCTGGTGGCAATCTGAAGGATGCGCGCCTGGTCGAGATAGCCCCGCACGGCGAGCGGCGCGGCCTCGTCGGCCAGCCGCACATGCAGCGCGTCACGGTCGGCCGGCTCGTAGACAGCGACGGTGGCGATGCCCATATCGTGGCAGGTGCGAATCACGCGCACCGCAATCTCGCCTCGGTTAGCGATGAGTATTTTGGTGAACATAAGTAGTCCTCTAGTCGGGTAGTCGAGTAGTCGGATAGTTCGATAGCCAGCCCTTGACTATGCGATTATCAGACTACGTGACGACCCGACTACATAGGCGACAGGCCGTGCTTCTTGGCGACGTGACGTTCGCGCTTCGAGAGGGTCAGTTCCAGAGCGCGAATCAGGATACGGCGCGTGTCGCGCGGCGCGATGACGTCGTCAATGAGACCACGCGCGGCGGCGACATAGGGGTTGTTGAACTTGTCCTCGTAGTCGGCCACCAATTCGCGCCGGCGCTCGGCCGGGCTCGGCGCGGCCTTGACCTCGTTGCGGAACAGGATATTGACCGCGCCCTCGGCGCCCATGACGGCGATCTCGGCGTTGGGCCAGGCATAGAGCAGGTCGCCGCGCAGGCCCTTGCTGCTCATGACGCAGTACGCGCCGCCGTAGCTCTTGCGCAG
>JAHCIP010000523.1 GCA_026129165.1 Anaerolineae bacterium
CCAGCGTAGAGCGAGTCGAAGAGGTTGTATGTCGGGTGAGTTGGACCACGCCAAACCAATCCAGGGCCAGGAAGCGAAGCGGCAGCCGCAGGCGGGCGACTTCCAGGCAGCGCCCGGCGAGGCCGAGGCGGGCGAGGTACAGGCTGCTTTTCTGGCGGGCGGGGCCAGCGCTCCCAACCCACCCCCCGCCTCTGATAAGGAGTCGCCCTACGCGCACCCCACCGCGCAGTCGCTCCGTCAGTCGGCCATCCTCCAGATGCAGCAGACCGTCGGCAATCACTACGTCGCGCGTATGCTCGCTAGGAGTGAAGCCACTAGCCATCCCGAGGCGCCTGAGACGAGGGCGAAGGCCAAAGATGACCCTGTGGTCGTTCAGTCGCAGCTTGGACGCGGCCAGCCGCTCGATACACAGGTCAAATCCACGATGGAAGAGGCCTTCGGCCAGGATTTCTCGCAGGTACAGACGCATACGGATGCGCCAGCCGCGCGGCTCTCCACCGGCCTCAACGCGCGCGCCTTCGCGGTGGGGAACCACGTGGCGTTTGCGGACGGCGAATACCAGCCCGGCACCCCGACGGGCGATGCCCTCATCGCGCACGAGTTGGCCCATGTCACCCAACAGCAGGGAGCTACCGGCCATCAGGCGGGGGTGATGAAGAAGGGCGAGGGTGAGTCGTCGGCCGCTGAAGCCGACGCCGACCGGTCAGCCATTGGCGTGGTGGCCTCCATCTGGGGCAAGGCCAAAGGAGCGGTTTCCAGCCTGGGGCAAAGCGCGGTACCGAGTCTGAAGACCGGGCTGGGGTTGCAGCGTTGTACGCGCCGCGCGGCTCCGCCGCCCATCACGGCTCAACGGGTCGAGTTTAGCGGTAGCCACGCTATGTCGCCCGCTGGTACGGACACGAAAGCCAACCCGGTCTGGACGCCTGGCGCCTCTGACCACGCTGCCGCTTATACCAAGGGCGCTAACCCTGTCGTGAATGCCACCTTCAATGTCGGCAGCCTGCCGGGTGGCGGTGACGCGGGGGCTGATGCTGGCCCGGCGACCGTGGCGGTCCGGGTCAAAGAGGGCGGGGCCGTCCGCGCCACTCGCGCTGGGATTACGCCCGCGAGCGGCGCCGTCACTGTGGCCGGTCTGCCCCTTGTCGGCCTGACGGGTTCGACGGGCGTGCGCGCCAGTAACTATAACCTCGACTGGGAGCTGTCAACGGACGGCGGCACGACGTGGGCGACTATGGTGACCACAGGCTCCCACTTGCTCTACTGGCTCTATGCGCCGCCCCTTGCGGCCCCCTTGCGTAACGTCTCCGTCGCCCGCGCCACCACCTATGCCGGCGGCGCTGTCGCCGGCCCGGCCGTGGCTGCGGCGATCCGTAGCGGGCTGCGCGGGAGTGTCAACTACAGCCCCAGCGATCCCATCAACGGCGATCCTCTGACGGTCTTTGACGATGGGGTAGGCATTTGCACCGATTTTGCGAACCTGTTGACGCTTCTGGCGCGTTCGGTGGGTATGAACGCCAATACCGTTTTGTACTGGGGAGGGTTCCAGTCGCTTGGGGAGAACATCCGGGTAACCCTCGCCGGCGGCCTGGCAAGCCTGAACAATGTTAAAAGCCCGAATCCCGCCTACAACCCGCCGGGTCGAACAGGCTGGGATTTCACCTACCATGCAATCTCACGCATTGAAGGCGTTCTACAAGACGCGGCCCTCGACCGCACCGGCTATGATGCACAGGCAGTCCACGACGGTAAAATTGTTCACCTGGTGGAATTGGCGGGCGGCGCTCCCCCAGCGGGTACAGTGGGTACGCCCTATAACTACGACATCCCTCGCCAGGACCATACCATCGCTGTCACGGTCAGGGACTACGGTCCCTATCTCTCCGGCGCGGAGATTGGGAATTATGCGGGGTTAGGTGTCCCAGTGGGAGCGTCATCGCCCATCGAAGTGCCTGTGTTGTGGACAACAGGCGTCGCAGCCCTGCCGGCGGGCCTGACTCTCAATCCCGCGACGGGCGCTCTGACTGGCACCCCTACCGCAGCCGGCACATTTGCCATCACGGTGAGTGTTCAAGCGCCGGGAACGTCGTTGGTGACAACCGTACCCTTCACCCTGACGATTGCGCCTGCGCCTCGTCGGCGCCCTAGGGCGAAGAGTGCCCCATGAGAATAGCAGTTGCCTCTAGGACGGGGTTCCTGGTCTGCGTCCTGTTCGTAAGCTGCCTACTGGGAGGATGCTCTATGCGAGCCGACCGCACTTCACCTACCACGCTGAAGCCGTTAGCCGCCAACGAGTGGATTGAAGAGGAGACAGTCATCGGCTTATACGCGGGTTCGGAAAACGAAAGCACAGATGCGATGGATGTGCCGTCGAGAGATAGCGTTCTACGCGGTGTTCGGCTCATGGCGCCCCGGCCCGGTGGCGCGCGAGTCACCGATGCGGCGCTTGCCAAGCGCATCTCTACGGAGCTAGGGCAACAGCTCGGTGGCTGGTTTGGCCAGGACTTGACGCCCTATCTTCAGCTTTACGATAGCCTTATGTCACAGGAGGAGCGTGACAGGTTGCGCCAGGGAGGAATGACCATTCAGGAGGACAAGACCAACACAGCCTACTACTCACTGGGGTTCGAGAAGGATGGCTGGCGTGTGCAGGGTATTGGCGAGTTAGGCGTCTTCCATGCCGTGTCATTCGGTCGGCCGCTGACGCAGGCTGAGGCGCTCGGCGAGGGGGGGCATGTCACTCGCCGCCCGCTAGGTCCGGTTGAGGCGTTGCTCACCACGGCAGCGCCCACTGTGGCGGGCCGCACGCTGACCGATC
>JAHCIP010000524.1 GCA_026129165.1 Anaerolineae bacterium
ATCATGCGCTTTACCGAAGTCGTCATGGCGTTTCCAACCTTGATTATCCTGATCACCATTGTCGCCATCATCGGGCCAGGGCTGTTTAACGCCATGATCGCCATCGGCTTGATCGGCTGGACGGGGATTGCCCGGCTGGTGCGCGGGCAAATTTTGTCCTTGCGCGAGACCGATTATATCACCGCCGCGCGCGCCACCGGCGTCCACCAAGGCCGGGTGTTGGTGCGCCACATCTTACCCAACGTGGTCGCGCCCATCATCGTCGCCGCCACCTTTGGTATTGCGGGCGCAATTCTGACCGAAGCGGGCTTGAGCTTCCTGGGCCTGGGCATCAAGCCGCCGACGCCTAGTTGGGGCAACATGATCAGCGAGGCGCAACAGTTGAACATCATCGAGAACAAACCGTGGTTGTGGCTGGCCCCAGGGTTGATGATTACGCTCTCGGTGCTGGCGATCAATTTTATCGGCGATGGGTTGCGCGATGCGTTGGACCCGAGGCTAAGGGAGTAGGAGTTCTCATGCCCCAACTCCGCGCTGGCGTCGCCCGCTGCGACATCACCCCCCCTATTGGCATCGCGCACGGCAACTGGAGCGCCCAGGTCCACGAGCGCGCCGAAGGCGTGGACCTGCCCCTGGGGTGTACGGCCCTGGCGGCCACCGACGGTCAGGAAGAGGTCATCATCGCCGAGTGGGACCTCCTCTACCCCCCTGACGGTGAGTGGTTGGCCGAGTGCCGCCGCCGGATTACCGAGTTGACGGGCGTACCGGGCAGCCATATTCGCGTCTCCGCCTCCCACACCCACGCCGGCCCCAACCTGCGCCAGCCCTGGTTCGAGGCGGGCACGGAGATGATCGGACCCTACGTAGCCAGCCTGACCGACCGCCTGGCCGGTGTGTGCCTGGCCGCGCACCGAGCGATGCAGCCGGCGCGGGTGGCGGGCGGCAAGGGGGTCTGCAAGGTCAACGCCAATCGGCGCCGGCCGATGCCCGACACGCCTCCTGATGGGGTCGTGCCCGGCGAGCACAACCGCCCGCTCATGGCCCCTAACCCCGACGGCTTCGCAGACCACTCGGTCGGCGTCATCCGCATTGACACCCTCGACGGCCAGCCCCTCGCCATCCTCGTCAACTTCGCCGCCCACCCGACCATCCTCTCCTGGCACAACCGCCTCATCTCACCCGATTATCCGGGGACAGTGCGGCGCACCGTGGAGGGACTAACCGGCGCGACGTGCCTATTCCTCCAGGGGGCGGCGGGCAACCAGGACACCATCCGCGACTACGGCAACCGCGTGGAGGATGCGCGCTGGATTGGGCGGCAGATTGGGCTGGAAGCGGTGCGCGTGGCCGAGTTCATCGAGACGCAGCCCACGACGACGGTGATTGACCACACTGTGAAGTCATCCTGGACCTGCGGCGTCGTGCAACGGGTTCCGAGCGGCGAGCCAGATGGGACTGTGCGCTGCCTCTCGCGGACGGTCGTTCTCTCCGCCTGGCGGCATGACCCACCGACAGCGGAGCAGGTCGCGGAGGTCGAGGCGCTGACGCAGCGGCTGGCCGCCCTGCGGGCCGAGGGCGCACCGACCGAGACCGTGCGTGAGGCCAACATGCAGGTGCGCCGCGCCGCCCTCAATCTGAGAGTCATCGAGCGGCGCAGCCAGACAACTGAGATTCCAATGGAGTTTCAGGCCATCCGCCTGGGGCCAACGGCGCTGATTGGCCTGCCCGTCGAACCTTTTGCCGAGATTGGCGCGGGGGTCAAGCATCGCTCGCCCTTCGCCACTACCTTCTTCTCCGGCTACACCAACGGCGTCAACCTCTACCTGCCCACCGCGCCCGCCTATCTCGAAGGCGGCTACGAGGTCTGGATGGCGCCCTTCTCACCCGAAGTGGCGGGGATGGTGGTAGAGGAGAGCGTGAGATTACTGGAGGACATATGTCGCTGAACAAGTATCTCATGGCTGAGATGACCTGGCCCGAACTCAAGCAGGCCGTGGGCGAGGGCCGCATTGCCGTCCTCCCGGCTGGCATCATCGAGCAGCACGGACCCCACCTGCCGCTGGATACCGACATTCTGCTGGCTGACACGTTCTGCCGCCGCGCGGGGGCGCTGGTGTCCGATAAGGTCGTCGTCGTGCCGCCCATCGTCCACGGCCACTCGCCGCATCACATGGACTTCCCCGGCACCCTCACGGTAGACCCCATCCACATGGTCTACTACGTCCTGGACGTGACACTGAGCCTGGCCTACCACGGCTTCACCAAGATCATCATCGTCAACGGCCACGGCAGCAACGTCCCCGTCCTCGACCTCGTCGCCCGCCAGACCATCATCAAGACTGAGGGCAAGGTGGCCTGCGCCTCGATTTTCTACCACCAGTCGGAGGAGTACGAGCGCGCCTCGAAGGAACTCTTCCCTGAAGTGCCGCACATGGAGCACGGCGACGTTATCGAGACGTCGCTCTATATGGGTATCCGTCCCGACCTAGTGGACCTGTCGCTGGCCGAGGACGAGCCGCAGACCGACGTGATGGACGTCGGCACGGCGAAGCTGCCCCTGCGCCTGCATTTCAGTTCATTCGCCAAGACCGGCATCTATGGCCGCGTCAAGACCTCGTCGGCCCAAAAGGGCGAGCAGTTGGTCAACGCGGTAGTGGCGGGTCTGGCGCGTATCTTCACCGACTTCCACGCCAAGTCCATCCCCACACGGGTAGACCACCACTAGAAACGTCTGTTATCCCGAACGCAGTGAGGGATCTGCTCCGACAACGGCAGAGTAGAGGCCCACCAGCCGGCGGGGGGGCCGGGACA
>JAHCIP010000525.1 GCA_026129165.1 Anaerolineae bacterium
GGCTCCGACGGGACGGTAACGAAGCTCGTGATGGCCCACGGAGGCCGGCGCTAGGCCATGTTTTACGGTGAGTTTGAGCAGGCGGTGGACGCCCAGGGCCGTATCGCCCTGCCCACTCCACACCGCTCGCGCCTGGGCAAGACCCTGGTGGTCACGCGGGGGCTGGACGGCTGCCTGCTCGTCTACACGGTGAGCGAGTGGGAACGCCTCGCCGGCTCTGTCGGCGAGCTACCCCTGACGCGCAGCGTCGCCCGCGCCTTTACCCGCCTGCTGCTCGGCAGCGCGAGCGATCAGACGGTGGACGGTCAGGGACGCCTCACCCTGCCGCCAGCCTTGCGGCAGTGGGCCGGCGTGGAGACGACTGCCATCGTCGTCGGCGCGGGCGACCACCTGGAAATCTGGTCGGCGTCAGGCTGGCAGGCCCAGACAGTGCAACTGGCCCACGACAACGCAGCCATCGCCGAGTCTCTGAGTCAACTCGGTTTTGCCCTAGGTTAACCTGCGATTGGAGATGTAAAAGGAGACGACAATGCGCGGAACGATCACCTTGCCCACCCCGCCCATGATGAAAGTGGTCGGCGTCGGCGGCGCGGGCAGCAATGCGGTGGACCGTATGATCCAGTTCGGCCTGACAGGCGTGGAGTACGTGGCCGTCAACACCGACCGTCAGGCCCTCGACCGCAGCGAGGCCCAGACGCGCATTGCCATCGGCCCGGCGGCGACAGCGGGCCTGGGCGCGGGCGGGCAGCCCCAACGCGGCGCGGAGGCCGCCCAGGAGAGCCGTAAGGCGCTCGGCGTCGCGCTCGCCGGGGCCGATGTAGTTTTCATCGCGGTCGGGCTAGGCGGCGGCACAGGGACCGGCGCGGCCCCCGTCATCGCTGAGATGGCGCGTTCCATGGGCGCATTGACCATCACCGTGGCGACACGGCCCTTCGCCTGGGAGGGCACCCGCCGCTTGCGCGTGGCCGAGCAAGGGCTGGCGCAACTCCGCGAGGCGGCCGACACCGTCATCATCGTCTCCAACGACCGCCTGGCGAACCTGGTGGACCGCAGCCTGACCTTTGATATGGCGCTGCGTGTCGGCGACGACGTACTCCGCCAGGGCATCCAGGGCATCTCGGAACTGGTCACCCACGCTGGCCTCATCAACCTGGACCTGGCCGACCTGCGCGCCTTGCTCGTCAATGCGGGCGCGGGCCTGCTCGCCATCGGTCAGGGGCGCGGCGCGGGCGCGGCGGTGCTAGCCGCACGGGCCGCCCTGTCTAGCCCGCTGGTAGACCCGATAGATGTCCAGGGGGCAGGGGCGGTCCTGGTGAACATCACGGCTGGCCCCGACCTGCCCATCCTCGAAGCCCAGGCCGCTGTGGACGTCATCGCCAGCGCGGCGCGGCCCGATGCTGACATCCGCTTCGGCATCCTGGTGGATGACCGCCTGGGCGACCGTGTCCAGGTCATCCTGGTCGCCAGCAGTCTAGACCCGGCGCGGCGGATCATCGCGCCGCCTTCTCCCTCGCTGCGCCTCGTCGCGGCCGTAGGTTGACCGAGTGCTGAGTACAGAGGACTGACGGCTCAGTCCTCTGTACTCAGCACTCGACACTCAGCACCCGGCACTCAGTATTCAGCCGGGTTAACTGACCGGCGGGACGGCCGGTGGGTCGCTACGGAAGAGGCGGCCGGCGGCGGCTTACCGACCGTCCCTCGGGTCAGTTAACCCCCATATTCCAGTCTGAAGTGTTCAGTCCGCGCCCCGCGCGTGGCGCCTGGCCGTCGCGCTCCGCTGTGACGCGCCATCTCCCACCTGGCGCGGCCCCCGCTCGCTGCCCGGGCCGCCGCCGGACCCCGCTTGCGCGTTGGTGGCGCGATGGTCAGGCGGCGCGCCGGGACGTGGTGATCCGTTCCGGTGCGCCGCAAGGAGGTGTCTTATGTCGTATGTCTCCAATCTGTCCCCCTGTCCTGCATTAGTGGCCGACGCGCTCGCCCAACGGGTGACGTCCCACGTCGTCAAACGCTTCCCCTATATGCGCGGTGTCACCCCGCGCAAGGCCCCTGGGCAGTCGACCGGCCAGGAGGTATTCACCTTTCGCACGCTGGTGGACCTGGGCGCGGGGCGCATGGTGTGCGTGGTGCGAGTCGTTGTGGACGCCGATGGGCATATTCTGCGGACCATCTCGTCCCATTAGCCATACTTTTCACCTGGCCTTCATGCCCGTTTAAGGCTGGCTTAATCTGAGGCCGCTAGAATAGAGCATAGGATAGGTTCTAACCTCCCTGTCCTACCCTCTCAGAGACATCGGCCTGGAGTTTCGACTGGACAACCAGTGAACTCCAGGCCGATGTCTCTTTACGAGATGGGAAGAGTAGGAAGGGGAGGGGAAGGGTAGGAAGGGAACGATGGAGGGACGCGGTTGCCGCCCTTAGCCTAGGAACCAGCCCGTGAGGGCTTCGTCTACCTAGCGCATGGGGCTTTAGCCCGGCGCACGCCTACGGCGTCGGCGTCGGTTGCGGCGTCGGGGTGGGCGCTACAATCGTCACCTCAATGCGTTCGGGGACCAACCGCATCTGCAATGAGTCGGGCGTGACTCGCGCCTGGACAGGGACGGTGTGGACGCCTGGCCCGAGGCCCGCGACATCCACGAAGACGCTCATATCGCGGTCAGGGTCGAGGGCGCGTAATTGCGGGATGGGTCCCGACAGGATGAGCTGGACGCGCGAGGGGGAGAGCGTGGCCGTCGCGCCAGGCGCGAGACCTCGAATCTGCGGTACGCGTTCGATGGTCCGCCCGCTCCGCTCG
>JAHCIP010000526.1 GCA_026129165.1 Anaerolineae bacterium
GCGAGTGCACCGGCGACGGCGCGGCCAGCCGCGCCAGCCCGCCCCCCTTGACCTGGTCCAGGTGCTTGCGCAGGGCGTTGAGGTCGTTAATGGTCGCGCCGGAGCGCAGGAGCGCCTGGGTCATGACCTGGAAGTCGGCCAGGCTCAGGCCCGGCGTGGGCAGGGTCATCAGGGCCGAGCCCCCGCCGGAGATAGCGCACAGCACCAGATCGCGCTCGCCAGCCGCCTCCAGCAGCCGCGCAATCGCCTGTGTGCCCTGGACACTGGCCTCGTCGGGCACGGGGTGGCCGGCCGGGTGGATGGTGAGGCCCGGCACAGCCAACTCGTGCCCGTATTTGACATTGACCCAGCCGCCGGACAGTCGTTCGCCCAGCGCCTCGGCCAGGGCCAGCGCCATGGGCGCGCTGGCCTTGCCGGCGCCCACCACCAGCACGCGCTCAAAGTCGTCCAGGTCGTAGACCCGGCCGCCAACGACCAGCCGATGCCCGTCGCGGCGGACATGCCGCCGCACCGCCGCCGCCGGGTCTACCGCCTCCAGCGCGGCGCGGGCGATGGCGAGGGCCGTCTCGCGCTGGGCCTGCTTGTCACTCGCCATCCCCGGCTCCTCGCTCGGCCTTCGACTGCGCGTCTACCTGGGTACCCACCTGGGGTACCTCTACGGCTGCCGCCTGCCGTCCGCCGTTCGCCGGCTGCCGGCTGTCTTCCGCCTTCTGGGCTCCATCTTCCGTCTTCCATCCTTCGTCCACCACAGGGCGGACCGCCGCCAGCAACTTCTCGACCTGGTAGCTGGATTGGGCCTGGGCGCGGCGCATCTGCTCTACAATGCGGTAGCGCGTCGCGAGCGCCTCGGCGACCGTCTCCGCCGGCTGGTCGGGCTGTGCCGTCAGCCGAATCGTCGTCCGCAGCAGCATGCCCCACACCAGCCGTTCAAATGCTTCCTGGTTGAACCACAGCGCGTTCTGGAAGCGGTTGACCTGGAGCAACTGGCGGATGTCCTGGTCCTTGAGCCAGGCTTGTAGCAGTTGGTACGCCTGGTGACTGGGGTGGAGGTCGGTGTCAAAGGTTGCCTGGTGCGCTACAAAGACGCGCACCGCCGCCACCGCTCGCAGCGCGACCGCTTCCTCGACGCCCAACGCGATCAGCGTCTGGGCAATCACCCGTCCTAGTCGCCATTCATCCAGCCAGGTGCGGCTCTGCTGCTCAAACCCAGCGTCCGTCACGATTTTGCCCAACGAGTGGGTGAAGATCCACGCCAAAACGGCTCCCCAGGCTTCAGGGTCGTGATCGAGACCCGCGCGGAGGTAAGCCACCGCCGCCGGGTAGTCGGCCACGTCGGGCGCGGGGACCTGCTCGGCCAGGCGGGGGATAGCGGCCAGAGCTTCCAGTTCACGCCGAATCTCCGCCGCGATGGCGGCGGGGTCGCCCGTCCCGCCCTCAAAACCCTTGATTTCGGTCAGGAGGACCGTCACTTTCTCCTCAACCTCATCGAGGAGAATGGGAAGGGTAGGAAGGTCGCCCTCATCCTCGACGGCGGACGGAGGACGGAGGACGAGGGAGGGAGTAGCTTCATCTACTGCCGCCTGCCATCCGCCTTCTGCCTTCTGCTCTCGGCCTTCTGCCGCCTGCCGTCCTCCGTCCGCTACCGGCGCCAGTTCGTCCATCAGCCGGCGGAAGGTGTCAGCGTTGACGACGGCCGAGAACGGATAGAGAACGGGGGTGAGGACCAGTTCGCGCAGAGCTTCCTCGATGCTCGGCACGCCCCGCCCGCCCAGTTGGTGCGCGAGTTGCGCGTAGGGCTGCCAGGCCGTCTCCTGGACCTCGCGGAACTCCTGGAAGACGTGGTAGCGGTAGGCGCCCAGTTCAACATACAGGCCGCGCTGGTGGAGGTCCTGGTTGCTGCGGATGTACTCCAGGCCCGTCATCGTGTCGCGGAACACGGTGAACAGGCTGGTATCCGCGCCGAGGGCCAGCCCCTGCGCCAGGTCTTGCCGCGCCAGTGGCCGGTCGGTCTGGCTCTTGTCCAGGTAAGGCGCGGAGGTCTTGAGCCAGCCTTTGACCTCGGCTAACTTGTTGTGGTAGACCACCAGGGCGCGCTGGTCGCCCAGGCGGTTGGAATAGGCGAACACGTCCTCGACCACATGGCCGTCGCCGGTCATGAAGTCGTACATGCGGAAGTTCTCCACTTCCGCGAACAGCGGCCGCTGGTGGAGCAGTGGAGCCAGCTCGCGCATGTGCCGTTCGACCAGGTAGGGGTCGGGCTGCTCCTGCCACATAGGGCGGCGAAACTCCATACCGTACTTCTCGGTGAACCCTTCGACCTGTCCGTGGCCGAACATCGGCAAGCCGGGCATCGTCGCCATCAGTGCCGCCACGCCGAAGTACTTGTCGCCCTTACCAAACTGGTCTACCGCCGTACGCTCGTCCGGGTTGTTCATAAAGTTGACGTAGCGTTTGAGAATCTCCGGGTCAAACTCCAACGTGTTCTTCATGATCTGGCGGTACTTGGCGTTGTCCTCGTCGCGCAGCATGTTCATAAAGGCGCTGTTGTAGACGCGGTGCATGCCCAGGGTACGGACAAAGTAGCCCTCCATGAGCCAGAATGCTTCGGCCAGCAGTAACGTATCCGGCACTTCCTGGGCCACGCGGTCCACTACCTCGCGCCAGAACTCAACCGGCATGGCCGCGTCGAACTCGGCGCGGGGCATGGCGAACTCGGCGCGGGAGGGGATGGAGCCGCCCGTACCCGGTTCGGGGTACCACAGGCGGGCGTAGTGCTTCTTCGCCAG
>JAHCIP010000527.1 GCA_026129165.1 Anaerolineae bacterium
GCCTCGGGCTGACGCTCAGTATGGTTGCGCTAGCGGTGTTCGCCGGAGTTATTGCGCCCGGCGATCCACTGCGTTCCATCGGCGCACCCCTGCAAGCCCCCTCGTCACAGCACCTCTTCGGCACCGATGACCTGGGGCGGGATATGCTGGCCCAGGTCGTTCATGGCAGCCGCGCCTCCTTGCTCGTCGGCCTGACCACGGCCTTTGTGGCGGCGGTGATCGGGAGCGTGGTCGGCGCGACAGCCGGCTATTTTGGCCGACGGGTGGACGATGTCTTGATGCGCATCACGGAGCTATTTCAAGTGGTGCCGCGCTTTTTCCTGGCGATCCTCGTCGCCGCTCTCTTCGGCGCTAATCTCCGAACCATCATTCTGCTGCTCGGTCTGACCTTCTGGCCGGGGCCGGCCCGCCTCTTGCGCTCGCAAGTCCTCGCGCTGCGTGAGCGCGACTTCGTGCTGGCGGCGCGGGCAGTGGGCGCGCCCACCCGTGTCATTCTGTGGCGGCATATCTTGCCCAATGCTCTGCCACCCGTCATCGTGAGCGCTGCCCTCCAGGTAGGCGGCGCGATCTTGACGGAAGCGAGTCTAAGTTTTCTGGGGCTGGGGGAACGCAGCATTGTCAGTTGGGGCTATCTCCTGAACAATGCCCAGGCGTTCTTGCGCGTCGCCTGGTGGATGTCCGCCTTTCCAGGCTTAGCCCTGATGCTGACGGTCCTGGGGGTCAATCTCCTCAGTGATGGTCTCAATGACGGCTGGAATCCCTATCTCAAGCGCGGGCGACGCACTTAACGTCCTGCCTCGCTCCGCCCCGGCTGCTCCTGAAACATCCATTGACAAGCTCCGTCATGAGGTGTATAATACCGACAACGCTGTCGTTAACGTTGGCGCCCTTCTTCCACTCTGAAGGCGTCATAGAGCGGCTTTCAGAGGAGTACTGCCACACTGCCGGTGACCCTCAAGGACGTTGCCTGACACGTCAAGGTCTCGCCCAAGACTGTTTCCCGTGTCGTGAACAATCAGGGCGAGATTAGCCATGAAACGCGCGCCCGCGTGCAAGCGGCGATTGCCGAGTTAGGCTACCACCCCAACGTCCTCGCCTCATCTTCCCTCCGGCGCCATCTGGATCCCTGGGCTGGATTACGCGGATCTCCAGTACGCCACGCAGCGGCCGAGCGACACCCTGGTCTATGAGGGCTGGTGTCGAGGCGAGGTGCGCGGTCACGGGTTCGTCAACGGCACGGGCATTGGTGGCGGATTTGGCCGCGAAGCCGGGGACCGCGTCTGGAATACTCTCTCAATCCCTGACGATATGGAAGAGGGCCTGCTACTGGCGCGATACCGCGCTTCGGAAGGCGGGGTGGCCTTCGATCTGCGCGGGTTAGCCACCGAGCAAGCGCACTTTGCTCCATGTACTGACTTCAGATTGTCCCCCATTCCCTTAGGTTCGATACCGGCCGGCGAATATCGGTTGGAGTTTGTGTCGCGCGGTGGAGGGCTTCTCGAACTAGACGGTTTTGTGTTGCTCAAGCGAGAGCTGCAAGACCAGGTGCGGTGATCGCTTGAACGCCTACACGACGCCCCCGGGTGACTCGCAAGCCGCGTTCATCCATCACGGCAGCCCGGTGCCCACGCAAATCTATGCCTTCCAGGAACTGTGGCATCGTACCCGTTCGCAAGACCTGTTGAGCTACTTCTATCCGCGCTTACGGCAGTTCTATCTATTCCTGGCTGGCCGACTGGGCAGCTCTACCGCGCGTCGCATGAAATCCAACCTGCTCAAGACCTGGGACTATTTCTACAACTCGGGCGGATGGGACGACTACCCGCCGCAGGTTTACGTGCGGACCGCGCAACTCGGCGCGAGGGTAACGCCAGTCGTAACGACCGCCCACGCTCTGCGCTCCGCCAGGATTTTGTAACTTGCGGCCCACGCATTGAGGCTGCCTGAAGATGTGACTGATTACCAGGCCGACATTGACATCTAGACTAAGGCGTTGAACTGCTACGCCTGGGACGAAGAGGCGGGTGTCTTCAGCTATGTCATTCATAATGAAGAGGGCGAGGCGATGGGGTGCGTCCTCTTTTTGCCAACGTGTGCGATGCGGCGCAAGAGCGCCGTCTGGTGGCGCGGATAGAATCGGAGGCGCATTTGTGGACTCCGATGGGCTTGACTGCCGTTGACCAGAGCGTACCGTATTATCGCGCGGATGGCTATTGGAATGGCACGGTTTGGTTCCCGTATCAATGGTTCATCTGGAAAGGGCTGCTCGACCTGGGTTACGGCGACCTAGCTTTCCGAATTGCACGAACCGCGCTCGATATCTGGAAAGATGAAGTGACGGCAACCTACAACTGCTTTGAGCATTTCGTCGTCGCGTCGCGGGGCAGGCTGGCATCACTTTGGCGGGCTATCCACCCCGGTCTTGGCATGGTTCAGCGCCTATCACTGTCCCGGAACGCTGACCTGTGGGTTTGACACATGGATCGAAAGCTTGCAAATAGCCCCAACAATGACTCGCTGCAAGCCAATCTCTATCACGCACCCGATGCTCGCACTTCGCGAGTGCTGGCGGTCTTAGCTCCTCGCCGACGATACTCTGTACGCTGGAATGACGCAGAGATTGAGCCGACCGTCCGCTATGCCGGCACGCTAGAGATTCCGCTACGCGGTCCAGGAACATTAACGATTACACCACGATGATCAGGCGCCCTTCCGAGGCGGGCACGAATCCCACCGAGTCATTTTAAGGCGTTGTACGACCCATTCGTA
>JAHCIP010000528.1 GCA_026129165.1 Anaerolineae bacterium
TACAGGTCGAGCAGGCGCAGCATGTCCACCCGCGGCCGCGCCGAGCCGTAGAAGGAGCCTTTGAGCGTCTTCTCGTGCATCGCTAGCGAGTAGGCGTCAATCTGAGCCATCTGCCCCTGTGGCGCGATGCCCACCTCGACCGCCGCGCCGCCGTTGCGGATACACTCGAAGGCTTGCTGAACCGTGCGGGCGCTGCCAAAGGCGTCGAAGGCGTAGTCCGCCCCGCCGCCGGTCAGTTCCCGCACGCGGGCGACCACGTCTTCCTGGCGGGCGTTGACGGTATGCGTCGCGCCGAGGTCGCAGGCGAACTGGAGCTTCTCGTCGTAGATGTCTACGGCGATAATCTGGCCGGCGTTGAGCAGTCGCGCCCCCTGGACCACGTTCAGCCCGACGCCGCCGCAGCCGATGACGACCACCGAACTGCCCGGCTCCACCCGCACCGTGTTCATCGTCGCGCCTACGCCCGTCATGACGGCACAGCCGACGAGCGCCGCGCGATCGAGCGGCATGGCCGGGTCAATGGGCAGCAACTGGGCCTCCGGAATGACGGCGTACTCGGCGAAGCAGGCCACCCGCGCCAGGTGGTACACCGCTTGCTCGTTCAGGCTCAGCCGCGTGGTGCTATCATAGAGCGTGCCCATGGGCGTCACGTGTCCGACGCAGAGCATAGGCCGGCCCGATGTGCAGTAGAAGCAGCGGCCGCAGTTGGGGCGGAAGATGAGGATACAGTGGTCGCCCGGCTTGACCAGGCTGACGCCCGGGCCGACGGCTTCGACGATGCCTGACCCTTCGTGGCCGAGGACGATGGGCTTGGGGCAGGCCCACTCCCCCTTCATATAGTGCAGGTCGGAGTGGCACACGCCGGCGGCCGCAATCCGCACCAGGGCTTCACCGGCGCGCGGCTCGGCCAGGCTCAACTCTTCAATGGCTAACGGTTGTCCGACTTCGTGCAGGACAGCGGCTCGAATTTTCATGGGAATCCTCCCGGAGCATAAGTGTTGACGGGCTTATCATACACCTGGTAGGGATAGTGGGCAACCAGGCCGAGACTTGTTCGCAGGAGGTCTTATGCCGCCGACAGAGGCGAGCGACGTAGAAGCGAGGGGGCGACCGGTGCGGATGGCGGTGGGCGAAGCGGTGTTAGAGGGCAACCTGACCCTGCCCGTCGGGGCGCGCGGGGTTGTCCTCTTCGCCCACGGCAGCGGCAGCAGCCGCTTTAGCCCGCGCAACCGCGCTGTGGCGGGCGTCCTCAACCAGGGCGGTCTGGGTACGCTGCTCATTGACCTGCTCACGCCCCAAGAGGAGGAGCGCGACCAGTGGACGCGCCAGCACCGCTTCGACATTGGCCTGCTGGCCGGGCGGCTGGTCGGAGCGATGGAATGGCTAGCCCAGGCGGCGGACACGCGGGACCTACGAGTGGGGCTATTTGGAGCCAGCACAGGGGCGGCGGCGGCCCTCATCGCGGCGGCGCGGCAGCCCAGCATCGTTGGCGCGGTCGTCTCGCGCGGCGGCCGGCCTGACCTGGCGGGCGATGCCCTGCCCCATGTCCAGGCTCCCACCCTGCTCATCGTCGGCGGCGCGGACACGCCCGTCATCGCCCTGAACGAGACGGCCTGGGCGCAACTCCGCGCCGAGAAACGGCTGACGATTATTCCCGGCGCGACACATCTGTTCGAGGAACCAGGCGCGTTGGAGGAGGTGGCGCGGTTGGCGCGTGACTGGTTCCTGCGCTATCTCTGAGAGACAAGAAGCCCCTGAAGGTCTTGGAGACCTTTAGAGGCTAATTCGAGTCGGCCTACCCTGTAAGTTAGATCGAAGCCAGACGGGCGCGGACGGTCTCCGCCTGAAGCGCGTGCATCTGAAGACGTACGCGCTTCAGGCGAATTTCTTCCAGTGCGGTGATCAGGTCGCCTACTAACTGCTCCGAGCGGTGGAGGTTAGTCTGTAATTGATGGCCTTCCATCGTGAGCGTCATGGTTTGATTGGACCGCCGAGAGAGGCCGGGGTTGACCATCGTCTCAACCGCCAGCGGCGCGGGCGATTCCAACGTTCCATCGCGCGCTTGCCGCGCCAGGCTTGCCAGATGGGGCGATGGAGACGCGCCGAGGTCAGCCGCCAGGACCTCGGCCAGGCGATCATAGGCGGCCAGGGCCAGGGCGGGCTGGCCGGTCTGGGCAGTATAATAGATAAGGTGCTCGACGAAGCCTTCATGGGTCGGGTAGGTGACTAACGCCTGTCGGCAGGTCTGGATGGCTTCGGGATACTGCCGATGATGGGCGTAAGCCTGAGCCAGCTTGAGTTGGACGCTTTCATGCGCCAGCAGGAGACGCTGGCGTTCTGTCTGGGCCCAATCTTCATACAGGTCATCCGGTAGGTATGGCCCTCGATAAACCTGGACGGCCGCCTGCAAGCACTTGAGGGCGTGGGGCGCCTGCGGGTCTAGCTCAGCCGCGTCCAGCACCATCTGACTGTCAATCTCCACTCCGTCACCACCCAGGCTTAGACTCTCACCGCCGTTCTGGATAAACCGACTGGGGGCGCGGGGCTGGCGCTCCGGTTCGAGGACGGAGCGCAGTTCGCTCAGGGCGACCCGGAGGTTGCGTGCCGCCGCCTCAACGGACGCCTGCGGCCACAGCCAGTCCTGGACTTGCTCTTTGTGGAGCCGCTGGCCGCTATAGGTCAAGAGAACCTTGCACAGGGTCGCGGCGCGATGCGTCCCCCACCTGACATGCGGAACGGGCTGAC
>JAHCIP010000529.1 GCA_026129165.1 Anaerolineae bacterium
ACGACGGCACCACCCCAGCCATCCACGACGGTACCACCCCAGCCACCCACCACAGCCTTCAAACCAGGTGACAAGGTCGAAGTGCTGATAAATGGCAAGTGGGTGCCGGGTGAATATAAATCCGATTTGAGTCGTTTCTCGAACATGAAAGCCACCCCACACAACGTTGCTTATGACACGGGGGCTACAAGTGGCAGCAAGAATGTTGGCAACAACGAAATTCGACCCTGGACAGGCACAATAAAGTCCCCGCTTGAGCCGCCTAAAAATCCAGCTGACGTTAAACTGGCTGAATTGGAAAGCGCAGTAATTAAAGAAGTAAATGAGATGCGCGCCAATCCACCTGCTTATGCCAAGAAGTTGGCAAACCTAAAGAACCTCTATGTGGAGGTGGATGGACAATGGTATGTGAATGTGCCTGATGAAGGTGCTACGTTTATTGGGACATCACAGCAAAAAAAGGACTACGAGGCTTGGCTGGATGAGACGATTAAGGAGTTGGAGAATTGCAAGCCACTGCCTATCTTGAAACCCAACACGAAGCTACGTCAAGGGGCTGACTATTTTGCCTCAGACTCTGGTAATGTAAATGGTCCCAAGCATCAGGACAGCCAAGGTCGAGATGCACAAGAGCGAGCAAAATTGGCTGGCTATAGCGGAGGGGTCAACGAATGCATCCCCGGCGATCAACGGACTGCCTTTGGCACTGTCTCTCAGTTATTAATTGATTGGCGGGTGCAAAGTCGTGGGCATCGCAAGAATCTGATGGCCGAAAACACCAAAGAGATAGGTGTTGCTTCTCACTATTTTCCAGACTATATCCGCACCGTAATCCAGTGTGGTTATGGATAATGATCAGCGGATATCTTTCGTAAGCGGTTAGTAATATAGCGGATTCTAAGTATTGGTCTCACGCGCTTGACCAAAGAAGCGGCGCGCCTCGATGAAGACGGGGATGCCTCGTAGGACCGTCAGGCTGACGACGAGGACGGTCAGCCAGAGGGCAATGGTGCGCAGCCAGGCGAGGGTGACAAACTGGGGGCCGCCCGCCCAGGCCACCTCGGCCGCCGCGAGCAGGGCGAGGTAGACAAACACGACGGTTTTCGCGCCGCCGTAGAGGGCGCGCATGAAGCGGGAACTAACGAGGAACTGGCCCCAGCCCGTTTCCATCATCCCAAAGGCCGTCGCGCCCTTCGCTAACACATACGCTCGGATGGCGTCGGTCAGGACGCCGCGCCCGACGACAATGAGGGGCGCCCAGACGGGGACCAGCCCCAGGTGGGCGTAGACAATCCACAGCACCTGCTCCACCACGCGGTCCACGGCGATGTCGAGGACGCTCCCCAGGTCGCTTACCTCATCCCAGGCCCGCGCCAGGATACCATCAATTCCATCCAGGACAATGATAAACACCGTCAGGCCCGCCGCGCCCAGCCGCCAGCCGACCGACGGTTGGTAGACCATCCAGACGGCCAGCGCCAGCCAGGGCAGCCGGCTCAGGGTAATCAGGTTCGCCATCTAGGGCTGTTCGATGCGGAAGCCGTGGCCGCGCACGGTGACGATAAACTGGTGGGGGTCTAGCTCGGCCAGGCGTTCGCGCAGCCGGCGCACCAGCGCGTCAATGGACTGGTCGGTGACGCCGTCAATGGCGACGTTGGGCCAGACAGCCTCGATGACATCTTGGCGGCTGAAGACGCGGCCCTGCTGGCTGAGGAGTAGTTCCAGGAAGGCGAACTGGTTGGGGGAGAGGGGCGGGTCTAGCTCGCGGCCGCGAATGATGACGGCGCGCGAGACGGGGTCGGTGCGCAGGGCGGCGCGCGCCTGCCCGCCGACGGGGGCAGTAGCTTCCGAGTCGATGAACACGAGGTCCACGCGACCGGCCAGCGAGATGCGGTCGCCGTCGCGCAGCCGGGTGGGCCGCGTCACCCGCTGCTCGTTGACAAACGTGCCGTTGGTGCTGCCCAGGTCGGCCAGCACAAAGTCCTGGCCCTCGGCGCGAATCTCGGCGTGGTGGCGCGAGATTTCGCGGTCGATCAAGACGACATCGTTATCGCCACCCCGGCCGAGCCGAATCAGGGTTTGGTTCAACGGCCAGCGTTGAGGGGCTTCGCCGCTCCCTTTTCGCATGACCAACATGGCCTGGTCGCCCACGCTTCATCCTCCCCGCCCACGTTCCACTGACTATTGAGATACTGTCATCATACCAGAAAGTGACGTAATACGCAAGCGTATCGCGCCCTGTGAACGTAGGGTAAAGGCATGGGTTGCGTCAGGGAACTCGGCGCGACTTGAGGTATAGTGGAGACACAACAGTCCCTATCCCCCTCAAACGGCGCCCGAAGCGACACCAGCGTGAACCCCCTCCACCGCTGGCAAGCTTCGGGCGCCGCTTTTTGTTTTTATACCCTACCTGAATCGAGGCCGACCGCCATTGACACGCGCTCTATTGTGCATATAATGCGCAGCTTATGCAGCAGCGGTCAGGAGGGGTCATGAGGGAGCAGCCTAAGCCTACGGCGACGGATCACCGACGTCTCAGTCGAAGGGCGGCGCGCGTCAGGCCGATGAGCGACGACCAGGACGCCGACGGCCGCTCATCATCTCTTCTCGAAACGCCAGATAATCTGCGTTCCACGGAGCTTTCGCCGCAGGCGGCGCTAGCGCTTCAGGGAGTGATTGGGAATCAAGCGGTTCAGCGCCTGCTGGCGCTGCGCTCCCAGGC
>JAHCIP010000053.1 GCA_026129165.1 Anaerolineae bacterium
TGCGGGCGGAAGATAGCCTGCCCCACGACAAACCCGCCTAGCAACATGACCAGCGCGCCGACGACCAGCGTTACGACAAATAATACATTTTTATTGACGTTGATGACAACTTCGCGCTGCGCGGCGGGCGCCGGGGGTGGCGTCCCTGGACGCGGCACGATGGTCTGCTTCACCTTACTCATCCCGTTCTCCTGGAGCAATAGTCGGTAGTCAGTAGTCGGTAGTTGGTTCGGTAGTCAGATACTGTAAGTCCGCCTATTGACTACTGTGTACTGACTACTGACTACTGACTATCGTTTAGTTCGTCACATTCGCCGTAATCGTAAAGTCCTGGGTCTTGACCTCGTTGGGCGCTTCGGCGAAGTGGAACTTCACCTGGACCTTGCGAGTGATGAACTTGCCCGCATCCTTATTGACGCGCGGGTCGTAGCCGATGCGCAGGTCAGTCGCCTGGCCCGCCGCCACCTTGTCGTCGCTGACGACGGCGGCGGTGCAGCCGCACGAGGCCGACACGTTATCAATGATCAGGTCGCTCTTGCCGTCGTTCTTGAGTTGGAGAACCTTCTCCACCTTCTGGTCGGGCTTGACCTCGCCGAAGTCGAAGGTGTAGGCCTTGTCCTTGATCTCGGGGATGACGACGCGCGGGTCGGTCCCGAAGGGGACGACGTTGGCCGGGGCCTGGACCACGCCGGGCTGCTGCTGCTGGAAGGGGTTCGCCCCATTGGTATCATTGCTGGTCACAGGCGCGACAGGCTGCGCGCCGGCCTGCGGCTGGTTCTGCGGCAGCGCCAACGGCGACTGGGACTGAGCGACAGGGGCCACGGGGGCGGCGGCGCGGCTCGCGCCCGAAGTCAGCCGGCCGACGTACAGGCCGACGCCAAACAGGGCGATGATGCCGAAGAAAGCAACGATGCCGTAGAACAGACGCTGATCCACACGAATAATTACCTGGTTGCCGGTGCGGTCACTCATAACGGGTTTCCTCCTTACAGATGCGACGGGTTAGGTTAGTGATGGGTCGTCGTGATGCGTGATAGGTTCGTTATTGGGTTTTGGGTCCGGTTTGTGGGCCTAACCAGCGGAACCAGCGCACTTCCGCGTCTACCTTGACGATGCCGCCACCGTTACGGCTAAAGGTCCAGAGGTGGGTGGCGCGGTCGGCGTAACGCAGACCGGTGAAGGCAAACGCGACCTGGTCAGGCGAGGCTGCCAATTGGCGGATGTAGAAGATCTTCGGGATATCGGTCAAGGGAGCGGCCGGCTGGCTGCCATCCAACGGTACCATCCACCAGTTTTCCAGGTTATTGCCGGTTGTGCCGTAGTCAGCGCCGACCGCCGCATAGACCAGCCACTTGCCGTCGGGCGAGAAGTAGCGCTTGCCGGCCGGGCTAGGCTCGGGCGGGTTGTCACCGATGAGGTTGACACTCTTGACCAACGTGCGCTCCCCCGCGCCGTCCAGATGGATGACGTGGATGTCGTACGTCTCGCCGTTGTCTACGGAGTAGACAATCTGCTTGCCATCAGGGGTAAACAGCGGGGCCAGCCCGCCTTCAGGCAGCAGCATGCGTGCGTCCGTCGCCCCCCAATCGAGTACATACAGCGTATTCTTGTTGTCAGTGCTGGTGAACGCCCAGCGCTTCGCGGTCTTGCTGTAGTCCGGGCTGGTCAACTGCTTGTTGTAGAGAGGCGTGAGGCTCCCATCGGCCACGTTACAGACCCAGATACCCAGCGACTGGAGCGCGCCCGACACGGGATAGAAGACCAGGTGCGTGTTGTCCACCCAGGTCAGGGTGAGAATACCACCCAGTTCGGCCTCGTTGACGACCTTGGCGATATGGTCGGTAGCGACGGCGAGCAACTGCTGGCCGCGCAGGATAAACAGCTTTTCGATCTGGAGGGTCTCGTCGCGGCTGCGGAACGCCAGCGCATCTCCAGTGGGCGACCAGACCAACTCACTGTGGATAGCCGTGTCGTTGCTAACCTGCGTGACCTGATTGCTCTTCAGGTTAACGAGATAGACGTCAATCTGCCCCTGAGGCGCGGCGAGGATAGCAAACTGGCTCTCATCCGGCGACCACGCCACTTCCTGCTCCATGAGCTTGCGAGTGACCTTGTCGGCCTCTTTGTCGTTGATGGTGTTGGGGGCTGGGATGCCGCGTTCCAGCAGTTGGCGGCTTGCCCCCGTCTCAATATCGGTCAGCCACACCGCCCCAGCCGACCCGGCATAGTAAGTAGCCCACTTGCCGGACGGCGACACCCAGGCGCGGCCTGGGTCCTTAGGCGGCGACCAGAGCTGAGGCACTTTATCGTCCAGAATAGACTTGCGGTCCTTGCCATCGGCGGTCGCGGTCCAGATACGCCCACTGCGCACGTAGAGAATACGGTTCTGGCTGGGAGTGGCCGGGCCAAGCGCCTTAACCTGCTCTGGCTCTGTGGTCGGCCGCACCTCACCCTGGTTCGAGTTGGGAGAGCGCGGGGCATCATACACCTGCGAGCGGGCCTGCTCGGACCCCTGTTGGAAACTCGGAGGCGGCGTTGCCTGGGGCGACTGCGGTTGAGCCTGACCGGCAGGAACCTGAGGCTGCGCCTGAGCCGCTGGCGCCGGCGGTTGAATCTGAGCGCCGGGGGCGACCGGCTGGTTCTGCCCGGGCTGAAGGACAATGCCGGTCGGCGCGGCGGGGGCGGGCGTTGTCGTCGCGGTCGGCTGACAGGCGGCGAGCGCCAGGGTCGCTATGACTGTCAAACCGACGAGAGTACGTCTGAGCATCCCTAACTCCTACCAATGGCTTGATTGTCTTACAAGGCGTAAGAGCTTAGCACCCTAATAACGTGGCCTGCTTGGCCTGAGATACGGGCGCGTGAGCGAATTTTGGCGGTCTGTCTTACGCGCCGTAAGACTTATCATCCTAAATAACGCGCCCGAAGGGGGTTGGATACGCTCGCCGGGCGCGAAACAAGACGAAGGACCAAGGACCAAAGACCAAGCAGTGAACACGAAAGACGGAACGCCCAGACCACTTCAATCATCCGTTATTGGTCCTTCGTCTTTCGTCCTTGGTCGTCGGTCTACCTCCCCACGAGGGTGGTCTGCGAACACTCGTCCACGCTGGTGGCCGCCTGAGCTGCGGCGGCCAGGGACAGGTAGCTCGCCAGGTAGATGAGGCCCACGACCAGGCCGCTGAGCAGCAACCGCCGGCCGTCGAGACGGGCGCGTTCGACCGGCGCGCCGCGTACCATGCGCTGGATGCGTTCCTCGGTCAGGTTAAAGGCGCCAATGGCGGCCACCGTCGAGGGGAGCGTCGCGCCCCCATGGGAGAGCAGCTTGAGCAAGGCGCTCGCCAGGGGCAACTCGCTCCGCACGACCCGCGCGGCGCTGGCATCGGCCGCGATTTCCTTCCCCACCAGGTAACGGTCGCGCAGGTCCTGGGCGGCCGGCAGGAAGAACAGGCCGATGCCCAGCGCGCGGCTGATCAGAATCTTGAGCGGGTCGCGGCTGACGACGTGGTGGGCTTCGTGGAGCAGGACGGCGCGTAACTCGTCCGCGTTGAGCAGATCGAGCATCCCGGTCGTGAGGCAGACGGCCGGGTGGGCGAAGCCGTAGCAGAAAGCCAGCGGCCGCTTGTCCTCCACCAGGTCCAGAGCCTCGATACCGACCGCTCGCGCCGCGCTCGTCAGTTCATCGGGCACAGGCACACGGCGGCGCAGCAGACTGCCAATCAGGTGCCGGGTGGCGAGGAGTTGCCAGACTACCGAAACCAGGGCAAAGCCGACGACGATGCTAATAAACGACCAGGGCACGAGCAGGGCTGTGGACAGGGTGTAGGTGCTCTCGCTCACGGCGAGGCAGGCGTCAACAGCCTGGGCCGCTACGGCCGGCGAGTAGTGCAGGATGAACCCCAGCAGCCCCGCCACCAGCCCCAGCCCAAGGATGAGCAAGGCGTAGAAGGGGCCATCGGCCCCCGGCCGACCACCCCGCCAGTGGATTTCGATCATACGTTAGCCCTCCTGGCCGGCGCGTCCCGTCTCGATGAGTTTGCGCAGGGCGTCGAGACTCTCCGGCGAGGTATCCATGGCTGCCAGGAATTGGGCGATGGCGGCGGGGCCAAAATCCTGGAGCAATCCTTCGACCACATGGCGCGAGACGTCCTGGACAAAGGCGTCACGCGAGTCGGCGGCCTCGTAGATGAAAGCGCGAGCGTCACGGTGGCGTAAGAGGGCCTTCTTCTCAACCAGGCGGTTCATGACAGTCATGACCGTCTTGTAGTTCTGGTCAGGGCCGAGGTGGTCGCACACGTCCTGCACCGTCGCCGGACCTAACTCCCAGACGGCCTCCATGATACGCGCCTCTAGCTCGCCAAAGACGCGGGCCAGGCCTCGCTGGTCTAGCTTGAAACTCTGGATCATTCGTTTCACGGCCGTTGCCTCATTTCGTCGCGTGCCGCGTGTCTCTTACAGGCTGTAAGGCCAACACTCACAATAACGCTTAAACAGGGCAAAAGATACGCGCTCCGCTTCCCAGCGCCCGTATCTCCACCCCCGCGAGCGCGTTCTACATGCGAACTCTTACACGCCGTAATACAACCTGTTTACATAGATGGAGGAGGTCCGTAGTCATGAGTCAACGACGCACGCAGGGCAGCGATAATGTCCAGATTCGGCTGAACATGCGTGTTCTCATTTGGGGGGGGCTGGTCCTGGCGGCCATTGTAGTGTTCGGTCTGGCCTTCACCGTCGGGCGGTTGATCAACCAACCGGCCGCCTCGAGTGCGCCCAGCGCCGCCGCCCCTGGCGCCGCCAGCGCCCCCAATAGCTCGCTCCCGGCTGCCCCAGGCCAGGCGCCGGCTCAATCGGCCGCCCGCCCTGCCCAGGGGATAGACAAACCCTCGGACACGCCAGTGCCCGTGCCGCTGGGCCGCCGCCCGGTTGGCTCGGAGGTCGCCATTGGCGATAATCCCCGCCTCGCCATGCCCGAACTCAAGGACAGCGGCTATATCTACGACTTTGGGGAAATCGGCCCTCAGGATAAAGTCGAGAAGACATTTATCATCCGGAACGAGGGGACCAAGCCGCTGGAAATCAAGGACGTCAAGAGCATTTGCGGCTGCACCTCGTCGCTGGTGAGCAACAAAACAGTGCCGCCGGGCGGGGAGACCTCACTCAAGATTCAGTTCGACGCGGGCTTCGAACGCATCGCGGGCCTGCGCGTGACCCGTGAGGTCAAGGTCGCCAGCAACGACCCGGCGCGGCCGGAGATCAGCTTCCATATCGCGGCGTATATTCGGCCCCAATAAGGAACAAGAAGTAGAGAATAGGGAGTAGGGAAAGACGTAAAGTATGCTTCCCTACTCCCTATTGCTTATTCCCTACTCCCTCTCCCGTCGGCAGCTTCGCGCCACAGTGGGGGCAGTGAGACCAGCGCCGCTCTAGCGACATGCCGCAGTTGGGGCAGATGTTGAAGTCACGCGCGACTTGGAGTTCCTCGTCCGTCGGCGGGCGGCTGACGTCACGGTAGAAGCGCAGCACGACAATGAAAAAGATGACGAGCGGGGTCATCACTAGCAGAAACATTCCAATCAGGAATAACAGTGACATAGTCGTAGTCCACACATGCCATGAGCCGCCTCGGTCTGATTTGACCAAGGCGGCTCAATTCTAGCCAAGATGGGCGGCGGGGGCAACTGGTGACAGACGCTGGTAGTTTGTCTACTGCAACTGCCTCTCGACGCGGCGAAGCAAGACGGCGTTGACGGCGACGATGATGGACGACAGAGACATGAGTAGCGCCGACCACTCGGGCCGCAAGAGGATGCCATAGGCGGGGTACAGGATACCGGCCGCTACGGGAATGGCCAGGATATTGTAGACCGATGCCCAGGCCAGGTTCTGCTTCATCTTGCGCACGGTGGCCTTCGAGAGGTGAATGGCGCGGATGATGTCGAGCGGGTCGCTTTTCATCAGGACTACCTTGGCCGTTTCAATCGCCACGTCTGTGCCAGCGCCAATGGCGATGCCAATATCGGCCTGAGCCAGCGCCGGTGCATCATTGACGCCGTCGCCCACCATCGCCACGCGCTTGCCTTCCGCCTGGAGTTGCTTGACCTGGTTCGCCTTGTCCGCCGGCAGCACTTCCGCCAGTACACGGTCAATGCCAAGCGCGTCGGCCACCGCCTGGGCAGTGCGCCGATTGTCGCCGGTGAGCATGACAACTTCGATGCCCATTTGCTTGAGTCGGGTGACCGCCTCACGGGCGCCTGGCTTGACCCTGTCGGCGACCGCTACCAGCCCGGCCGCCTGGCCGTCCACCGCCACGAACATGGGCGTCTTGCCCGCCTGGGCCAACTCGCCCGCCGTCGTCGTCAGGCCGTTGAGGTGGATGTGATAGTCGTCCATCAAGCGTTGGTTGCCCACCAGAACGCTCCGACCGTCCACCTCGGCCTGGATGCCGCGCCCGCTCAACGCCTCAAACCGACGCGTAGTGGTCAGGGCCACCCCCTGCTCACGCGCGCCCGTGACGATGGCCTCTGCCAGCGGGTGCTCAGAGCCTTGTTCGGCCGACGCCACTAGTCGTAGTCCTGCGGCGGCACCAGGTCGAACAGGGCGCGTAACGCCTCGTTGGTACCGCGCCGCGAGCGCATCTCCATCCAGTGGCCGAACAGGACGAAGGTGACGAGCATGGCCGCCGCTTCGAAAAACGTTTCGCCGCCGATGACGGTAATCAGTACGCTGAACAGGTACGCGGCCAGGACACCCGTCGCAATGAGCACGCTCATGTTGAGCATGCCGCGCCGCAGCGAGTGGTACGCGCCGGCGATAAACAGCCAGCCGCAGTAGAAGACTACCGGCGTCGAAAGCAGCAGCATGATCACGTTCATGTCCAGGCCAAACGTCGGCAGACGCAGGCCCAGCAGGTTCATACCCAGCGGCGAGTACAGAACCGTCGGGATGGTCAGCAACAGGGCGACCCAGAACTTGTTGCGCATGTCGCGTTCCATGGCCGCCGCCATGCCTGGGTCGGACATGTCATGGCTCATATGGTCATGCGCCTGCTCATGGACCGTAGGGCTGGCTCTGTGCGCGTCAGACGCGCCGTGTGAGCTATCATGCTGGGCGTGAGCATGCGCGTGGGCCGCCGTGGCCGGCGCCTCATACTGCATCCGGTCGTGTTTGGTCCCCATGTTAATGGGCTGCGCCTCGACTCCATGCGCCAGGTGCGCCCATCCCTGCGCTGGTGGGACAGTCGCCTCCGCATGAATATGCTCGCCATGCGCCGCTGGAGTGCACTGGCAGCCGGTGGTACCGATGAGCCGCCGGATGTCAGCCTTGTCTATCATGCCGGCGTGATAACTCACATGGACGACGTTGTTGACCCAGTCCAGGTGGATGCCGGTGATGTGAGGCTGGGTCTTGAGGACCGCCTCCACCGCCTCAGCACAGTCCAGACAATGCACGCCCTCTAGCTTGAACGCGGTGTGGCTGACTTGATGGGCTGCATGCTGCATAGTACCGACTCCTTAAAAAAACAGCGACGGGTAAGTTCCCTTCGCTGTAGCATGGCTGGCAGGCGATTCGTTTAGCAACCGCTATTAGCAGCGCATATAGTTCACGGACCAAAGACAGCTTTGACGGTCACAAAGCTTTCGGGGGTGACAGGGTCATTCGTGCGGACCTTGAAGCGGAACTCGTGCTGTCCGCCCATGCCTTCGCCCATGCTCGTCACGACCCGTAGCCCACTCGACTGCCCCGGCTGAAGTGTCGTCGCACCGACGACAGGCTGAGGCGGTCAGCAGCCCTGGATCACTTCGACGTCGGGCCGCTCGACAATCACAAGCGGTTGCGTTCCCACGTTGCGGAAGGGAAAGTTATGTTCGACCTTCTGGTTGAAGGGGACTTTGCCAAAGTCGTAGACCGTTTCATCAAAAGCAATGCGGGGGCCGGCCTGACCTGTGGTGGGCGCGCCGGCGGGAGTCGTTGTGGTCTGGCGGGCGCCCCAGGCCCAGCCAGCGGCCACCACGGCCACCGCCACTAACGCCGCCAGGCTCCACAACCAACCTCGAATGGGCTGTCTCGCCATTCTCTCACTCCTTGTCCATCGCTGTCACTACAGCTTATCCGACTTCTCGTACACGCGCATCAACTCACCCAGCACCCGTTCGCGGTCCTCAGCATTGTCGCCTCGGATGGCGGTCGTCACGCAGGTGTTCAGGTGGTTGCGCAGAATCAAGGCATCCAGTTTCGCCAGGGCGCGTGAGACGGCCTCGGTTTGGGCGAGGATGTCCATGCAATACTGGTCCTCCTCGACCATGCGCTCGATGCCTTTGAGATGCCCTTGAATGCTCCGCAAGCGGTTTATCATGTCACGGCGCGTCTCGTCGTTCATAAGCCCATCCTTTACTTCAAGTACACTCCCCTACTGCGTTAGTGGCATGCCAGCCAGCATTCTTACCCCCTCCCCAGGGGGGAGGGGAGGGGGTAAGAATAGCCTGGGGTAAATACGGTGTTCGTGGTTATCGGAGCGACATGGTGGACCACGGATACTCGTGGTTGCCGGCGCGGTCCGTGGAGCGGGCCTGCAGGGTAGACGTCTGGCTGGGGTCCAGAGGGAACGGGCCGCCATAGAGGGTCCAGGACTGGCCGCCGTCGAAGCTGTATTCCGTCTTGAGGATGCCTGTTCCCTCGTCACGGGCCGTCAGCGTGACCATCGCGTGGCCCGTTGGACTGTGCTCAAGCTGGATGCTCGTGACAGGCAGGGTCAGGTCACTGCTGGCAGTCGCGTCGAGCACACTGGATGGAGGCTCAGTCAGGCGGGCCTTGCCCTGCAGGTCCAGGTCCACCGCCAGCCGTAGGTCGGGCAGCCCCACGGTCGGATCGAGGCTCAAGCGCGTCGCTTTCCCCACTGTGGTTAGCACATCCACAAATACGGCCTGTTCGACTATCTGCGCCAGCTGCGTCGAGGCGGGCATGGTGAAGCGCGTCACGCGGACTTGCAGCGGCTCCTTGGTTCGAGGCTGAAGGGCGAGTTGGTAGGGGGCGTCGGTGGGGAGAAGGACGACAGTGCGGCCAGCGCTCGCTCGATAGAGCGCGCCGGGGATATCGTTGCGAATGTAGCCTGGCTCGACCACCTGCGCCACGCGGCTCCTTGTGTCCGTCACCGTTACCCGCGCCTCCCCCTCGACGGCGACCTCGATAAAATCCGGCAGTGGCGAGGCTTTGGCGGCGCGGGGCGGACGGCAGGTCAGGGTGGCCTTGCCTTCGATAATCTGGCGAATGTCGGCTAACACAGCCGAGTCCACCATCAGCGCCGCGTGAGGCGTCGCTGTGTCGTAGATGCACAGGCTCACATTGCCCGACTGCGCGGGCAGCCCGGCGCTGGTCCAGGGGACTGTCCCATCCCCCGCTTCGTAGCCCCGCTCCTCGACGCAGCGATTGGGACCAGTCGTCGTAGGCTGGCCGCCAGCGCACGGATACTCGCGAATCAGGCGCGGCGTCGGCAGGCGGCGGCCAACCAGCGCATGGTAGAAGCCAGGCGACCAGGACAGGGTCGGGTCGAAGCGGTCGAGCGTGGCGTGGCGGCGGCGCGCCGCGTCGAGGAGCGCGCTGTTCTGGCCGCGCTCAGCAAAGAAACGCGTCGTGGCAGAGTAAGATGTCAGCGGACGGTCTGTGTCAATGAAATAGTGGCTGGGCAGACCCGCCTGGAAAAATGCTTCCGACGGCAGCAGATACAGCGGCCCCGGCGCGTTGCGAATGATGGTCCAGACATTGGTGTCATCGAGAATGGGGTCGAAGACGACGCCCGCCTGGCCGTTGCGCATCTGCTCCGCCGCGGCTGGCGCGCCCCAGTACGGCGTCCCCACCGTGATCACGCGCTCTACGCGGGCGACCCGCTCCGGCCGGGTGACGTACTGCCGCGCCACCAGGCCCCCCATGCTGTGGCCGACGAGGACCACCCGTGGCGCGTGGAGACGCTGGATCAAGGCGTCCAGCCGGACCGCACTCGCCTCCAGGTCCAACCGCCAGTCATAGTCAAACGGGTAAACCTCGTAGCCGAGGCGGCGCATCTCGTCCATAAAACCATCGTAGATATGCGCGACCGGCAGGCCCAGAATGTCAATGCGCGTTATCACCCCGCTCGGCTGGACATGGTCACAGCCATCGGCCGGCCGGGCGCCGTCTTCGGCCAGGGCCAACGTCATCAGGGATTGGTTGTAGCGGAAGCCCAGCAGACCACCTAGGTTGGGCCAGACCTCACCGGCCGTCCGTCGGCCACAGCCAGCCGCCGTACTGGGTGCGTTGGTCAGACGCGAACTGGCGACGCCCGGCAGCAGGATAATCGCCGGCCGTCCCGCGTCTGCGCGGGGGAGCGTGGTTTCATCGGCCGCCGCCGGATAGTGGATGATGAGGAAATGGACGGCCACGAGGGCCGCGCTCAGCATGAGGATGAGCGTCGGTCGTCGCATAGGCTCCCTCTTGTGGTGGTCTGCGTGGCGGACCAGCGGGTTGCTATAGCTGAGTCTTGATGACCCCCTCTGAACACTATGATAAGACGTTTTGAGCGAGCCAACGATACCGACACACTGTGAAGGTTACGCCAAAGACACTGCGGCCCCTCAACAGCGGGCATGGCTGTCGAGGGGCCGCAGAAGGCGTCACGGTCGTGGGAGGTGACGCGGATATAAGCGTTGGGCAGAACAAGACAGAGGCACTAACTACAAACACAAGAGGGGGCCGAAGGTGTGGCTTGAATGGCTACACCTTCGGCCATGTCCCCGCGGTCCGCCACATAATCCCCCCCCAACCCCGCCTGGGTGACTATGCTTTATCGTCCGCTTCGGACCGTGCTCCTCCCCCACACCCTTACACCCCTATCATATTAGAACTAGATTACAGTTCAGATTACGCCCCCTACGCCGGCCAGAATTGGGCGCCACTCGCGTAACCTGGCATGGGTCTGGCGCGTTAAGTTAGCGTGTACTCTTAGGCTGTGTAAGACCAGACGGGAGGAAGTGTGAAGCGGGTGTGGATTCTGATGTGGTCACTGGCGGCGGCGCTGGTCCTGGGTGGAACAGCCTACGCGCAGGCTACCCCTGAGCATGTCATCTTTGAAGGCAAGGTCTTTGACGCGCAGGGCAAACCCGGCGTCGGGCGAGTCATCATCGTCTTTATGAATGGGCGGGAAGTCGGCCGCGACGAGGCGGACTGTGACGCGAAGATCTGCCACTTTGAGATCGTCGTCGCCGACGAGTCGGGTGTCGGCCAACGCGACGCGGATGGACTGACCTATGTCCATGTCAAAGACCTCTACGTGGGCGTCCCCCAGGTCTTTGTCGGTCCCAACCCACCGCAGTACCAGCGGGCCAACTACGCCGTCATGGCCCTCACGCAGACGATTGACGAGCTACCTGAACAGATCAAACAAGGCCGCGTGGCCCTGTTCCCCGATGGCGGTCTGGTCGTCTTCGAGCCGACGCGGCCGCCGGCGCTGCCCCGCCCCGAAGCCCAGGGCGTTTCCCCGGCCACCCGCGCCGCCCAGTTCCCCTGGCTGGCCGTCGCCCTGCTGGTCCTGACGTGTGCCGGGAGCCTGTTCACGCTGCTCCTGCTCGGCGGCCTGGTCGCCTTCCTCGCCTGGCGAAGCCGACAACCGAAGGTGAACCTCTGAATAAACCACAGCGGCCCTGAGAACTCCGCGGAGTTCTCAGGGCCGCTGTGGTTTACAGCCCTCGCCTACTCGAACATCTCGACCAGTTGACGCAGGTTCGGCTCCGCGATGGTCGTGCCCTCAATGTCCAACGTCGGCACCGACCGATAGCCCCGGTTCACGCGCTCGACAAAGGCCGCCGCCACCTCATCATATTCGATGTTGATCTCCCGATAGCCGATACCCCGCCCGCGCAAGAACCGCTTCACCCTCTCACAATCAGAACACCAACTGGTGGTGTACATCGTAATGCTCTTGTTCCTGGCCCAGCCCTGCGGCCGCGCCGCGCCACTCATGCCTGTCGCCGCCATCCGCCTCTTAGCCTCCATTATGCTGATAGACCGGGTGGCGCAGACTTGTCAATCTGCGCGGGCAGGCTCGAAAGCCTGCCTCCACTCTTATGCCCACAGCGTTATGACGCTGCGAGACAGCTATTTCATACGTGAACTAAATGAAATAGCCTGGCTAGACAGAACGACACCGCGTCGCTATACTAAAGGAGAGGATGGGTGAGGCCAGGGTGAGGAGCAAGGCGATGAAGGGGCTACAGCGGTTTGAGGCGTTCGCGGAGCAATTACTGGAAGGGTCGCTGGGGCGGCTGATGGGCGGCCGGCTGGAGCCGGTCGAACTGGCGAAGCGGCTGGCGCGGATCATGGACGACCAGCAGACGATTGGGGCGGGCAAGGTCTTTGTCCCGAACCACTACCAGGTTCACCTGAACCCGGCCGATCTCACGGCGTTTGCCTCGTTCCAGGGCGGCCTGGAGAGTGAATTAGCGGCCTACCTGGCCGAGACGGCCGAAAAACGCCAGTACAACTTTATCGGTCGGCCGCATGTCACCCTGCACGGCGACCCCACGATCCGCCAGGGCGATACTCGCATTGTCGCGCACCTCATGGACGCGCAAGGCGTCACCCTCGGCGGCCCAGGCATGACGCAGGAACTGAAGGTTGGCCCCATGCAGGGCGGTCCGACCCCCGTCCCCGCTTCGCCCACGGTCGCCTGGCTGAGTGACGGCGTGCGCGAGGTGCCCATTCGCGGCCCGCGCCTCAGTCTGGGCCGCGCCCTGGACAACGACCTTATCCTGGAAAGCGCCGGGGTCTCGCGGCATCACGCCCAGGTCGAGCGGCGGCATGGACGGTATGTATTACGCGACATGGGCAGCACCCACGGTACGCTGGTCAACGGCCAGCGCATCGAGGAAGTGGTGCTGCGCGACGGCGATGTGCTGACGCTGGGGGGACAACGGCTTGTCTTCCGCGTGAGCGCCGCGCCGGCCGACAATAATGCCGCCGCGCCCCCGGCTGACCCGCGTCCCCGTGGAGCCTGAGTATGCCCGACGCACCGACCGCCGGTCTCATCCTTATCCTGCGCCTGGGCCTGCTGGCCCTGCTCTACGCCTTCCTCGGCACGGTCATCTGGCTCGTCTGGCGCGACCTGCGCGCCACCGCCACCCAGGCCAGCCGCACCGCCCGCCCCCTGGCCCGCCTGGTGGTAGAAGAGGGCAGTGGGGGGGAGTTGCGGCCGGGCGAGAGCTTCAACCTGCTGCCTGTCACGGCCATTGGCCGCGACCTGTCCAACACCATTGTCCTAGCCGACCCGGCCATCTCGTCGCAACACACCCTGCTCAGCTTACGTGAGGGGCGCTGGTGGGTCGAGGACCTGGGCAGCCGCAATGGCACCTATGTCAACGGCGCGCGGGTGATGCGCCCGCTCATCGTCAGCCCCGGCGACCTCATCGGCATCGGCCATATCCAGATGCGCCTGGTCCTGTAACCTCTTCCCCCCGCCCTACCGCTGGCCGTGACTCGACTCGCTCCCAGCCTCGGTCTGCGCCGACAAGGACCAGGGCGTCTCGCTCAGGCCGTAGTTGCTCCCCACCATCGTCAGGTCGGCGATGTCCACGCGCCCATTACCGTCAATGTCGGCCAGGGGGTCGCTGGCCGGGTTCGTGCCATAGTTGATCCCCAGTCGTACCAGGTCAGCAATCCCGATCAGGCCGTCGCCGTCCGTATCCCCGCCTAACAACCTCACCGTCGGCAACGTCACTACGCCACAGGGATTGTTGACCGCCACATGGGCAGGTAGATATTTCGAGTGCACCGCGCCGATGATGTAGGCGCCTGGCCCATTTACGGTCAAGTCGAACTTGCCATCCGGCCCAGTTGTCACCGGCGCGCTCGTGAATTCGAACTTCCCATCCGGGCGCAGGCGGCCGGGTCCTACCTGCGTGCCGCTGTAGTCAGTCCGCGCCTGAAGCTGCACCTCACCTCGGAACACCGAGGGGGGGCAGCCGACCGTGAGGTCTAGCTGCCAGCCGCTCTGGACGGCGCCCTGATCGCCAGATGAATCATCCTGGATAAAGAGGCTCCAGACGCCATTGGGGTTCAGCCCGACGAAGTGCCCCAAACTATCGCCACTGACGCCGGACGGAGCCGGCGGCGGGAACTCGTCGCCGCCCTGGTTATCCTCGCAGTTGGTCGGGTGATACACCCCGCTCCCCAGGTTCGCCGCGCACGGCAATGGAGCGCCGGCGTCATCAAAGGTGAGGGTAGCGTTGATAACGGATGTGCCGCCCTGGGCCGGTCCGGCGTCGCTCATCAGGAGGATGCGGCGGCCATCCGGGGCAACTAACTTAATATCTATGTCACGCGGATACGTATGGCTCACCCCAAAGAGCTTGACCACGAGCCTGGTAATCACGCCCGAGACGCCCGTAACAGTGATGGTTGACGGGTAGGGCGAAGCGGCGCCGGCCTGGGGAATAGCTATGGGCGTGGTATTGGCGAAGCTACTTGTCGCCGCTCCCAGTTGGCGGAGGGCCGGGTTTGCCGGTTGGAGGGTGGATGGGCCAGCCGTGACCGCCACATCGGCCAGAGCGACCGGGCGGTCTAGAAAGACGACCAGCCCTATCAGCGCCAGGGCCAGCAGGCTGAGGAGTAGTAAGCCGCGCGCTTGCACTTAGCCTCCGCGTCGCAAGAATAGCTCCAGGGTGCGGCCTACCCGCTCCAGGCTAGCCGGCCCGATCTTCGTACAGTCGTCAGCCACCGTGTGGTGGTACGGATAGTCAAAGTCAATCAGGTCGGCGGCAACCCCGTAGCGGCTCAAGAAGGGGTGATGGTCGTCGAGGATGGACCAGCGCGGCTGGCGGATAAACCAGCGGTCGTAGCCCAGCCCCTCGGCGACATCGAAGATACGGTGCAGCAAGGGTTGGTAGGACGTCGTCTCCAGGTAGATTTGCTGGTCGAGGTCGCCAATCATGTCTACCACGATGACCTGCTTGGGTGCCACGGTGAGATTGGCCGCCATGTACTCCGAGCCGACAATCCAGGGCCAGTTGGGGATACCGCCACTGCCCGAGTCCTCCGCGTCAAAGAAGGCCAGCCAGGTTTGACCGGGCGGCGGCGTCTTGGCCCACACGCGCGCGAGTTCCAGCAAGACGGCCACCCCGCTCGCGCCGTCGTTGCCGCCGATGATGGGCGTTTGGCGGCGCGTTGGGTCGGGGTCTTTCTCGGCGATGGGCCGCGTATCGAAGTGCGCCCCAATAATCGTCACCGGCCCCTCGCCCTTCTTGCCGATGAGGTTCTTGTTGTGGACGCCCATGAAGTCGAAGGGCTGCCGCTCGACGGTCCAGCCATTGTCTTTGAGATTGGCGGCGATGTACTCGCGCGTCTTTTTGAGGGCTTCGCTGCCGGGCGGGCGCGGACCGATGGCGCATTGGTCCAGGGCATAGCGCATGGACTGCTCGCCGCTAAAGCGCAGGTTGGCTTTCTCCTCGTCGGACACCGGCTTGTACGACGCGATGGTAGCACCCAGGGTAGCAGTCGCCTGGGGGGAGCGGGTAGGCAGGGCTGTCGCCACGGGTGTCTCGACCAGCGGCCGAGGCGTCGGATTGATTTGAATCTGTAGCGGGGGGACCGCCGGGGCAACCGTGGCCGGCTGGGTCGGTGTGATCAGCGTCGGCGAAGGCGCGAGCGCCGGCGCTACGGCTGAACGGCTCAGGGGCGCCGCGCACGCAGTCAAAGCCAAGAGCAATACGGGAATTAAACGTCGTCGGAGCAAAGTCATCTCCACAGCGTAAGTTCTGTAAATCATATCCAACTTCGTCTGCCCCGCCAAGATAGGGATTAGGGATCAGGGATTACGGATTACGGATTACGGATCACGCTTCACGCTTCACGCTCCACTACCGCCGCCGCCACCGCCCGCCCCTCGGTTTCCAGGGCGACAATCGCCTGGCGGAGGCGGTCCGCCGTCGCCGCATCCGTCATATCGCGCACGTTGACGCGCACATTAAGCGCCGCGCCTCGAATGGCGGCCTCCGCCATCAGGACGCCGACTTTGGCGTCCGTGCTGGCGTTCGGGTTGCCGACCTGGGCGACGCGGGCGAGAAGACGCAGCGCGGCCAGCGCCTTCTCGGCCACCGCCAGAGGCGACTCGGCGGCCGCGACCAGGGCCGTCTGGATCGCCTCGTCGCGGCGGGTGCGTTGCTCATCCGTGTCTTTGGGCAGCCGGTAAGCGGCCATGACTCGCCCGTAGGCCGCTGCGTCCTCCTCCACCATGCGCAGCAACTCCCCCCGCAGCACGCCCGCCGCCTGAAGCGTCGCCTGCATCTCCGCCTCGACCGAGGCATACTTCTTCCGACCCGTCGTCAGCCCAGCGGCCATACTCGCCAGGCCGGCCGCCAGCGCGCCCGCCAGCGCCGCCACACTGCCCCCGCCGGGCGCGGGCGTCGGCGCGGCAACCGCCTCAGCGAAGCCAGCGGGCGAGGTTTCGGGTAGCTCCGCCAGCCGCCGTTCCAGAATCTGCGCCCGGCTGAAGCGGTTCAGCCGCAACGCGTGCTCGGCGGCGTCCAGTAGCGCGTCCTGCGGGACCAGCCCGACAATCTCCGACTCGACCACCGCCACGCCGTAGCGTTCGGCCTCACTGCGCACCATCTCAAAGGCCCGGTGCAGGGCCGTCTGGGTATAGTCGGTCATGTTCATGGACACCTGCGCGCGGCCGCCGACCTCCAACCCCAGCGCCTTGACATAGCGCAAGCCGCCGTTGGAGTGGCGCACGACACGGGCAATCTTCTTGGCAATCGCCACATCCGCCGTGCCCAGGTAGATGTTGTAGGCGATAAGCGGGGCGCGCGCGCCGACTGCCGTGACTCCGGCCGGCCCCACCTGGCGCGGCCCAAAGTCGGGCGCGCGGTGGGGCTGGTCAATCTCGGCGCGGATACCCTCGTACTCCCCACGTCGAATATCGGCCAGGTTGACGCGCTCAGGCCGCGTCGCCGCCGCCTCGTACAGGTAGACGGGGATGCCCAACCCTTCACCGATGCGCTGCCCCACCCGCCGCGCCAGCGCCACGCAGTCGTCCAGCGTCGCGTCACGCAGTGGGATAAACGGAACCACGTCCGTCGCGCCCATGCGCGGGTGTTGGCCCGTGTGCTGGTCCAGGTTGATCAACTGGGCGGCCCGCGCCGCCGCCTGATACGCCGCCTCTTCGACGGCCTGGGGAGTTCCTACGAACGTTACGACCGAACGGTTGTGGTCGGCATCTAGCTCGACATCCAGGACGTGCGCCCCTGGCACGGCGCGAACCGCCTCGACAATCTGGTCTACCACCTCGCGGCGGCGGCCTTCGGAGAAGTTAGGGACACACTCAATCAGCGGGCGTGATGAGGACACACGGGACTCCTTAGCAATAAACGTCGGGGCGAACCTACGTGTTCGCTCTGGGCCGACCGCAGGTCGGCCCCTCCCGCCGGTTTCAGCAGCACCTTCAACTTTGCGGGCCGCTGGGCGTGTTCGAACGCGGTGAGCGCCTCGGCCAGCGGGTAGCAGGCATGGACCAGGGATAGGACATCCACCCGGTCCTCGGCCAGCAGGCGCAGCGCCGGTTCAAACGGCCCGCAGCGCGAGCCAACCAGGGTAATCTCGTCCACCACCAGGGCGCTGAACAGATTGAGGCCGTCGCCCGCTAGCAAGGGGGCGAGGTCGCCCGCGAAGGTGCTCTTGAGGACGAGCGTCCCGCGCGGCCGCACCAGGCGGCGCGCCGCGCGGAAGCCGTGGACGCTCCCCGTCGCCTCAACTACCAGGTCCGCCCCTGGCGGGACACCTTCGCTGTTAAGGGCCGTCCGAATGCCGCGCCGCTCAAGGATGGCGAGCTTGCCGGTATGGCGGCCGATGGCCGTCACATCGGCTCCGGTCAGAGCCAGGGTCTGAGCGATGAGCAGGCCCAGCTTGCCGTCGCCCAGCACAATCACGCGGTCGGTCGCCCGCAGGTGGACCTGCTGGAGGATTTCCAGCGCGGCGGCCAACGGCTCGGTGAAGACGGCTTTCTCGTCGGACACGCTGTCCGGCACGCGGTGAAGCAGGTGGACAGGCAGGGTCAGGTACTCGGCGAAGGCGCCGTCGCGCCCGCCGATGCCGAGGGTGGTGCGGTGGGGGCAATGGGTGGGCCGCCCGGCGCGGCAGGTTTCGCACTCGCCGCAGTTGGCGTTGATCTCGCCGACAACCCGCGCGCCTATCCAGGCTGGGTCAGGGGCGGCCTCAACCACGCCGACGAACTCGTGGCCGGGGATGCCCTGGAAGGCCATATAGCCCCGCGCCAGTTCGACATCGGTGTTGCAGATGCCGGCCAGCGTCACGCGCACCAGGGCTTCGCCAGCCGAGGGCGCCGGGCGAGGAACGTCACGGAGCGAGAGGGTGTGGTCAAGATAGAGGGCTTGCATGAGTCGGCAATATAGTGCAGGGGGCTAGGCCGCGTGGAGCAGGTCGAGGATGCTCTTGGGTTGGCGGATGGAGGCGTACCATATTGGCGGCGGCGTAGCTCAGTTCCAACGACTTTGTTTTCAACATAGTCGGAGAGTATAGTGCGGGAATTGGACTTTGTCAACGCGCAGGGCTAGGGGCGCACAGGTGTGTCAAAGTCGTAGGGTTAGGCCGGAGAACACGCAGTCAACGGATTCCAGGAGCAGATTGAACGGATTATGTCATTGAGAACAGGCTCAATCCGTTCAATTCGTGCCTTTAATCCGTTGACAGAGTGTTCCTTAGCCTTGCCCTGGACGGGGAAACCCCGCCCCTACCCTGGCATCCATCGTGCTTAGCCTCTCCAGGAGGATTCGATTATGCCAGGTGACACAATTACGGCTCAGCAGATGAGCAAGGACATTCAGCCCGGCGATGAAGTGGACGACACGAGCAGCGCGCAGGAGAACCCACGCCCGCGCCAGGGGCAATATCCCCCCGAGAACCAGCCCACCCCGCTGGACGACGGCTACCCCACCGGCACGACCGAAGGCGACGCGAGTGACGCGGGCGAGTTGGGCTATCTCTCGCCCCGCCTCAACCGTCACAGCGGCGACACCGAACACGACGCCATCCTGACCGACCCCAACGCCGCCGCCGACCGCCGCGACCAGCCTCGCCGCCGGGATTGATTTATCGGGCTATTTGAGGTAAGCTTCTGCATCAATTCAGGTCAGAGACCCTTCCGATGGCTCAGCCTTGGAGGGGTTTCGCCTTTGTCAGAGGAGGAGAGTGTGGAAGCGAAGCTCAAGGAGCTCAAGACACGGCTGCATGAAATCAACGACCTCAATGCCGCCGCCGCCGTCCTGGGTTGGGACCAGAGTACGTATATGCCGCCCGGCGGCGCGCCCGCCCGCGCCCGTCAGATGGCGACCCTCAGCCGGCTGGCCCACGAGCAGTTTACCGACCCCGCCATCGGCCGACTCCTGGATGCCCTGCGCCCTTACGAAGAGAGCCGCCCCTACGACGACGATGATGCCAGCCTCATCCGCGTCACGCGCCGCGACTACGAGCGCCTGACCCGCGTCCCGGCCGGGTTTATGGCCGAATTCCAGACCCACACTGCCCTGTCCTACCAGGCGTGGACCGAGGCGCGGCCCCGGAACGACTTCAAGGCCGTCGAACCCATGCTGGAGAAGTCCCTCGACCTGAGCCGGCGGCTGGCCGATTACTTCCCCGGCTATGACCATATCGCCGACCCGCTCATCGCCTTCGCCGACTACGGCATGAAAACCGCCGACGTGCGCCGCGTCTTCGACGAGTTACGCCAACAACTCGTGCCCCTGGTCAAGACCATCACCGCCCAGCCGCCGGCTGACGACAGTTGCCTGCGCCAGCCCTACCCCGAACCCATGCAGTGGCAGTTTGGCGAGGAGGTCATTCGCCGCTTTGGCTATGACTTCCAGCGGGGCCGCCAGGACAAGACCCACCACCCCTTCGCCACCAAGTTCTCCATCGGCGATGTGCGCATCACGACACGCTTCCAGGAAAACTACCTGGCCGAAGGCATGTTCAGCACCATGCACGAGGCCGGCCACGCCATGTACGAGCAGGGGGTCAACCCGGCCTACGAAGGGCTGCCCCTGGCCAGCGGCACGTCGGCCGGCGTCCACGAGAGCCAGTCGCGGTTGTGGGAGAACCTGGTCGGCCGCAGTCGCGGCTTCTGGGAGTACTTCTACCCGCGCCTCCAGCAGGTCTTCCCTGACCAACTGGGCCAGACCGCGCTGGACACCTTCTACCCCGCCGTCAACAAGGTCGAGCCGTCCCTGATTCGCACCGACGCCGATGAAGTAACCTATAACCTGCACGTCATGCTGCGCTTCGGGCTGGAGTTGGACATGCTAGAAGGGCGGCTCGCCGTGCGTGACTTGCCCGACGCCTGGCAGGCGGGTTATCGGGCCGACCTTGGCGTCGCCGCTCCCGACAACCGTGACGGTGTGCTCCAGGATGTCCACTGGTTCGCGGGGACTATTGGCGGGTCGTTCCAGGGCTACACCCTCGGCAATATCCTGGGCGCGCAGTTCTTCGAGCAGGCCGTGACGGCCCACCCCTCCATCCCTGACGAGATTCGCCAGGGGGAGTTCGGCACGCTCCACACCTGGCTCAAGACGAATATCTACCAGCCGGGGCGCAAGTTTACCGCCAACGAACTGGTCGAGCGGGTGACGGGTGGGCCGCTACGCATCGAGCCGTACATCCGCTATCTGACAGCCAAGTACGGCCAGCTTTACCGGCTGGCCTAGACCCACGGAGGCAGCATGGACCGCTTCAACCAGTATGTCGAGGCCAACGCCGACCGCTTTGTCGGTGAGTTGATAAGTCTGGCCCGCCAGCCGAGCATCGCCGCCCAGGGCATTGGGCTGCGCGAGACGGCGGAGATGGTGCGGGCGCGGCTAGAGCGCCTGGGCGCGACGGCGCGGCTCATCGAAGTGGAAGGCGGGGCGCCGGTCGTCTTTGGCGAGCTTGGCGACCGAGGCCCGACGCTCATGATCTACAACCACTACGATGTCCAACCGCCCGAGCCGCTGCATCTGTGGACCACCCCCGCCTTCGAGCCAGCCATCCGCGACGGCAAGCTCTACGCGCGCGGCGTGGCCGACAACAAGGGCAATACCATGGCGCGCCTTCAGGCCGTCGAAGCCTGGCTGGCGACCCAGGGCGACTTGCCCGTGCGCCTGCGCTGGGTGGTCGAGGGCGAAGAGGAGGTTGGCTCGGTTCACCTGGAGAGTTTTGTCGAAGCCAATGAGGGTCTTCTGCGGGGAGCCGACGGCTGCCTGTGGGAAGCGGGCAGCCGCGACGTCGCCGAGCGTCCCATGCTCACCTGCGGCCTCAAGGGCATTATGTACGTCGAGCTGCGGGTGCGGGGCGCGTCGCGCGACCTGCACTCCTCCACGGCTACCATCGTTCCCAACCCGGCCTGGCGGCTGGTCTGGGCGCTCAGCACCCTCAAGGACGAGCACGACCGCATCACCATTGATGGCTACCTGGACCATGTCGCCCCGCCGCCCTCCGAGGCCGTCGCGGTGGCCGAACAAATCCCCTTCGACGAAGCTGCCCTCAAGCAGAGCTACGGCATTGACCAGTTCATCAACGGCGTGACGGGCCGCGAGGCCGTGTACAAGAACCTGTTTATGCCCACCTGCACCATTTGCGGCCTGGACAGCGGCTACACGGGCGAGGGCAGCAAGACGGTTCTGCCGTCACAGGCGATGGCGAAGGTAGACCTGCGCCTCGTCCCCAACCTCCTGCCCGACCTGGCGCTGCGCCTGTTGCGCGAGCACCTGGACCGGCGCGGCTTCACCGACATCGAGATCATTGACCGGGGTGGCGAGCCGCCGGCCCGCAGCCCGGTCGACTCGAAGGTGGCGCTGGCCGCCCGCCGCGCCGCCGAAATCGTCTACAACCAGCCGCCCGTCGTCTACCCCAACATGTCGGGCAGCGGCCCGCAGTACTACCTGTGCGACCACCTGGGCATCCCCGCCGTGTCGTCGGGCTGCGGCTACAGTGGCTCCAATGTCCACGCGCCCGACGAAAACATCCGCCTGGCCGACTACTTCGACCATATCCGCTTCATGGGCGAGTTGATCCGCGCCTTCGGCGCCTAACTGCCTGAATAATGACCTTTTCGCCCGGTCAAACAGAGGGGGCCTGCGCTGGCTTGCGCCAACACAGGCCCCCTTCTCTTGACTGACTACTGACTACTGACTACTCCGTACTCCCTACTCCCTGCTCCCCAGCCTCACGGCGGGTCGGGCAGCACGTCGCAGATCGCGCCGCTGGCGTCGCTGATGTAGTACACCTGCCCCAGACCGACATTGCCGCCGGCCTGGATGAGCGATGAGCCAGCCAAAACCCCGGCGCTCACTGTTGTCACCGAGCCAGCAATCATCTTCAACTCATACACCTGGCAGGCGTCGAGGTTGCTGAAGATGAAGTAGCCCTCGTTATTGGTGATGCGCTCGGCCAGGACGCGCCCGGCTGGGTTCGCGGCCGATGGCGGCGACCAGAGTTGGACGGTACGCCCACCCCGTACAATGTTCGGCGCGTAGCAGTCGAACAGAACATAGCCCTGGATCACGCCGCTCGGCGGGGTCAGGCCCACGCTCACGTTCTGGTTCACAATGGACTGGCAGGGAACCAACGCCGAGACGACGAACCCGCTCATCTGGACGCGGTCCACACTCCCCGACGGGAAAGGTACCTGTTGGTTGACAGGGTTCACCTCGACCGTGTACGTCTGCCCCGACTGCAAGCCGGGCGCGACGAACCCACCGTTGGTATTGACTGTGCCGGAGAAGACGATGGTGCCGTTACTATTGCGCACTGTCACCGGCGCGTCCGCGTAGGTGGAGCGCGTGTAACCAGCCGCCGGGCTGCAGATGCTGAACTCGACGTTGGCGGGCGGGCAGCTCGTCGGCTGGCAGCCCGGGCAGGCGCCCACCTCGACCGGCGGGCGGTACCAGCCAGCGTGGAACGGGAACGCCTCGTAGGCTCGCATCAAGTCTTGCGGCCCGACCATACCTGTCGCGGGCGTGCCCCGGTCAACGACCACCGCCGCCAATTGGGCGCCGCCCTCCTGGTCGCTACACGTGGCCGTGATGACCACCGAGCCGCTGAAGCCATCCGGCAGGATGCCCATATCGTCCAGGCGAATGTAATCCACGAACTTCTCGTTGAGCGCCTGACACACCGAGGTGATGTAACCGTTCTGGTCGTAGAAGTCGAGGCGGACGTTCGTCGTACCAGGGTTGATGTTGACGTTCTTCAGCGAAATCTCGGTGTTCCACACGACCGTCTGGTTCCCGGTGGTGATGTTCTTCTTCTTGAGCGCCAGCGGGATCGCCAGGGCATCCGAGCCGCCGGTAAAGGCGTTGTACGAGATAGCCTGGCCCGTGGTGCGGTTGCGCAACTCGACTACGCCCATGACGTAGGGCGAGGAGATGGGCGGATCACCGGGACTCCACCAGTCTTGCGATTGAATCTCAATCGCCCCGACATACTCACCGGGCAGGTTGTTGATGGCGCCGAGGCTGAAGTCCTGTGACCCGCGCGGGCAGATCCAATCTACGATGGTGCGGATAATGCCGCCCACATTGTCATAGAAGTAGATCTTGACCTTAGCGTTGGTCACCGAACTCAGGTTCTGGACATGGATCGTCGTATCCCAGCCGTACTCCTCGCGGAACAGCAAGGGCGCGTAGTTGATCAAGGAGCCTGGCGCGTAGGTCGTGGTCAGTGTATTGTAGGTCTGCGCTGGTACGCCGTTATAGCTCGTCAACGTGGGCGGCATCCCCAGGCTCTGACAGGTAGTGTCCACCACGATACCCAGCGGCTGCGAGGCCCGGAGCCAGGCCGAGCCAATCCAGCCAGGGCCAAGGCCGGGGGGCGGGTTGACGACGACAGCCTCACCCGGCGCCAACTGCATCACCTCGTCAATCATGGCGCGCAGACAGTTATCCTGCTCCTTGTACCAGATTTCAACCGAGGTGCACTCGTCGCCCGAGTTGTGGATGATCAACTGGCTGTTGCAGCCGCCATAGCCGACATAGTTGACCGGCGCGTAGTACATGTAGCCGCCGAAGCGGACATCGGACGTGCCCTCCATCAGGTCGGAGATGCCAATGTAGGCACTGGCGCGCGACAGCCCCGTGCTGGTGTTGATATAGCGGCGGTTGACCTCGACGGCCAATGGTTCGCCGTAGCCCCAGCGGTGGTTCCACCAGTTCTCTTCCCACTGCCACCACGAGCCGCCTCGTTGGGCTTGATCGGCCGCGCGGCAGGCCGCGTCGGCTTCGTCGGCCGGGACAGAGTAGACAATGCCGGCCATGGCCGCCGAAGGCAGCGACCCCTGGCGGAACTGCCAGGATGAGCCAGGGAACAACAACCCAGTGCACTCGACCTTGAATGGACCGGGCGCCTGCGGGGCACAGTAGCCAGAATACGAGGGCCACAGAGCCAGGATGCCCTTGGTCGGGCTATTCCCCACGTTCTGGATGGCGATCCACGCTTCCAGCGTCTCCCCTGGCCCTGGCGTGGGCTGGAAGATGGCTGGCAGCTGTATGCGGCCGCCTGGCTTGTTGAAGGGCAGCGTCGGCGTCGGGGTTGGCGGCGGCGTCAGGGTGCGCGTTGGCGTCACCGTCGCCGTGCCCCGGGTCGCGGTGGCTGTCGCCGTGGGCGTGATGGTGTACGGCGTGGCGGTCAGCGTCCGCGTCGGCGTAATAGTATACGGTGTGGGGGTCAGGGTTCGCGTCGGCGTGATGGGGATATTCCCGAAGGGGAACTGAATCTGCACCGTACAGCAGAAGGCGAAACTCGCTGGCTCCACCACATACTCGGTCACAGTCGCAATCCAGCCGGGCGGGGGGCTGACCCGCACCCGATAGGCGCGGCCTGAATCCAGACCCAGGAAGTCGGCTACCGCCTGGAACGCATAGACCTGGACCGTCACCTTGGGCGGCTGGCCCGCAATAGGGTTGCCGGCCAGGTCGAACAACTGGACCGTCACGCCTGGCAGCGCCATGTCGCCCACATCCATAAACCGGTTATGGTTGACATCATAGAAGGTTGAGACGACCAGGCGGCCGTTATTCCCAATACAGCCTTCGGTCTTGCCCAGGCTGCAGGCGGAGGTCGGCTGCGGTACAGGTGACGCGCCAGCGGTCGCCGTAGGGGTCGGAGTGCTGGTCGGCGGCGGCGGCGGGGGCGGGGCGACGGGCGCGCCGACAGCAGCGGCCGCGTTGACCTTGCCATACCCGAAGTCGGCATCCCACCCTGTCGGGCCGAGGTCCGTGGCGCTGTTGAACAGGGCCGCTTCAACCTGCTCGACCTTCCAGTCAGGGTGCTCGCTCATGACCAGCGCGGCGACACCCGCTACGTGGGCCGAGGCAAAGTGGGTCTGGCCCTCACCATAGTACGGACAGGTGGGGATGGGACAGCTACCCGGCGACGGCCAGGTACTCACCATACCTGAGGCCCCTGGCGCGCTGAGCTTGACCTGATTACCAGAGCCGGTCCAGGCCGGGTGGGTATCATCGTCGTTGAGCGCGCTGACACCGATGACACCGGGGTAGGCGGCCGGGTAGAGGCGATGCGCTGGCGCGATGACCAAGGCGCCGCGCTGCCGCGCCAGGGCCATGACATCAGCGACCGACTGCGAGGGGGCGTCCCAGGCCGCTTCAATATGG
>JAHCIP010000530.1 GCA_026129165.1 Anaerolineae bacterium
CGCCAGCGCTTCGACATCCACATCGAAGGTCTGGGCTGTGTCCTCCAGGGCGCGGACCGACGACGAGGGCAGCAGTGTGGCCGGGATGACCAGCGTGTAGCCGGCTGGCAAAGTCTTGGCGCCGGGCGAGATGCGGGCCAGCGTCTCGGTGTTCTCGGCGGTGATATAGCGCAGCGCCTGGCGGCTCGTCAGTCCGAAGTACTGGGCCAGGTCGTTGAACGAGTACGTCCCTGTCGTCTTGAGTTGGAGCCGCAACTGCGGGACCGGGCCGCTAACGTCAGGCGCGGGTTCGGCGCTATACGTCCAGCCCTTCCACTCCGGGGCAGGCGCGGCCCACGGTGTCGTTACCAGGGCCAACTTCTCGCTCGCCCCAGGCCAGACGCTCTTCGCCACCTCTTGCGGGTTGGCAATCCCCTGCGCCGGCATGACGGACGGAGCCAGCCCCACCGCGCCCACCACCGGAACCATTCGCGCCGCCTGGAGCGAGGCATCGAGCAAGTTCGTGCCCTGACTCGCCTCCTCCGTCCGCGACCGCCACTCCTCCAACCACGTCGTGGTCTGGATGGGCAGCGGCTCGCCCAGGCGGGCGGCGCGGTCAGCATAGGCGGCGAACAGGGCCAGTGAGACCGCCGATTGTTCGCCATGGGCATCCGAGGTCCACCGTTCGCGCAGGAGGACCTCGATACGGTCGCACAGCGCGGCCAGGACATGGAGCCACTCGACGGTCTGGGCGCGGTACTCTAGTTCTAACTGCGGGTCCAGGCCGTCGGGCGCGGCGTCGCGGATCTGCTTGTAGACCAGGCGGCGGATGTCCAGGCACATAGACAGCTTTTCCAGCGCGCCCTTGCCCGTCCACAGGTCGCCCACTTCGGGCAGCATCACCTGGTCGAACTGGTCCATCAACAGGCTCACCACGTCGTTGGGGTGAATCATGTCGCGCCGCAGTTCGTCCAGCGCATGGTTTAGTGTTTCAATCAGCGCCGGCTCGCCCAGCAGGCTCGCCAGCGTCGCTTGTTCATTCAGGTAAGTCGCCTGACGCAGCGGCGCGGCTGCGTCGTCGAAGATGGCTTCGACGAGCTGGCGACCAATGGGTGACGCTTGCCGCACCAGGTCGCAAATCTCCGCCACATCGGCTGGTAAGTCCAGCAGCGGTGGCGGCAAACGCAAGTTGCCATCCACGCGGATGGCGGTCAACAGGGCGCGAAAGCGCAGGGGAACCCGATCCCAACTCTCGCCTCGCGCCGTTTGGCCTGCCCGCCGCCGTCCCCCCGGGACGCGGACGCGGACAGGCGTATGTCCCCCTGCACGGGGTGTCTGCCGCCTCATGTCGCCTCCTTACGACGGAAGACGAAGGACCAAAGACGAAGGACGAAGAAGATTATCTTGTCCTCCGCCTTCTGCCTTCTGCCTTCTGCCTTCCGTCTTCTTCCGTCTACTCTACAATCCGTCCGATGGTGAACTGAGGCTGGTCTGCTCGAAAGTCCATCGGCTCTGTCTTCATCTCCTGCTCGGCCAGCTTCTCCCGGCGTCCCACCGGCACAATCAGTGTGCTCGTTTTCCCTCCCGCGTTCAGGCGTTGGATGGCTTGGACCGTAGTGCCAAACTCATCAGCCATCGCCCCAAGGTTCGCCGTTGCCACCACTCGCATCACCGGAATGCCCAGCACAAAACCCATGGGCAGCGGGTCACTGTACAGCCCGCCCTTGGGCAGCCGCGCTTTGAGCGCGTTGACCGTGTCGGCGTTGTACCAGACCAGCAGGCTCGAGGCCGGGCCGTCGCTCAGGCCGAAATAGGCGGCGATGTCGTCGAGGCTGTCGCGGCCATTGGTCCGAATCGCCACCCGAATCTGGGGCGGCGCCACGGGCTGCGGCACACGGGGCTGCGGATTCGCCACTTGCGAGGCGACGGCGTCCCGCAGGCCGAGTGTCATATCCCGTGACGTTGCGCGTAAGGCGGGCGCCGCAGACCCTACGCCGAGGAAGACCATGACCAGGACGAGAGCGACTCGCGCCACCAGATGAGTGTGGAAGAAGGTCCAGACGCGTCGAACTGTCGCGACACTCGCTTCCCACATCAGCCGCCCCACCCCGACGCTCGCCCCACCCGCCGCCGTCCCAACATCGGCCAGCCCGCCACCCAGATGGGTCATGAATCGACCGACCTGCACCGGCGCCGCCCGTGAGGCATCCAGCGCCTCGTTCATGACCCCCGCCCCTAACGGCGCTTCCCGCACCGGGAGTGGGTGACCGACACGCCGTGAGCGATCCGCGAACGCCCTGACCAGGCTGGCTGAGACAAGATCAGGGTCATAGTCGTCGGCCTCGGCCTGGAGCCGCAGATAGTCATCGGCGACGGCGCAAGCCAGTTCGAGTTGGCCGAGCAGAATCACCCCTTGCCGTTCATACTGCCGTTCCGCCGCGCTCCCCAGTTCGCGGGTGATGCCCTCTAGCGTCGCAATGAGGCGCACCACCGCCCGCCGCAGCGTCATCACCAGGGTCACGCCTTCGGCCAGCCGCCACGCCTCTTCCAGAGAGCGCGGATGGACGAGGCGCGTGGGCGCCGGAACCGCCCCGACCAGCGTCTTGAGCACCTCCTCGCGCTCTACCTGGCCAGCTTGAAAGTCTTTGATAGTCTGGATCAGGCGCGGCACCCCCGCCGAGCCTGGCATATCCAGCGCGGCGTAAAAGGCGTTGAGCCGCGCCTCCAGCGTATATTGTT
>JAHCIP010000531.1 GCA_026129165.1 Anaerolineae bacterium
GTTGGGCGGGGCCGTGGGGGTCGGCGTGGGCTGCGCGCCGGAAGGTCGCGCGTAGTCGCATGTCCAGTATCGTTGCAGGTAGGAGCCGGAGGGGCCTTGTAGGAAGCCGCAGCCCACATCTACCCAGTTGCCCAGGATGTTGGCGCGGTGGCCGTCGGAGCTCATCCAGCCATTAACCATGTCGGTGGGGGTTTGGTAGCCCTGGCCGATATTCTCGCCGCCGCTGAGCAAGGGGTAGCCCGCGTTGCGCATGCGTTGCATCGGGTCCGGCTCGCCAGCGCAGATATGGTCGAAGCAGTTGTTGTCGAGCATCCAGCGATTGTGGAAGTCGGAGGCGTCGTTCAGGCTGCGGTTGATTGTCAGCGGGGGCAGAGCCTGCTTCGCGCGCTCCTGGTTCATCAGATAGATGAGTTGCTGCACGTAGTCGTTGGGCGGCGCGGTGGGCAAGGGAGTCGCGGTGGCCGCCGGGCGCGTCGGCGTCGGGCTGGGGCCGCTGGTTGGCGTTGCCGTGGGGCCGGGGTTGCCACCGCCGACGGCGCGCGCCGCGTTGAGTCGCCCCTTGCCGAACTGGAACGCGCTACCGATATTATCGACGGTGTTCTCAAGTTGCGCCCGAATCTGGGCGTTGTTCCAGGTCGGATTCGCGGCGGCGACGAGGGCGGCGACACCGGCGGCGTTGGGCGAGGCCATGCTGGTCCCGCTCCATGCCTGGTAGCCGCCGCCGCGCACCGTGCTGAGGATGGACGAGCCGGGGGCGGAGACGTCCACCGTTGCGCCGTAGTTGCTGAAGCTCGATCGGGCGTCATTCTGGTCGGTGGAGACGACGGAGATGCAGTTTTCGTAGGCCGCCGGGTAGGCAGGGGCGGAGGTGGACGAATTCCCGGCGGCGCAGACGACCACTACCCCCTTGGTCCAGGCGTACTTGACCGCGCTCTCGAGGGTCGATGCGCCCGACGCCCCGCCCAGGCTCATGTTGATGACCTTGACGCCCTGGTCGGCGGCCCAGGTGATGCCGTTGGCGATGCGGCCATAGTCGCCAGCGCCACCGGAGTTGAGCACCTTGACCGGCAGGACGCGCGTGTTGTAGCCGACGCCGGCGATGCCGACGCCGTTATTGGTCGCGGCGGCGACGATGCCGGAGACGTGGGTGCCGTGACCCTGGTCGTCGCTGGCGTCGTCGTCGCCGTTGACGAAATCCTTACCGCGCGAGACGAACTTGCCCTGGAGGTCCGGGTGGCTGAACTCGGCCCCGGTGTCCAGCACGGCGACGACGATCCCATCCCCCTGGGTCGTGTCCCAGGCGTTGTACACCTGCATCTTGCTCAGGCTGTACTGCTGGCTCGCCTGGGGGTCGTTCACGCTAGCGGCCTGGGGCTTCAAGTCGCCCGCCGACAGAACGGGGCCAACCGGGTCCGATGGGAAGGCGTAGGCGATGAAGTTCGGCTCAGCAAACTCGACTTCGGGCAGCGTGAGGTAGGCGTTGAGGGTGTCGGTTCCCAGGTCCGGCGGCGCTGCCAGAATCTGGACGCCGATGCCCTGCACGAATCCCACCGAGCGCACGTTGTAGGTGGCGTTGATGCGGGCTATTGTCTGGACGTCCACCCCGTCACGCCACTTGACCAGCATCTCGCCCGGCACGGCCTCGGTTGGGTCGTAGGCCTGCCAGGGCGCACCGATGCGGGCGCCATCCGGCGGCGGCAGGATGGGCTGTCCGTCGCCTTGCGCGAGGTGAGGGAGGTAGACATAGAAAGGTTCGTCCGCGGAGGCAGGCGTCGGCGCGAGGGGGTGGGCGCCGCTAGCCAACACGAGGCCAAGGACGAGGATAAGGAATACGCGCGACAGGGCGCGCCGACGTGACGTCGACATGCTGGCCTCCAGGCGGGGAGGGATGGCGGCTAGGATTCGCCTGACGGTCGGGGGCGTGGGGGCCAGCCGTGTTGGGCTGGTGAGTCCTGGTGCGCCGAGCGCGTCAGCGCCGGTCAACGCCGCAGCCACTGGGCGCAGTGACGCTCAGAGGCCGAGGGGGGACCGGTGGCGGCCGGCATGATTCTGGGGGATCAAAGGACGCCGCGAGGTCGCCCTCACGCGACATACGAACGCGCGTCGTCTCCCCCACGCACGCGGTCGCTGTCCTTTGTATCTTTATTGTAGCCAATTCGAGCCTACATGTCCACCACGTATACAAGACACTTGTGAAAGGAGCGTGAAGGTTGGCGGGGCAACAAAGCCCCTGACCATCTTGACGTGCGTTCACCAATGTAGTACACTCGTTCTGTTATGGATTCATCGGTCAACCCCGGCAAGGCCTTGTCGGTTTGAGCTTAGGAGCCGTCTGTGACCCAGGAATACATTGAGATTCGCGGCGCGCGTGAGAACAACCTGAAGAATATTTCGCTGCGCATCCCCAAGCGCAAGATCACCATCTTCACCGGCGTATCCGGCTCCGGTAAGTCGTCCATCGTCTTCGATACTATTGCCGCTGAAGCCCGGCGCCAACTCAACGAAACCTTCAGCACATTCGTCCAGAACTTCCTGCCACGCTACGCTCAACCCGAAGCTGACGCCATCGAGAACCTGAGCATGGCCATTGTCGTAGATCAGAAGCGCCTGGGCGGTGGGTCACACTCGACGGTGGGCACCATTACCGATATCTATTCCGTGCTGCGTTTGCTCTATTCGCGGGTCGGTCAACCCT
>JAHCIP010000532.1 GCA_026129165.1 Anaerolineae bacterium
ACCAACACGCCGACGAACACACCGACGAACACACCGACGAACACACCGACCGCGACGAGCACCGCCGCCCAGACGTCTACCAGCACAGTGACACCGACCGGAACCCAGCTGACCTCGACGCCGACCAGTACTGTTCTAACCTCGACACCGACCGCGACCAGTACTGGTGTGCCATCCACGGCGACCGCGACGGCCACGCCGACGAACACCACGGCGCCGTCTACGGCGACTGTGACGGCCACGGCCACGAATACCCCGGTGCCGTCCACCGCGACTTCGACGGCTACGCCGACGGCGACCACTACACCGACGGCCACCGCCACCCTGAATCTGGGCGGCCAGCCTGTGCTCCGTATCCTACCCGGAGCCAAGTCCTTCCGAGTAGGCGAGACGGCGCGCTTCTGCGTGAACCTGGAGAACGTGATCAATCTCTACGGGGCGGATATCCAAGTCCGCTTCCCCACCAGCCTGGTATCCGTCGTGGACGCCGATGGCAACGCCGCCAACGGCATCAACATGGAGCCGGGGGCGTTCCCGCCCGCCAATAACGGTGGCACGCGGACCGTCGCGGCGAACCAGGTTATCGCGCCCAACGACCGCATGCGCTACGCGGTAGCCTTACTGCGGCCATCGCAGGGCGTGACTGGGTCGGGCGAAGTGTTCTGCTTCACGCTGCAGGGTCTGGCAACGGGCACAGGCATGCTCACCTTCGGCCCGGTCGAAATGTACGACCAGAACATCTCGCCCATCTCACCGGCCCAGGTGGAGGCCTCGATCCTAGTTCTGCCTGCCCAAACCCCGTTGGGTACGGTGAAGGGCCGCATCGAACTCCAGAGCCGCGTGGACCACAGCGGCGCGACGGTGAAGTTGGGCGATGATACCACCACGACTGACCCCGACGGTCTGTACGCCGTGGTCGGCGAAGCCGGCGCCCAGGCGCTAACAGCCACCATGCCGGGCTACCTGCCCGCGCTGGAGCCGCGCCTGGCCGTGCGCGAGAACCAGATTGTGACCGTCCCGGTGGCGCGCCTGATCGGCGGCGACGTCAACGACGACATGAAGATTGACCTGTTCGACCTGGTCATGGTCGCTGTCAACTTCGACAAGTCAGCACGTGAGGCCCCGCGCTCCGACATCAACCAGGACGGCGTGATTGACCTGATTGACATCGTCATGATCGGCGCGAACTTCGGCAAGACCGGCGTGCAGATGAGCTTCGCCAGCAGCGCCAACAAGGCAGCCGAAGCGATGCACAAGGCGGCGGGTCCGCTGGGCCGCATTCTGACTGATGCGCCCATGCTCGTCCGCCAGGACCAGGAGTTCAAGGTTCAGGTGCAGGTGCGCGGCGCGACCGGTCTCTTCGGCGCTCAGTTCAACGTAGGCTTCGACCCGTCCATCGTCGAGGTGGTAGACATGGACGAGGCGCAGGCCGGGGTTCAGGGCGCGATTGGCGACGCCCTCCCCAACGCCTACATCGCGGCCAACCGGCTGGATGAGGCCGTCGAGGGACGGTATGATTTTGCCGCGACGCGGCTCGCACCGGACAGCGGAACCAGTGGTAGCGGCACGCTCGCGACGCTGACATTCCGCGCCCGCGCCGAGGGCAACCCGCGCATCCAGGTCACGTCGGCCCGCCTGGCCGATGCCGACGCGGCGCAGTTGCCGGTCATCCTGCCCGCGCGTAGTAAGTAGAGAGGGGTGGGGGATGTTGTAGAGACGAGGGTACCTCGTCCCTACAACATCCCCCGCTCTTACCAACGCACACCGGCCCGACTTCCCCCTCAGGAGTCGGGCCGGTGTGTTGTTGGGACGCTCAGTTGAGTTAGCCCCCAGACAGGCTCTAACCCCCCATAGCTACGGCTGGCTGTCCCTTCGCGTCGAGCGTCGGTCGCAGCACCTCCCCCAGTCGGGCAATCCCCTCGCGGATACCGTCATGGGTGGCGTTCGAGAAGTTGAGCCGCAGCGTATTCTCGCCCCCACCATACGGGAAGAAGTTGGCGCCGGGGACAAAAGCAACTTTGACTTTCACCGCCTGGCGTAACACCTCAGCCGCGTCAACACCTTCGGGCAGCGTCACCCACAGAAACATGCCGCCGGCTGGCCGCGTCCACGTCACGCCGGGTGGAAAGTGGTCGGCCAGCGCCTGGAGCATGACATCGCGCCGCTCGCGGTAGACCTGACGGATAAGCGGCACATGGTCCGCTAGCAGACCGCCCCTCGCCACCTCGTAGGCGACAATCTGGGCAAAGGTGGACGAATGCAAGTCAGCGCCTTGTTTGGCCTGCACCAGCCGCCGGATCACCTCGGGCGGCGCGATGACCCAGGCCACCCGCAGCCCCGGCGCCAGAGTCTTGGAGAACGTGCTCAGATGAATCACCAGCCCGTGATACGCGGACTCGGCCTGCCGACGTTGGGCATCCAGGGCGAGCAGTGAGGGCAATGGCTCGCCCTCGAAGCGTAGTTGGCCGTAGGGGTCGTCTTCGACAATGGGGACGCCGTACCGGGCGGCCAGGTCGAGCAGGCGCTGGCGGCGGGCCAGGTTCAGCGTCACCCCCGACGGGTTCTGGAAGTTGGGCATGACGTAGACGAATTTGGGCTGAGACTGAAACGCGGCTTCGAGCGCGTGGGGTTGGAAGCCCTCGTCGTCGGTTGGCACAGGGATGTACTCTGCGCCATAGCTCG
>JAHCIP010000533.1 GCA_026129165.1 Anaerolineae bacterium
CCTCCGCGGGTTATCGGGAGGCGAGTCGAAGTGTCCCAGAGGAGGAGGCGGGCTGGCGACCGTCGGGGTCAGCCACACATCGTAGGTCTGCATAAAGCGGGCCAACTGGCGGCCCGCTTGCTGGAGGGCCGTCACGGCCAGCAGATAAGTGGGGGCGGTATGGCTGCGGCCCATCTGGTACAGCCCCCAGGTCAGCGGTTCGAACTGGTCAGCCGTCGGCTTGCGGCCCGTCGCGTAGGCCATGCCCTCGATGGACCAGGCGACGCCCGCCGTCCAGACCGCGATGAAGGACTGTGTGACCTGGTCGCCGTTAAGGGCGGGGGCTGCCTCCTCGACATGGTGGCCGAGGTCGGCGCACAGCCGCGCCGCGTCCTCTACCGCCGCCATACAGTCCGGGTGGACGGGCATCCCCGTCAGGGGTTGCGTGGTGATGGCGATGCGGAGGCGGCCAGTCGGCGCGCCGACCTCCTGGCTCAGCGGCCGCGCCAGCGGCGGCGCCCAATAGGGGTCGCCCAGGTCTGGCCCGGCGACGGCATCGAGCAAGGCGGCACAGTCGCGCACCGAGCGCGTCACGGCGTGGTCACACACCAGGCCGTTCATCATATCGCCGACGTCGGGGCCGAGGGGCGTGCGCGCCCGCGTCGGCTTGAGGCCCACCAGCCCGCAACACGCGGCGGGGATGCGAATCGAGCCGCCGCCATCGCTGGCGTGGGCGAATGGGACGAGCCGCGCCGCTACGGCGGCCGCCGCGCCTCCGCTGGAGCCGCCCGTTGAATGACCCATATTCCACGGATTACGGGCTGGTCCCAACAGGTGCGACTCGGTCGTCGGCAGGATGCCGAACTCAGGCGTGTTAGTCTTGCCCAGGATGACGAGGCCCGCCTGCTTGAAGCGTGTCACCAGCGTGCTGTCGTGGTCGGGGACGTAGTCCTTCAAGAAGGCCGAGCCGCTGGTGAGCCGCGCCCCGGCGTAGCTCATGCCCAGGTCTTTGAGCAGGAAGGGGACGCCGCGAAACGGGCCGTCGGGAAGGTCGCCCTGGCTCGCGGCCAGCCCCTGGTCGTACAGCGTGGTCACGACGGCGTTGAGCCGGGGGTTGAGCCTCTCGATGCGTTCGATGGCCGCTTCGGCCAGTTCCGTGGGGCGGACTTCGCCCCGACGCACCAGCTCGGCCTGGGCCGTAGCGTCGAGGGCGGACAATTCGGTAGAGTAGGACATGAGTCGCCTTTCCATCGTGTAGCTAATCGGCGCGATTGACCCCTACACGCATTCCGACTAGAATAACCCTTTACAAGCCGCGCAGCTTACCACAGGATGAGGCGTCATGTCAAGCCCCTCCGATGAACACCCCCTGAACCTCGATGAGCCGGCTCTCATCCGCACTCTCCGCGACGTGTTGCGTCGTGAGGGCTACACTACCGAAGGCATCGTGGAGACGTTGGGACAGGGTGACAACGTGCCCCTGGAACGCCTCGACCCACCGGTCTACCTGCGGCGGCTGGCGAACGAGCCGCGCCACAGCCTCATCAAGCTCTTTTTCCTCGGTACGCCGGTCCAGCGGGACGATCTGGTTTCCGCCCTGGCCCCCCTGACGCCCGACGACCTGGTCCACCTCGGCCTGATTCAAGCTCGCGACGACGCCTTCATCTGCCCCTACCGCCTCCGCATCTACGACAACCTCTATTTTATCTGCGACCGCGCCCCGGACAGCGGCCCTCTGCGGCGGGACCATGTCACAGGCGTCAACAATAGCTCCACAACCCTGGCCGCGCTGACCGTGCGACGGGGCGGCCGCGCGCTGGACATGGGGACGGGCAGTGGGGTCCAGGCGCTGCTCATGGCCCGCCACTGCGAGTCCGTCGTCGCCACCGACATCAACCGCCGCGCGCTCAACATGACGGCCTTCAATATTATCGTGAACGGGGCGACGAATGTCGAGTGTCGGGCCGGATCGTTGTTCGAGCCGGTGGTGGGTGAGCAGTTCGATCTGCTGGTGTGTAATCCACCCTATGTCATCTCCCCCCGCGCCGACTACCAGTTCCGCGACGGCGGGCTGCGCGGCGACGAGTTCTCGCGGCTGGTGGTCGAGCAGGCCCCGCGTTACTTGCGCTTGGGCGGCTTCGCCACCATCCTATGCGACTGGGTGCACGACCCGGCCGAGGCGTGGGATGCCCCGCTCCGCGCCTGGTTGCGCACCTCCGACTGTGACGCGCTGCTCCTCCGCCACCACCAGGAGGCGCCGCTGGATTATGCCGCGGCCTGGATGCGCCAGCCGGAGCCGCCCGATGTCGCTACCTATGACCGCCAGCTGGGCGAGTGGCTGGCCTACTACGAGGCGCTGGGGATCCAGGCCATCAGCGGGGGCGCGGTCATTCTGCGCCGCTCAGCCGGGCCGCACTGGGTACGAGCGGAGGAACTGCCCGCCGCACGGGTGGGCGAGGCGGGGGAGCATCTGCGCCGTATGTTCGAGGCCCAGGACTACCTGGTGAGCCTGCCCGACGCCCGCGCCTTTCTGGCCGCCCGGCTCGTCCCCACCGAGAACCGCGTCCGGCAAAGCCTGATTTACCGCGAGGGTGGATACGAGGTCGAAGAGATGTGGGTGCAGCCGACCCACGGTATCATCTTCGAGGGACGGCTGGACAGCTTCG
>JAHCIP010000534.1 GCA_026129165.1 Anaerolineae bacterium
GGCTGAACAGGCTCAGGCTCCAGCCGACGGGTTGGGTCGTGCCCAGTGTCAGCCAGACGCCCGACCCCCAGGCCCAGCGGCGGGCCTCGCGGCGGCGGGCGCGGCGGCGAACGACAGCATGGACGGTACGCAGTTGCACGTTAGTTTACCGGTGGATGGCGACCCACACTGACCCAGACACTTCGGGCAGCGACGGCCAGGGGACGATTGAGTTGGAGCAGGTCAACGGGGCAGAATATGGTCAATCTCGAACTTCACCCCTGTCAGCCGTTCGGACGCCTGGCAATACTCGCAGCGTTGCCTGGCCCTCTCTCGCACCAGACGTTCAAGTGCTTTAGGCGTCCTGGGCGTCATCTTCGGAGACATCCACATGATCAAGGCTAGCACTTACGTCGTAGCCTCGATGGGTCAGGAGAGCCAGAGCGCGGGCGCGGCGCAAGACGGCGTAGTCGTAGCGGCTCAATAGCCCGTTGAGTTCGTGCCGCTCGGCTGGTGTCAGGGATCGATCATCAGCAATATCGTTCAACTGCCCTAACCGCGTTCGTTCAGCCGCTGACAGCGCCGACTCTACCGCCGCCCACAACGCATCATCGCTGAACATGCTCATGGCCGCCAGTTCGGCGCTTACATCGTCGGGCAAGCCGGACTCGACGGGCAAGACCACATTGACGGTGGACACAAGTACATCTTCGACCGAGCGATGGGTCGTCTCCGCGATGTGCTGCAACCTTCGATAAACAGGTTCAGGAACTTCGATGCTTACCATCGGCATAGCCTCAGTCATAGCAACCTCTACATGAATATCGCTGCGCTAGCCGAGCCTGGCCAATTCTAGCACACGCTTCTGCCCTCTGCAATGCGGTCTGACTATTCCTCCAGCTTGAGCGATTGGATGGACAGCGGCAGGTAGGGCAGCAGGTCGCTGGCGACCGCGCCGGCGTCGCCTAGCTCCTCCCGCACCCGCTCGCCCGCCAGCCCATGCAGGTAGACCCCAACCGCCGCTGCGTCGAACGGCGTCAACCCTTGCGCCAGCAGCCCCGTGATAGTCCCGGCCAAGACATCCCCTGTCCCCGCCGTGGCCAGGGCCGGGTTGGCGAAGGGGCTGACGGCGACCTGGCCGTCCGGCGCGGCGATGACGGTATGCGCCCCCTTGAGGACGATCACCTGACCGAACTTCTCTGCCGCACGCCGCGCCGTCGCCACGCGGTCCGCGTTCACCTCGTCGGCCGTCGAGCCGAGCAGCCGGCCCATCTCGCCCGGATGCGGTGTCAGTACCGCCGCCGTCGGCTTGAAGCTCGTCCACCACTCGTCGGCCCCGGCCAGGGCGTTCAGCCCATCGGCATCAATGACCGTTGGCGGCAACGGGCGCCCCTCCTCAGCGGCCGCTTCGGGTTCGGGGACGAGGGAAAAGCCGACTCGCCGCCCCTTCTTAACCGGCGCGGCCTTGCCCGACAGCAGGGTGCGCACAAAGCTCTGCGTCGTCTCCTCCGATCCCAGCCCCGGCCCGACCAGGAGCGCGGTGTAGCCCTCAATCTTCTCCAGCAAGACTTTCGCCGCCTCTTCACGCACCGCGCCCATCTCATGCGGCAGCAGGAGCCACGTCGTCTCGACCAGCCGCGCGGCCAGGATCGGGTAGAGCATCTGGGCCACGGCCAGCGTCACCAGGCCAGCCCCGACGCGCGCGGCCGCCGCGCCGGCCAGGTACGCCGCGCCCGTGTAGTTGACCGACCCGGCCACAATCATCGCCTTGCCAAACGTCCCCTTGTGGCCGTCTTCGGGCCGCGCCGGTAGATGGTCACGCGCCCACTCCGCTGTCATGAATTCCACCCGAACCTCCTCCCCCAGCCGGGGGTCAAGACCAATATCCGCGACCACCAGGTCGCCCACAAGATGGGCGGCGGGCGGCTGGAACAGGCCCAGCTTGGCATAGCCGAACGTCACCGTCACGTCGGCGGGCAGGGTCAGCGGGTCGGCTGCGCCCGTGTCGGCGTTGACGCCGCTGGGCAGGTCCACCGCCACGACCAGCGTGTCCTCGCGCTTGCCCTCACGGACCCGCGTCAGCAGCGCCGCCAGGTCGCCCTCGATGAGCCGCGATACGCCGATGCCCAGCAGGGCATCCACCAGGATGTCGCTCTCCTGGAGCCAGGCCGCCAATGTTTCACCCGTTGGGTCCTCCTCGAAGCGGGTGATGGGGACGCCCGCCGCCTGCGCCGCCTGGTAGACCGGATCATCGGCAGCGTGCTTGACCACGTAGGCTCGGGTCGTCGTGTCGGCCTCGTGCAGCCGCTGCGCCGCCACCAGCCCGTCGCCGCCATTTTTGCCCGGCCCCACCAGGACGAGGACGACGCCGGGGGCTGGCCCCCACTGGGTCTGAACGACCTCGGCCACCGCCGCGCCCGCCGTCTGCATCAGGTCAGCCAGCGACACGCCCGACGCCTCGGCCACCGCCTCAATCCCTCGCATCTGCTCGACTGTCACCAGTTTCATAGCTTGCCTCAACAAGATTAGCCTACGCTAGACAGTCCAATTCTACTCAAAACTCACCGACCGACCTAACCCCCCCACCTCCTTCCCTGGCAAGGTTCAAGGGCGGACAGGCTCTTACCCTCTCCCTCTGGGAGAGGGCAGGGT
>JAHCIP010000535.1 GCA_026129165.1 Anaerolineae bacterium
CCAGCCCCTTCGCCCGCGTCGTCATCGGCGAGTTCAGCCGCCAGGTCACGGACCGCCTGCGCCGCGTCCAGTCCGCCTTCGACCACGCCGGGGTCCAGGTCGAGCTGTCCGACGACATCGAGCGCGACCTGTGGCTCAAGTTTATGTTCATCGCTGTCCAGGCCGCCACGACCTCGCTGATCCGCCTGCCCATTGGCCCCATCCGCGAAACCCCGGCTGCCTGGGCGCTCTACCTGGACGCCCTGCGCGAGATGGAAGCCGTCGCTCGCGCCAAAGGCGTCCGTCTGCCGCCTCACACAGCCGAGGAACGCCACGCCTGGGTCGCCACCACGCCCGCCCACTTCAAGTCGTCCATGCTGGCCGATGTCGAGAACGGCCGCCGGCTAGAAATCGAGGACATGAGCGGCGCGGTGGTCCGTCTGGGCGAGCGGTTCGGCATCCCCACGCCCGTCCACCGCGTCTTCTACGCCCTGCTCAGCGCCCTGGACCACGTCGCGCAAGCCAAGTAGAACTTAGGACTAGGGCTATCCAATTGACGCGAGCGGTAGACCCATTAGAATTTGAGTGTAGGTGGCTTTTGAAGCTGCCAGGGAAACAAATACATACGGAGCTATCTGATGTCCGACTATAATCCCATTGCCCCGAAATACCGCCCCAAGGGAGAGGAGCCGCCCAGCCCTGAGAAGAAGTGGCTGGATGCCATTGAGGAGCAGGTCCAGCAGGCGCAGGAGCGCGGCGACTTCGATAATCTGGCCGGCCAGGGCAAGCCGCTCAACCTGCAGGGCAACCCGTGGGCCGGTGACTGGGAGATGGCCTACAAAGCCATGTCCAACGCGGGCTACGTCCCGGAGTGGATCGAGCGCGACAAGGAGATTCGCCAGGCCATCCACGAGGCGCAGCGCATGCTGGAGCGCCACCTGACGTGGGACGCGGAAGCGGTGGCCGAACTAGGCCGGCTGCCCGACAAGAAGCGTGGGCCGAAGCGCCAGGTGATTCTCAACGCCCGCGCCAGCGTGGTGCGCCGCTACCGCGAGAAAGTCGCCCTGATTAACTCGAAGATCACCACCTTCAACCTGATTTGCCCCGTGCCGAGTATGCACCGCTTCAAGCTCCGTCCCGATGAAGAGATTGCCCAGTTTGAAAGCCGTCTGACAGCGATTTGACACAGGAAGCAACCTGAATTTTCGTCTACGCGACAATCTCGCTAACAAGCTGCGGACTTCAGGTAGCAGTTCCCATAGCGAATGTTCCGATGGGCGGACCTGAGGCCTGAACGCCCCAGCTTGGGAGGAAGAGAAGCATGTCTACTGTCACGTATCCGGCCACGGGCCAGATGTTGCCCGACTTCCACCTGCCGACGGTGGACGGGCGGCGCATCCGCCTGTCGGACTATCGTAACCGGCGCAACATCGTCCTGATTGTGCTCAAGGGGTTGAGCGCGGGAACGGACCGGCTGCTGTCCGAGGTGACGCAGGCGGCGGAGGAGCTGGCCGATGACAACGCGCAGGCGCTCGTCGTCGTAGAAGGGCCAATACAGGCCGCGCAGTCCCTCCAGCAGATGTACCGCCTGCCGTTTCCGGTCCTGGCCGACTCCGTCGGCGCCGTGGCGCCCCTGCTAGGACCCGACGAGACTGGAAACAGTCCATGTCTCGCCGTCCACATCGCCAGCCGGTCGTCGCGGGTCTACTGGTCGGTCTGGCTTGGCCCAGACGACCGCCCGCCGACGGTGAAGGACATTCGCGGCTGGCTGGAGTTCATCGAGATTCAGTGCCCGGAGTGCGAAGCGCCAGAGTGGTCGTAGGCCACAAACTGGCATACGGGTTGCTTTTCCCTAGACCTGTCAGGTATCTAACGCCTGACAGGTCTGGCTTTTTAGGGGGATAGGGATGGCTGAAGGACATGCGGTGCGCCGCTGGCAGCGGGCGCTGGAAGCATTGGTGAACGCCCCGCTGGTCGAGGTTCACTTACCCAAGCGCTGGGCAGAGATCACGCCGAACCTGGTCGGCCAATGCCTGACGCGCGTCGAAGCGCGAGGCAAGCACCTGCTGCTGTACCTGACAGGCGACTGGGTGATTCACTGCCACGCCATGCAGTACGGCTCGTGGCAGGTAGGCGAGCGGGGGATGGAACTGCGCAAGGCGGCGCAGTACGTCCGCCTGCGCCTCGTCACGCCGACGCACGAGGCCGTATTCTACCACGGACCGGTGGTGGAAGTGTTGCGGGCGGACGAGGTGGCGGCGCACCCCAAGCTGGCCGCCCTCGGCCCCGATGTGCTAGACGACCACTTCGACCGCGACGAGGCGTGGGCCAGAACCCGCGCCCAGGCCGACCGGCCGATTGGCGAGGTCGTCCTCAACCAGGACGTGATGGCGGGGATTGGCAATATCCACAACTCGGAGGGTCTGTTCCTGGCGCGGGTGGACCCGCGCCGCCCAGCGAGCGAGGTGGGGCGCGGAGAGATGGAGTACTTCTGGGACCAGGTCATCCCGCTTATGCGCGATGGCATGCAGACCTACGGCCCGACGGAGACCTTGCCGCCTGCCCTACGGCTGAACGGCCAGCGCCACTGGGTCTACCGCCGACGCGGCCACGCCTGCCTGGTCTGCGGCGGCAAGATTGAGAT
>JAHCIP010000536.1 GCA_026129165.1 Anaerolineae bacterium
CAGGAGAGTGCGACCACCTACCCGCCGCTGGTGGCGGCGCTCCAGAGGGTCTTAGGCTTCACGCCCCAGCAGTCCGCCCGCACCGTGCTCCGCTCCGACGCAGGCTTCGGCAGTGATGCCAATATCTACCTGGCGCTGGCGGCGCACTGGCACGTGCTGACCAAAGGCAAGGCGGGGCGACGTCCGCCCATGTATGCCAGCCGTATCGCAGAGGCCAGTTGGTCCCCCGTTGGCCCCCAACGCTGGATTGCCCCCGCCGTGGCCCCCTACCAGTATGTCCAACCCACCCAGCATTTGGTCCTGCGCTGGTTGACCCCCAGTGGCGAGGTCAACTACGTTACCCTCATCTGCTCCATCCTGGACTGGTCGCTGGCTGAGGTGGTGGCGCACTACGACCAGCGCGGCGCGTGCGAAACAGAGATCCAGGCCGACAAACAGGGCTTGAAACTCGAACGACGCCGCAAGAAGCAGCGGGCGGCGCAGGAAGCGCTCCTCCTCTTGGCGGATGTGGCGCATAACCTCTTGGCCTGGAGCCGCCAGTGGATGTTTCCCCACGGTACTCTGGCGGAGTGGGGAACGCTACGAACGGTGGAGGACATCTTATGCCTGTCGGGTCGGCTGTGGTTTGAGAACCAGCGGCTGGTGGAAGTCCACCTCAATGCCCGTCATCCCCATGTGAGCGACGTGGCAGAGGGGCTGCATCGTCTTCTGGATCACTTCGGCTGGCCCTAATGGCGTGATAGACCGTCTCTTTGGGTGCCTCAATTGTTAACGTTCGTTCTATCTATAGAACTTGCCCGATTTTGCGCAAAAATTGGGTGTCAGGTCTCTATGTAGTCCTTGCCCTCGGTGAGGGTTGCATGTAAACTTGCCGGTGGCGCCTATTCAGCATAAATCAGTCAGATGGTGAAGGACTTTGGCAAGTTGGCTGGCTAGGTGAGTCAGCTACGAACTAACGGCGAGGCAGATGGAGAACGTGTATGAGTGATAGTCGTGTGCCGGCCGCGCAGCCGGCGGCCGAGGGCGCGGTGTCTGACCCGCGACCGTCCGCCCCGTCCACCTCGCCAAGCGCGTGGGGGCGCACCTTCGCCGCTTTACAGTACCCGAACTACCGCCTCTGGTTTACGGGCCAGCTGGTGTCTCTGGTCGGTACATGGATGCAGACGACGGCCCAGGGCTTCCTTGTCTTCGAGTTGACGCGCTCGCCCGCCTATCTGGGCTATGTCGGCTTCGCCGCTGGGGCGCCGTCGCTGCTCTTGATGCTGTTCGGAGGCGTTATCGCCGACCGCGTCCCGCGTCGCAACCTGCTTGTCATTACCCAGACTACGATGATGGTTCTGGCTTTCATCCTGGCTGGCCTCACCTTTACGAAAGTAGTGCAGCCCTGGCATATCATTTTGCTGGCCCTGGCCCTGGGCACGGCCAACGCCTTCGACGCGCCGGCCGGGCAGGCGTTTGTCCTGGAACTGGTAGACCGGAAGAGCCTGACTAACGCCATTGCACTCAATGGCAGCCTGGGCAATCTGGCGACAGTGGTTGGGCCAACGGTGGCCGGGTTGACCTATGCCGCCTTTGGCGCGGCCTGGTGTTTCACCCTCAACGGGGTGTCGTTCATCGCCGTCATTGTGGCCCTGCTGCTCATGCGCCTCCCGCCACGTCCGCTGACGGCGGCCGCCCAATCGCCGCTGGCCCAACTGAAAGAGGGGCTGCGCTATTTGCTGGCCCATCCCTTGCTCCGAACGCTGCTGGCGGCGCCAGCGGTGGCCGTCCTGTTTGTTGCCATCTATGGTATCCTCCTGCCGGCCTGGGCAGTCGAAGTACTCCACGGCGATGCCACCGTCAACGGCCTGCTCCAATCAGCGCGTGGCGCCGGCTCCCTGATCGGCGCGCTGCTCATCGCCTCCCTCGCTCACCTGGGCCAGCGAGGGCGCTGGCTGACCCTCGGCACATTTTGGTACCCCGCCCTTATCCTGGTCTTTGCCCTGACGCGCACGCTGCCCCTGTCTATGGCCGCCCTGGTAGGCGTGGGGCTGGGGGGGATGATGGTGTACAACATGGCGAATGCGCTGGTCCAGTCGCAGGTGTCCGATGAGTTCAGGGGCCGCGTTATGAGCGTCTACTCGCTAATCATGTTTGGCGGGATGCCGCTTGGCTCGCTGTGGGCGGGCACGGCGGCCCACTTCCTCGGCGCCCCGCTGACGCTGACGCTTGGCGCGGGTGTGGCGTTGGCCTGCGCCGCCGCATTCTGGTTCCTCGCGCCGCAACTGCGCCGCCTGAGTTGAGCCAGCGAGTTCCTTCCTGCGTCTTCCTACGGTTCGTCTTCCTGGTCTTTCTAGGTTCGACCAGGTTGCTAAAGGAATGAGCCTATGCCAGTCATTACCGTATCACGTCTCGCGGGGAGTGGGGGCGCCGCCATCGGCCAGCGTATCGCGGAGACTTTAGGCGCGAGCTATCTCGACACGCAGATTCTCCACCAGGTCGCCACGCGTTTGGGTATGTCTGACGCCGAGGCGGCCCAATATGACGAACGGGCCGAGGCGTTTATTGATCGCCTGGCCCGTGTCATGTGGCTTGCCAACCCCGTCGTCGAGCCGGTCACTAACACCACACCCGCTCTAC
>JAHCIP010000537.1 GCA_026129165.1 Anaerolineae bacterium
AGCCACAGGTTGCGGTCGCGGGCGTCGACGTAGACGACGCGGTTGCCGTCTGGCGAGAGCGCCCAGTCGCCAAAGGCGATCTTCAGCGGCGCGGTCTGGGGGTCGGTCAGCGGGCGGCTGGTATTGGTCGCCACATCGTACTCCCAGAACTGGTGGACATCGGCGGCCTCAGCGAGGGGAACATAGACAATTTTACCGGGTTTGCGCCAGGCAAGTGGGCCGAAGAAGGGTAGTTTGCGCTGCTCGCTCCCGTCGGTCTTGATGAGCCACAGCCCGTTCAGATCTTCCTTCTGGTGGAACTGGATGGAGTACATCAGCCACTGGCTGTCGGGCGACAGCGCGCCGCGATTGATGCGCTCGCCGCGCACCAGTTCGGTCTGTTTGCCTGTTGCCAGATCAAGGACGCTGATGAAAATGTCCTGACTGTTCAGGTTAGCGCGGCCGGTCAGCAGCAGGCGGCGGTTGTCCGGGAACCAGCCCGAGCCGGCGCGCGTGCTGAATACGTCGGCGACGATGCGGGCGTTGCTGCCGTCGAGGTTAGCGACCCACAGGCGCGTGCGGCGCTGCTCGAAGGGACCGGTGGCTTCCGCGGTGACAGACCACGACACCAGCGCTCGGTCGGGTGAGAGGCTGACGTTGCAGCCGGTCGGCTGAGAGACGCTACAGCGGCCCGTGTTGATGCGGAACTTTTGCCCATCCTCGACCCGCTCGATGGTCGCAAATCCGTCCCCGCGTGTGATAATGTACTTGAAGTCGCCCGTCCACGACTCGATGCGCCGCTGGAAGAGTTCGGGCTTGGCCCCGGGCTGGGTGATATCCACCGCGTAGTAGCCGGTCGGGTCATCCGGGGCCGGTCGATCCAGGAAGATGACTTTCGTACCGTCGGCCGACCAGGAAGGCCCGACACAACACCCGCCCTCGGTCAACTGGCGTATCGGCGGTGTGGGCGTCGCCGTCGGGGACGGACGCGGCGATGGGGTAGGGCTGGGCGGGACGGTGGCCGTCGCGGTCGGTCTGGGCGCGATAGTCGGGGTAATGGTCGGCTCGACCAGCCGCGCCGGTCCGGTCTGCGGCTGCGGGTTACCGCCGGCCGGGTTGATGCTGGCCGCGACCGCCGTAGCGGGCGGCGGCGCAGGAGTCGCTACCGAGGGCGTCGTCGCGGTCTGGCAGGCCGCCAGGGTCAGGACAAGGCCAAGGAGGCTTAAAGAGCGCGCGAGGTGGAGGACAAGAGTCATGCCGTACCTGTGTCTAGGCGAATACATATCGGAATGGACCTGGACCAATTATAGGGACCAGCAAGGCGGGCGGCAAAACAGGCGATGTGGTATAATTATACTTGGACCATGATGGAATGGATGGTTTCATAAGGAGGAGAGTATGGTAGCGCCCGAGGTCACGACCAAACAGGCGATTGTGAAGCTGCTCGATGAGTTGCCTTCCGACAAGCTGGTCGAAGTGCTTGACTTTGTCCAGTTCCTCAAGGAGCGCAAACGAGAGCAGAGCGGGACGGCATCCCGCATTGAAGTCAAGACTGTTCCAGCTTCTCACCTCAAATCCTTGCTGGGCCTAATCTCCATTGGCGGTGATGCCTTCGAGGACACGGAGCGACTATATGACGGCGAATAGGCGTATAGCCGTGGATGCCAATGTCCTTGTCGCAGCCATTGATGCCAAGGATAAGCGATATCGAGTGGTTGAGGCGCTGTTCTCAACGATTGCTGCTGAGAAGGTGGAGGTCGTTTACTTCGACTGTGTGGTGAACGAAACCATCTCCATCGTGGCGCGGCGCTTGGAAGAGCAGCAAAGATTGCACCTTTTTGATGGCTTGTTGGACGACCTGTTCAGTCGAGTCGAGCCTACCAGCATCACCTGGATTTCAGGCGATACGGAGCGGCTGTTCAGGACGTTGATCACCCTTGTCCGCCAATCCAACGGCCTGCTCAACTTCCACGACGCCCTCATCGCGCTGGTCTGCCGCGAGCAGGACATTCGGTTTCTGTTGAGCTTCGACCAGGACTTTGACCAGCTTGGCTGGCTGACGCGCATTGATACGCCGACGGCCCTACAGCAAGCCCTGGCGGCCGAGTGAACCGAGTTACTGACCGCGAATTCCCTTCATACTGAGTCCGACCCGCCCCTTGTCCCTGTCCACCCGCAGCACCCGCACCTGGACAATATCCCCCACCTGCACCACCTCCAACGGATTCTTGACAAACCGATCCGCCAACTCCGACACATGCACCAGGCCGTCGTTCTTGATGCCAATGTCCACGAATGCGCCAAAGTCCACCACGTTGCGTACCGTCCCCTGCAGAACCATGCCTTCCTTCAGGTCGTCTAGCGAGAGAATGTCCTGACGCAGCACCACAGGCGGCGCGTCCTCGCGCGGGTCGCGGCCGGGGCGCTCCAAGCTGTCGAGGATGTCGAGTAGCGTCGGCTCGCCAATCTCCAGCAGCCCGGCCAGCGCCGCCAGGTCACCGCGCTCGCGCTCCGTCTTCTGGCGGAAGGCGCGCACCCGCTGCGGCAGATCCTTCTCGCGGCCGGTCACGCCCATCAACTGGAACAGCCGCTCGACGGCTGGGTAGGACTCGGGGTGGATGGGCGTGTTCTCCAG
>JAHCIP010000538.1 GCA_026129165.1 Anaerolineae bacterium
ACCTCTGGCTCGGCGGGCGCCTGGGCCGCGGGCGCGAGGGGCGCCGGCGTTGCTTCGGGCGCGGCGGCCGGAACGGTCACGCCCCCAGCGCGCTGCTCGGCTTCGACGCGGGCGGCCTCCGCCAGGAGGGCCAAGGCATCGGCCAGCGCGGCTTCCTTCTCCTGCTTCTTGCTCTGCTCGACCTTCTTGCGCTGGACCTCGGCCTGGGCCTCACTCTCACTCTTGATGTCAATACGCCAGCCCGTCAGCTTGGCCGCCAGACGCGCGTTCTGGCCCTCCTTGCCGATGGCGAGGGAGAGTTGCTTGTCCGGCACGATGACTTTGGCCGTGCGCCCGTCCGGCCCTTCCTCGACATTGACGCTGAGAACGATGGCCGGGCTGAGGGCTTTGGCGATGAACAGCGCCGAATCGGAACTCCACTCGACGACGTCAATCTTCTCGCCGCCCAGTTCGTTGACCAGCGCCTGGATGCGCACGCCGCGCATGCCGACACATGCGCCGACCGGGTCTATGCCCTCCTGGCGTGCCGAGACGGCGACCTTCGAACGCGAGCCAGCTTCACGGGCAATGGCCTTGATTTCCACCGCCCCGTTGAAGATTTCCGGCACTTCTAGCTCCAGCAAGCGGCGCAGCATGTTGCGGTGCGTCCGCGAGACCATGATCTCCGGCCCCTTGCTGGACTTCTTGACTTCATAGACGTAGACCTTCAGGCGCTGGCCTCGGAAGTACTTCTCCTTGGGGATTTGTTCCTTGCGCGGCAGCCGGCCTTCGGCCTTGTCCAGTTGAATCGAAATATCCGGCCCTTCGATGCTCTGCACGACGCCCTGGAGAATCTCGCCCTCGCTCTGCGAGTACTGGCTGAACACCTGGTCACGTTCAGCCTCGCGGATGCGCTGCAAGATGACCTGCTTGGCGGTCTGCGCGGCGATGCGCCCGAAGTCGTCGGGCGTGACATCAATGCGAATCGTGCCGCCGAGCACAGCGAGCGGGTCAATGTGACGCGCGTCGTCCAGGGTGATCTGGACGCGGTCATCCCGCATGTCCTCGACCACCTCTTTTTCGGCGTACACGCGCGGCTTCCCGTCCGCCGTCTCCAGGTCTACCGTAATATGCTGGGCGGCCGCCTCGGGCGTCTTCTTATACGCTGAGACGAGTGCGGCTTCAAGGGCATCGCGCACTACCTCACGCGGTAAATTGCGCTCGGCGGCGAGATGCTTGATGGCGACCGCTAGATCGTTTTTGGATGCACTAGCCATAGGCTCGGACTACGCCCCTCCATCGCGGGCCAGAAAGAGTGTGTTGTTGTCTGCGCTCGACGGCTGGCCGTCGGAGCGTGCGTTCAGGTCGCCTACAACAAGAAAAGTGGGAGCAGCCCACTTTTCCACACGACCCGAAAAGGTTCAAACCATTAGGAGTATACCTCATTTGAGGTAAAAATGCAAGTGGAAATTACGACTAAAGGAGCAATTGCTGACTAGCATAGCTAGATACTTGGGGCTATAATTGACCATAAGCTGTGTATAGGTCTTCGCAAAATCAAATCCCAATTGACCCCCTGTAGGAGACCCCTCATGTCCAACTCATTTGGCGCGCGTGCGGCGCTGAACGTCGGCGGGCGGCACTATGCCATCTACCGCCTCGACGCCCTGGAACAGCGCGGCGTGAACCTCACCCGCCTCCCCTACTCCCTGCGTATCTTGCTCGAAAACCTGCTGCGTACTGAGGACGGCCTCAACGTGACCGCCGACGACATCCTCGCCCTGGCGAACTGGGACCCCAAGGCCGCCCCGGCGACCGAGATCGCCTTCACGCCCGCCCGCGTGCTGATGCAGGACTTCACCGGCGTGCCCGCCGTGGTGGACCTGGCCGCCATGCGCGACGCCATGGCCGCGCTGGGCGGCGACCCTAAGAAGATTAACCCGCTCCAGCCGGCGGAACTGGTCATTGACCACTCGGTCCAGGTGGATGTCTACGGCTCGCCGGTCGCTATCCAGCTCAACACCGACTTCGAGTACCAGCGCAACATGGAGCGCTACGCCTTCCTGCGCTGGGCGCAGACGGCGTTTGAAAACTTCAAGGTCGTCCCGCCCAAGACGGGCATCGTCCACCAGGTCAACCTGGAGTACCTGGCCCGCGTCGTCTTCTCGGCTGAGAAGGACGGCCAGGCAGTCGCCTACCCCGATACGCTGGTCGGGACCGACTCGCACACGACGATGGTCAACGGCCTGGGCGTGCTGGGCTGGGGCGTCGGCGGCATTGAGGCCGAGGCGGCTATGCTCGGCCAGCCTGTGTCTATGCTCATTCCCCAGGTTATCGGCTTCAAGCTGACCGGCCATCTGCCCGAAGGCTCGACCGCCACCGACCTGGTCCTGACCGTGACCGAGATGCTGCGCGCCAAGGGGGTTGTCGGCAAGTTTGTCGAGTTCTTTGGCAACGGTATCGCCAACCTGTCGCTGGCCGACCGCGCCACCATCGGCAATATGTCGCCTGAGTACGGCGCGACGTGCGCCATCTTCCCGGTGGATGCGGAGACGCTGCGCTATCTACGCTTCACCGGGCGGCCGGAGGAGCAGGTCCCGTTAGTCGA
>JAHCIP010000539.1 GCA_026129165.1 Anaerolineae bacterium
ACGTACCATCCAAATGCTGGCCGAGGCGGCTGTCAGGCGCGGCTACCTCGGCCGCGCCTGGCTTCAACGCTTCCTCCAGGCCGCCCGCTACCCCACCCCCGACCTCCTGCTGGCCCAACTCACCGACGGTCCCTCGCCGACGGTCACCCTGCCCGGCGGCACCCTGGTCTTTCTGTTCACCGACATCGAGGGCAGCACGCAACTCTGGGAGCAGGATCGCGCTGGCATGGAGCGCGCCCTGGTTCAGCATGACGCTGTGATGCGCCAGGCCATCGAAGCCTACGGCGGTCATGTGTTCAAGACGGTGGGCGACGCCTTCTACGCCGTCTTTGTCACCGCTACCGACGCCCTCGACGCGGCCCTGGCGGCGCAACGGGCGCTTGGCGCGGACGAAAGACCAAAGACGAAAGACGAAAACGCCCCTTTGGTCTTTGGTCCTTCGTCCTCCTTCCTGAAAGTCCGTATGGCCCTCCACGCCGGGGCGGCGCAGCAGCGCGACGGCGACTACTTTGGCCTGCCGCTGAACCGCGTGGCGCGGCTGTGCGCCGCGGGCTACGGCGGCCAGGTGTTGCTCTCGGCTTCGGCCTGGGAACTGGCCCGCGACCACCTTCCAACCGGTGTCACCCTACGTGACCTGGGCGAGCAGCGGCTCAAGGACCTGGGCCGGCCGGAGCGCGTGTTCCAGGTCGTGACCGCCGACCTGCCGTCCGACTTCCCGCCCCTGCGCACCCTCGAACGCTACCGCCATAACCTGCCCGCCCAGGCCACGCCTCTGATTGGCCGCGAGACCGAAATCCTGACCGTGCGTGACCGACTGCGCCAGCCCGCCACGCGCCTCCTCACCCTGACGGGGCCGGGTGGCGTGGGCAAGACTCGCGTGGCGTTGCAGGCGGCGGCGGAACTGCTCGACGACGCCCACGACGGCGTGTGGTTCATCCCTCTCGCCCCCATCCGCGACCCGCAACTCGTCGCCCCCGCCATCGCCAAGGTGCTGGAGATGGCTGACAGCGGTGACCTGCCTCTGGTCGAGCGCCTCAAGCGCCTGCTCTACCCCAAGCAACTCCTGCTGGTCCTGGACAACTTCGAGCAGGTGTCGGCGGCCGCGCCGCTGGTCGGGGAACTCCTGGCCGCCGCGCCCGACCTCAAAGTCCTCGTCACCAGCCGCGAAACCCTCAACGTCTACGGCGAGCAGGAGTTCCCCATCCCGCCTCTCGGCCTCCCGCCGACGGAAGACGGACGACGGAGGACGGGCGCGCTTCCGACTACCGACTACCGACTACCGACTACCGACTACGCCCTCCGCATCACCCAATACGAAGCCGTCCGCCTGTTCATCGAACGGGCGCGGGCCGTCAAGCCCGACTTCGCTGTGACGGAGGACAACGCGCCAGCCATCGCCGAGATCTGCGCCCGCCTCGATGGCCTGCCGCTGGCGATTGAGTTGGCCGCCGCCCGCAGCCGCATCTTCACGCCCGAGGCCCTGCTCGCCCGGCTGGAGGGATCGCATCATCGGCTGGCCTTCCTGACCGGCGGGGCGCGGAACCTACCCGCCCGCCACCAGACCTTGCGCAGCGCCATCGCCTGGAGCTATGACTTGCTGGAACCGGCGGAGCAAGCCCTGTTCGCCCGCCTGGCCGTCTTCTCTGGCGGCTTCACGCTAGACGCGGCGGAGGCCGTGTGCGGGGACCGCCCGCTGGCCGCGATCATTGGGGACCGGGCCAGCCAGGATGGGGTTCTGCGCGAGTTGGCCGAGTGGTCGCAGCACGCGCCAGCGTATCAAGTGAGGCTGGCCGAGGAGGACATTCCGACGCTGCTGGAGTCGTTGGTGAGCAAGAGCTTAGTGAAGGTGACGGGGGACGAAGGACGAAGGACGGAAGACGGAGGCAGGACGGAGGACGAGGGACGGAAGCCGGACGCAAAGCCTTCACCTCCGTCCACCGTCCACCGTCCTCCGTCGGTAGTTGAGCCTCGCTTCACGATGCTCGAGACGATCCGTGAGTACGCGCTAGAGCGGCTAGTGGAGCGCGGCGAGATTGAAGCTGTAAGGAGACGCCACGCGAAGTTCTTTCTGGAGCTTGCTGAGAAGACTGAGCCTAAGTTGTGTAGCCCAGATCAGGTGGAATGGCTAAAGCGGCTAGAGTCTGATTATGATAACCTGCGTGCAGCTCTCGTGTGGTGTAGGGGCGAGACGAGTGACAGTGAGATGGCGTTGAAGTTGGCCGGCGCGCTCTGGGGATTCTGGTTCTGGCGCGGTGACTTGACCGAAGGGTATGGCTGGCTCAGAGACGCCCTGACGAAGACCAACCGTTCGCACCGCACTGCCGCACGAGCTAAAGCCCTATGTGGCGCCGGCGCGCTCGCGTGGGGTCTTGGTGACCTCCTCGCCGCACGCGATTGGCTTGAAGAGAGCGTAGCTATCTGTCGAGACTTAGGGACCCAACCCCTCCTTGCCGCATCGCTCCACTATCTGGGACACGTGATCCTGGAAACTGACCGTGCCGCCGCGCGTGTTTTATTCGAGGAAAGTGTCTCTCTGTGTCGAGCAACCGGGGATCAGTGGACCCTGGCGCTGACC
>JAHCIP010000054.1 GCA_026129165.1 Anaerolineae bacterium
CCCCCACCCCCTCTCCCCGCGTGGGAGAGGGGGTGGGGGTGAGGGGGGTTCAGGCTCACTCCACTTTTACAAATATTGGCTGCACCCCGCGGCGTAGGGGTAGCCCTGTGCGGCTACCCCCGCGCGCCTGCCGCCTCCCGCCCGCCGCCGCCCGCCTGTGTCGCCGCCCGCCACCCATACAACCCCATCCCCAACACGCTCATCAGGAACAGGACGTAGAGCGCCGCCCCAGGCTCGCTCCACTCCACCGTTCCCGCGAACCGCGCGGTGTTCACCAGTTGCAACGCCCCCAGCAGCACGTAGCTCGCCATCGCCGGCCGCAGCCGCGCCCAATCACCCTCCCACGCCGCGTGCGCCGTCGTCAGCCCGATGCCCAGCAGCCACGCCCCCACCGCCCGGCTCGTCAGCGGCGTCAACGGCCACGGCCACCAGCCCGACGCCCCCGGCGCGGCGAACAGCCACGCTCCCAGCGGCAGCATGGTCACCGCCTGCGCCCCCAGCACCGCCCGCGCCCAGCCCGGCAGCGGCGCGACGCGCGCCGGGTCACCCCCGGGCGCGCGCCACTGCCGCAGGAGGAGGATCAGCAGGCTCGGCGGCACGGCCAGGTAGACTACCATCCACGCCCACCCCGCCAGTAGGGCCTGCGGCGGCTGACCCGCCCCCAGGTGGAAGCGGTCCAGGTGCATGAGCGTAGCTACCGTCGTCACCGTCGTAAACACCAGCACGCCGTACACCGCCACCCGCGCCCGCGCCCACGGGCCTGCCCGCGCCGACAGCCACACCAGCGGCAGCGCCGCCCAATACGCCGCCCCCAGGAAGGCGGCCGTCAGCGGCGGCTGGATCGTCCAGGCGAAGAACAGAGCGGTGTACTCGGCCAGGACAAAACACTGGACCCCCGTCACAAAGACCAGCAAGGCATCCAGCCGCAGCCAGCGCCGCATCCCAGGCGTCACGACTCGAACCTTTGGCGTGGACGAACTCGACACGCCTCCTCCTATATCAGCCTCGTGCTCTGGTGCCTTTGTGTCCTTCGTGATTCTACGAAACAATAGGCGCTGGCTCCACCGTCACGGTCTCACCTCGCCGTAGATGCGCGGCGAGCCGCTTGCCCAGCGCGATGATCGTCAGCACGGTCGGCCGCGCCAGTGCCTGCGGGAAGACACTCGCGTCGCACACGTACAACCCCTGAACCCGCGTCTGGAGGTCCGCATCCACCAGGTCGCCCAATCGTACCGTCGCCGACGGGTGCGTGCCCCGGATGGGCGTCGAGAACAGGCTGTCAGGGTCAGCCCCGGCGCGGCGCAGAATCGCCCGCGCCGTCGTCTCCGCGTGGGCCAGGCGGCGGTGGTCGGCCGCCGTCAGCGGCTTGCTCCAGGGGCGGCCCAGCCGCACCTCCCCCGCCAGGTCGTCCTTGAGCTTGATCATCACCCCCAGCGTCCGCCCCCAGCGGCTCAGCCAGGTCAGCGGGTACTGAGGCCCCTTCCAGACTGTAATCAGGGGGTACATCAGCCACGGGTCCACCAGCGTGCTGAGCATGTAGCCATGCTCCAGGTCTTCATAGAACAGCGTCATAGGCGGTTCGTGGCCCTGCGTCGGACCGTCCGCTACCCCGTACACCATCAGCGTCGCGTCAATGGCGCAGCCGCGCCCGGCGTCGGCGAAGCCCGACCGCTGGAGGATGTGCGGCGACCCGACCCCGCCCGCCGCCAGCACCACCACCGGCGCGCGCAACTCAAACGGGCTGCGTCCATAGCGCCCCCGCACCCCGGCCACCGCCCCGCCCTCGATGATGACGCTCTCGACCCGGATATCGGTGATAAACGTCGCCCCGTGGGCCACCGCGTCGTCTACCCACTCCGCCGCGTTCCACTTGGCCCCACACCGACAGCCGAGCATACAATGCGCGCCGCAGTTAAACCGTCCCGCCCGCGCTAGGTCCATAAACTTGGGCGTCGGCTGCCAGTCCATCCCCAGTCCAGCCGCCGCGTCGGCCAGCCGCGTAGACGCGGCGCCCCACAGCTCGTTGGGCAGAGGGGCAATCTTGAGTTCCTGGCTCGCCTCGCGGGCGTAAGGCTCCAACTCGACGCCGTAGTCCTTGAACCACGCCGGCGGCTCGGCCGAGCAGCCGCAGTACATGCTTGTCGCCCCGCCGGCCATCAGCGGGCGGATGATGTTCACCCCTTCCCGCGTGTAGCGGAACGAGGCCCGGTCGGTGTACATCAGCGCGCCCAGGTAGGTGCCGTAGTAGGGCGCGTGGCGGTGGTCGCGCCCCCGCTCCAATACAGCGACCCGCCGCCCAGCCCGCGCCATCTCCCGCGCCACGGTCGCCCCGCCGGGCCCCGACCCGACGACGATGACATCCACCGCCTCCGTCACCGGCAGACGGCCCTCTTCGGGGTTAAGCGTCGGATACTCGTACTCGCGCATAGGCAGCCTCACCCTGCAGAAAAGTTGGCTCTGAAACCCTATTGTAGGCCCCTCCGCCCTAGTCGTCAATCAAACTGTTGCTCCTGGGTACGTCAAGCGTTGGTAATACCATTTCCAGTTGGCGAGAGTGCATAAGTGGCGTAGCCTCGAGGGCCAATCGGACGAGGCCAGCGAGGATACGATGTACAAACCCATTCCGACGATAAAAGAAACGGCAGACGAGTTGAAGCGGTTGCAGAAACAGGAGCGCCACCCCCTGAAGCAGAAACGGCTGCATGCCCTGTATCTCTTGGCCAGCGGGCAAGCCACGGAACGCCAGCACGTGGCTCGCTTGTTAGGGGTGAGCCGCAATAGTGTCGGTCATTGGCTGGACAGCTATGCCGAGGGTGGGCTGAGTGCCCTGTTGACCGTCAAACCCCTGCCGGGGCGTGTCCCGACCCTCAACGCAGCCCAAGTGAACCAACTGCGGGAGGCGCTGGCGCGGCCGGAAGGCTTCGGTTCCTACGGTGAGGTGCAACACTGGATCGCCTCGGAGTTGGGGGTGACGAAGAAGTACACTGCGGTCTATCACCTGGTGCATGACAAGCTCGGCGCGCGGCCCAAAGTCGCGCGGCCTTCGCATCCCAAAAAAACGAGGTGGCCGTAACCACCTTTCAGACAACCCTGAGTGACCAGCTGAGCGCGGTGGACGGCCAATGTGCCACCCCCTCGGACTTGCCTCTGGAAGTCTGGGCGATGGACGAAAGCCGCTTTGGCCTGCACACCGTCCACCGCCGTCGGATTACCGTGCGCGGTGTCCAACCCGTCGGGCGCTACCAGCACGACTTCGACAACTTCTACGTCTACGGTGCGGTCGCGCGGCGCACGGGCGATGGCTACTTCGAGGCCCATTTGTCCCTCAACGCTCCGACATTCCAGACCTTCCTCAACCAGTTCGCCGCCGAGCGCCCCCAACCGTTCAATGTGCTCATCCTCGACCATGCGGGCGTTCATCACGCCAAGGCTCTGACGCTCCCGGCCAACGTCGCCCTCATCTTCCAGCCACCCTATACGCCCGAAGTCAACCCGACCGAGCGCGCCTGGCGGCAGATCAAAGACGGCTTGGCCTGGCGCTGTTTCGACGACTTGCTAGCTCTCCAAGAGGCGCTCGTGCCGATTATCGAGGGCCTCGACACCGACACGCTTCGCTCGCTCATCGCTTACCCCTACCTCGTCGAGGCCATTGATGCACGGGCGGCTTAACAAATTGGTATGACATGCTCGGCGACACCGAGTTCCTCAGCTAGCGAGCCTAGCCAAGCCACATAGCCTGTATTGTGGACACCAAACTCGCCCTGCTTAATATCGTCGTCTTCGCCGACTAGGCACAGATGCGCTTCCGGTACCTCTCGTCGTACAGTCGTCAGGAGTTGAAGCAACGTATGCAAATTCTTCTGGATATTCAGACGGCCAACGTACAGTATTAGGGGGGCGTCGGACGGCAGGTCGTGTCGCGTTCGTGTCGTCTTACGCTCATCCTCATCCCGTGGTCGAAACACTGTCTCGTCGACGGGCAGAGGCATGACCCATTCGCTCAGCGCACTCCACCGTACAAGCCGTTTCCAGATGGCATAGTCCGCCTGGCAGGTAAGAAGATCATGGCCTACTTCAGACAGATTTAGGGTCTGTCTCGGCGCTGTCATGGTTATATCCTCCTTCGACTCACGCCTCTATTTGGCTTCGGCGGCAAGGCGGGCGGCCAGGGTGCGCTCGTCGGCGTCGGTCTGGGCCTGGCCGTCGAGGCGGGCGGTGCGGAGGTGGTCTAAGATGGCGCGGTAAGCTGGGCCGGGCTTGAGGCCGAGGGCGCGCAGGTCGTAGCCCGTCGTGACCGGGTGGACGTGCGCAAGGCGCTCGCGGTAGAGGTCGAGGCGCTCGCGCAGCAGCGGGTTCGTCTCGGCGACGCGGGCCAGGCAAAGGGCCGTGCCGGAGAAGGGTTCCAGCAGGGCGACGAGGGCGCTAGGTTTGAGTGTCGGCGTGGTGAGGCGCGGGATGAGGGCGCGCAGGGTGATGACCTCGCGCAGCAGCCGCGTATCGGTGTTGCTCAGCTTGAGGGTCAGGGCCAACGCCTCCACCGTCGAGGCGTCGAGGTCATAGACGACCAGGGCCAGGGCCAGGGCGGCGGGGACATACGATGGGGCGGCCTGAACCTCGGCTGGGACGATAGAGGTTGCCAGGGCCGCGCCTGCCAGGCAGGCCGTGTCCTGGCGGGCGGCGGCCAGCCGGGCAGCCACGGCGGAAGTCCAGCGCAGGTCTGGGTGGATGCGGGCGAGGACGCCTAGCTCGTCCAGGCGGCGCAGGGCGCGGGAGGGCACGTCACGCGGCTCCTCCAGGATGCGGTAGAGTTCGTGGCGAATACGGCCGCCGGTGGTGCGCTCGATGAGAGGTAGAGCGTCGGCGACGAGTTCCGCCGTGCGCGGCTCAATTTGGAAGTCCAGCCGCTGCTCCAGGCGCACGGCGCGCAGGATGCGCGTGGGGTCTTCGACCAGACTCAGGCTGTGCAGAACGCGGATGAGGCGGCGGCTCAGGTCAGCCTGGCCGCCGTAGAAGTCGAGCAAGTAGCCGTAGCGGTCGGGGTTGAGCGCCAGGGCCATGGTGTTGATGGTGAAGTCGCGGCGGTGCAGGTCGAGCTTGATGGAGCTTTGCTCGACCGTCGGCAGCGCGCTGGGTTCGGTGTAGAACTCGGTGCGGGCCGTGACGAAGTCGAGGCCGGGCTGAGTCGGGTCGGGCGGCGTCCAGTGGGCCGTGCCAAAGGCGCGGTGGTAGACGGCCTTGCCGCCGTGCGCCCTGACCAGCGCCCCCACCAGGGCGTGGGCCTCGCCTTCCACCACCAGATCAATGTCGGTGGCGACACGCGGCGCGTTGAGCAGCAGGTCGCGCACGAAGCCGCCGACGACATACAACTCGAAGCCGAGATCCTGGGCCATCTGGCTGGCCTGGTGGATCAGGGTCAGGGCGGCGGGCGTCAGCCGCGCCTCGAAGCGTTGGGCCAGCTCGGCGTCGGGCGAGGGCCGCGCCAACTGGCCGGCTTGGCGGCGCAGCAAGTCGGTGCGCGTGACGATGCCGACGAGCCGGCCATCCTCCACCACGGGGACCTGACCGACATCGTATTCCAGCATCAGCCGCTGGAGGTCGGCAATCGAGTCGCCAGGCGCGACCTGGATGGCCCCCTTGCGCATGTAGACACTGACGGTCGTACTGCCCAGGCCGTGGCGGGCGGCGCGGTCAATGTCCCGCCGCGTCACCACCCCGACGACCTGCCCATTCTCCAGAACAGGCACCCCCTCGTGACCAAACAACTGCATCAACTCCGCCGCCTCAGCCACCGTGGCGGTACTGGGCAGGGTACGCACCGCGCCGCGTGACATAATGCTGGCTACAGTCGGCGCCGGCGGGACCAGCGCGGCCAGCGTGGCGAGCAACTGGTCATGCACCGCGCGCAAGTCGGCGTCGCGGATGAGTGCGGCCGCCGCCCGGCCGTGTCCACCCCCACCAAAGCGCCGCGCAACCTCGCCTACATCCAGGGTGTCATTTGTGCTGCGGGCGATGAGATGGACGCGGTCTTCGATGCCGGCCAGGACGAATAAGGCGTCCGGCTCAAACAGGTCGCGCAGGCGGTGGGCGAGCGTCGAGATTTCGTTGACCTGGCCGGGGGCCATGGCCGTAGCGACGACGACTTGGTAGGGGCCGTAGGTGTGTGTCTCGGCCTGACGGGTCAGTTGATTGAGCAGGTCTTGTTGGGCGTCACTCAGCGGGTGGTAGAGGTAGCTCCGCGCCTCGTCCAGGTTGGCGCCGTGATCGAGCAGCCAGGCGACGGCCTGGGCATCGCGGGCCGTCGTGCTGCCGTAGGTAAGCGCGCCGGTGTCCTCGTAGATGCCGAGTAGCATCAGGGTGGCCTCGACCGATGTCACATCGAGCTGGGCCGCCTGGAGCTTCTCGACAAAGAGCGTCGTACACGCGCCGACCTCGTCGCCCTCGAAGGTCGTGTGGGGGTTGAGGTCGCGGGCCAGGGGATGATGGTCAATCAGCCGCGTCTCGGTGGTCGGCTTCATGCCGCGCACCTGGACCACGCTCTGGCTGTCTACCATGGTCGCGCGTTCGACGCGGCGGCGCGTCATTTCGCCGCGCTGGCTGAAAGGCAACTCGGCGCGGTGGCGGTCCAGGTACGCCTGGACGTTGCGGTTGAGGCGCTGGGGCAGGATGGGAATGGCGACCGGGTCGAGCTTCCAGGCGCCCAACTGGCTGGCAGCGGCGTCGAAGTCGGCGTTCTCGTGGGTCAGGATGACGTGCAGTGGTCCTCCGTCTTCCGTCCTCCGTCGTCGGTCACCCAAAGCGGTACTCGTTGGAGTCGAGCACGGGGCGGTAACCGATGCGCTGGTAGATGCTGTTGGAGGTGGGGTTGGCGAGGTCAGTGTGCAGGACGCAGCGCGTGAAGCCTCGGTCGAGGAGGAGTTGGCTGAGATGGGCGACGACGGCTGAAGCGTAGCCCTTCCCCCGTAGGTCGGGCGGCGTGTAGACCAGGTTGACGATGACGGAGTGCTTCATGGGCCGGCCCCAGGCCGCCATCGAGACCGGGCCGCCATCGTCCCACAGGTAGATGCCCTGCTCGCCAATCCGCCGCGCCAGGCCCGCCCGTGCGGCGGCCCGGTCCGGTTCCCCCGCCAGGGCTTCGCGCTCAAAGGCAACGGCCCAGTCCGTCACCAGATCCAGGTCGCTTTCCGTCGCAGGCCGAAAATGGCCCGGTGGCGTCGGGCTGGAGACCACCTGGGTCAGTTCGTAGATGCGCTGGCGCATATTGACCCACCACGACACGGCCGCCACCCGCGACCAGACGCGGGCAAAGGCTTCGGCCACCTCGATGCGGCCAATGACGCCCGGTACGGGCCAGCCTCCATCGCGTAGGTTGACGGCTAGGGGTTCCAAGGCGGCCAGCCAGCGGTCGGCCTGGCCGTAGAGGGACAGATTGTGCGGCGGGGTCATCATAGCCGCCAGCGCCAGCCCATGCTCATCCTCGACCGTAGCGAAATAGGGCGGGTGCGGGCCATACGCGATACCCCGCGCCACATTCGCGGCGACACCGAGTATGACGTTATTGGCTGGCTCGTCCTGTTCCAGCGTCGCCTGCACCTGCGCTAGAAAGTCTTGAGCGGCGCTGTACGTTGTAACACGCATTGGCTGTCTCCCGAAAACTCAGAGGTTTTTGACAGAATTTACAGAATTATCAGAATGAACAGAATAAGACCGGCCCTTTCGAAGGGGGCATGTAAATTCTGCCAATTCTGTTAATTCTGTCAAAATATCCTGCTCTGTCCTTAGATGGGGAGGGCGACGCGGAAGCCGAGAATCTCGTCGCCCTCGTCGAGCGGGTACTTGAGCCGCGTGGCGGAGCGGCACACCTCCGGCGTGTCGTGCCAGCAGCCCCCCCGCGCGACGCGCTGCTTCGGGTCGCCGCCGCTGGTCCATACTCGACTATCCGACGGCGCGCCCGCATAGCTCGCGTGCCAGGGGTCGGCGCACCACTCCCAGACATTGCCGTGCATATCGTACAGCCCAAAGACATTGGGCGGGAAGCTGCCGGCCTCCGTGGTGACGTGGCGGTAGACGCCGCGTGGCCCACCTCGGTAGGTGAACTCGCCGTTGTAGTTGGCGAGGTCGGTCGTCAGAGTGGGGCCGTAGGCGAAGGGGGTCGCGCTCCCGGCGCGGCAGGCATACTCCCACTGCGCCTCACTGGGCAGGTCATAGTGGCGGCCTGTCCGTCGAGAGAGACGCTCACAGAAGCGGCGGGCGTCGCGCCAGGAGACGTTGTCGACCGGGCGGGTCGGTCCCTTGAAGCGCGACGGGTTGCCCCCCATCAGGGCTTGCCATTGGGCCTGGGAGACGGGGTACTGGCCGAGGAGGAAGGGCGCGACGGTCACGCGATGCTGGGGGTGTTCGTCCTCGTCGCCTCCGCCGAGCGACCCCATCAAGTAGACCCCGCCGGGTACAAGAACCATCTCTAGGGTTAGCCCTGGCCCTAACACCTCAGTGAAGCGTTGAGCAGACTGTGTGGTCTCTTCGACGACCTCGCCCGTGATATTGACCGTGACGGTCGAAAACTGGACGGTTTCCATAGTCTCCTGCCCCAGCCCTTCGTCAGGCATCACCGACGCCAACCCGACACTGCTTCAGGCTATTGTGCCATAAAAAAGGTACTGCGGCAAGCTCTTGCCAACGCTCAGGCCCCCATCCGTCCATCCTCTCCATCCGTGCTCTAGCCTGGGCGACTTTGATAACGACGTGATAGGCTATGCGCTCTCATCCCTCTGGCACTCAACTTGCAGGTTAAAGCGGTGTAGCACATCACCTGTCACATCAGAGTATAGAAAGGACGTAAGCCACCTATGAAGACCCTACACGAGCTTTTTCTCCACGAACTGCAGGATATGTATGACGCCGAGCAGCAATTGACCAAAGCGCTGCCTGAGGTTGAGAAGGAGACCACCGACCCGATGATCAAGCAGCGGGTGCGGCAACACCTGACCGAGACCGAGCAGCACGTGCGCAACCTGGAAGCCTGTTCCCAGGCGCTGGGCGAAAAAGCGAAGACCCAGAAGTGCGCCGGTATCGCTGGTATTCTGCAAGAGAAGCAGAGCGCGATGAAGGAGAAGCCTTCGACCGAAGTCCTGCAGGTCATCAACCTGACCGGCAGCACCAAGATCGAGCACTATGAGATTTGCGCCTACACCGGCTTGATCAGCCTGGCGGCCATGATGGGCCACACCGAGTGCGAGCGCCTGCTCAAGCAGAACCTCCAGGATGAGAACAATATGGCCGAGTTCCTGGAGCAGAACACGCGCCAGACCATTGAGAAGCTGGGCGCGATGACCGGCGACGCCAACATGGCGGCGCGGGGCCAGACGATGGCCCAGAGCCAGACGCCCCAGCGGACGCCCACGCGCTAATCTTCACCGGCTCTGAAGGTGGGCCGACCCGGCATGCCGGGTCGGCCCTTTTTGATGGTCCAAACAGTAGAATCTGGCACGTTCCTTGCATACCTCTTTGCATCACATGGAGCTATCGAGAGCTACTGTGTCTAGCGTTAGTGAGGGCAGTGTGTTTCCATTATCTATGTTCAAGAACGATGAGGCGGAGTTACTCGAGTCAGGGCGGGTCCAGATGGGCGACGTTGAGATAGGCTACGGCGTGGCGGGCGCCGGCCGCCCGGTCGTGTTGATCCACGGCCTGGGGGGGTCGATCCGCTGGTGGCGGCGCAATATCCAGTCTCTCGCGCAGCACTACCGGGTCTACTGTATTGACCTCATTGGGTTTGGCGACAGCCGCTGCAAGCATCCCTTCGTCCTGGAGGAGGCGGCGACCTGGCTGGCGAAGTGGATGGTCAAAATGGGGCTGCGCGGGGCGACGGTGATTGGTCACTCCATGGGCGGCTTCATCGCCGCCGACCTGGCCGCCGACTATCCCCACCTGGTCGAGCGCCTCATTCTCGTCAATGCCGCTATCATGCCGATGGGGAATAATATGATGCAGCACTGCCTGGCCCTGGCGAAAGAGGCGCGGCCCGGCACATTGGACCTGCTGCCCGTCTTCCTGGGCGATGCCTATCGAGCCGGGATGCGAACGCTCTGGCGGGCCTGCCATGAACTCTGCGCCAGCGACATTCGCCACAAGTTATTGACGATTCAGGCGCCAACGCTTATTATCTGGGGAGAAGAAGACGCGCTACTGCCCCTGGAACAAGGCCGCGCCCTGCTGCACCTGATTCCCGGGGCGAAGCTGGTGCGGGTGCGCGGGTGTGGGCATACCCCCTTGTGGGAGCGTCCCCTGGAGGTGAACCGGGTGATGCTGGACTTCCTCAAGCCGCAGAAGCCGGCCCGCCGCTCGACGATACGTTCGGTCGCGGCGAGAGGACAGACCGCCCCTGCCGCTGCTGCCGCTCAACACACGGCTTAATGAGGATGAAGGTAGTGATGCCCAACAAGAAAGGGGCGCAGCCCCGTAAGGTGGAAGAACCCGATCTGCCGAGTACGCTGGAACGCTCCGATGAGCATGCCCAGGCCATCTTCCGTGAGACGCTCAAGAGCGCGCGGGAGACCTACGGCGGCGACGACAACCGCGCCTACCAGACTGCGTGGGCCTCGGTGAAGCATCAGTACGAGAAGGAAGGCGACCGTTGGGTCAAGAAGGACGACGCGGACGACGGCAAGGACGACTAGACGAACGGTTTGTCTGCCCTCATTGCCAGCCGGCGGGCCTCGCTGAGGCCCGTCGGTTTACCATTTTGGAGCGACGCAGGTCATGTTGAAAACATTTCAGGCTCTCAGCAACCACAACTACCGGCTGTTCTGGAGTGGTCAGATCGTCTCGCTGGTCGGCACGTGGATGCAGTCCACGGCCCAGGCCTGGCTGGTGCTGCAACTCACCGGCTCGCCCCTGGCGATGGGCGTGGTGACCGCGCTCCAGACCTTGCCCATCCTGCTGTTTACTCTGGTGGGCGGCGTGTTTGCCGATCGCGTCGCCAAACGCCGCTTCCTCATCTTGACCCAGAGTATATCGGCGCTACAGGCCCTGGCGCTGGCCGTCCTGGTAGGCACGGGGCACGTCCAACTGTGGCACGTCTACACCCTCGCCTTTCTCCTCGGCCTCATCAATGCCTTCGACAACCCGACCCGCCAGGCCTTTGTGGTGGAATTGGTTGGCCGCAAGGACTTACCCAATGCCGTGGCCCTCAACTCGTCCCTATTCAACGCGGCGCGCATCATCGGGCCGGCCGTCGGCGGTCTGACCATCGCCGCACTGGGGGTGGCGGGCGCGTTTTATGCCAACGCTATCAGCTTCGTCCCGGCCATTGTGTCGTTAGCGCTGATGCGCTCCGACCTGTTCTACAGCATCCCCCAGCCCAATAAGGGAAGTGTGGTCAAGCAGGTGAGCGAAGGTCTGGGCTACGTGCGCCACACGACCACCGCCATGATCGTGGTGCTGATGATGGGCATTCTCGGTACATTTGGCTACAACTTCTCGGTGACGCTGCCCCTCATCGCTGAGTTCGTCTTCAAGACCAGCGCGGTGGGCTTTGGCGGCGTCACGGCATTTATGGGCGTCGGCTCCTTGCTGGGCGGCCTCGTCCTCGCCTATCGCTCCCAGGCGACGTATCGCTTGCTGTTGGGCAGTTCGGCGCTGTTCGCCGTGTTCCTGTTCGCGCTGGCGCTCTCTCGATCCTATGCCCTCACCCTGGCGCTGCTCATCCCGCTGGGCATGGCGAGCATCGCCTATACCGCCACCTCCAATACCCTGCTCCAGATGAACACCCCTGACCACCTGCGCGGCCGGGTGATGAGCATCTACTTTCTGCTATTCGCCGGCTCCACCCCCATCGGCGGCTTCATCACCGGCTGGCTGGCCTCGCGTATTGGCGTGCCAGAGACGATTGCCCTGGAGGCGGTCATCTGCTTTGTGGGTGTCATCTATGGCATGCGCTACTACCAGCGCCACCAGGGCGAGATTCCGGTGGAGCAGCAAGCTGGCTCACGCCGGCCCGCATTGCGCGCCTGAGCCCGCGTCTGGCGCTGGACATCTCTGGCGAGTCGCGTTAGAATAACGCCCCACATCAGGTATGGGTGAAGGGGGGCAGATGATGACGCGCAACCGAGGCCGAAGGCAGGGGGGTGGTTGGCTGGCAGTGTCCGGGCTGGCGCTGGTCGCGGCGTTGGTAGCGGGCCTGGCGGCCGCCTGCGGGGGGCCGGCCGGCAGCACCGGGGGGCCGTCGGCCCCCGAAGCCAAGGTGATTCGCATCGCCAAACAACCGGGGCTGGGCTATCTCGAACTCATTCTGATGAAAGAACAGAAGCTCATCGAGAAGCGCGCCCCCGGCGTCACCATCGAGTGGCAGGAGCTAAGCAATGGCGCGGCCATCCGCGATGCGATGCTGGCCGGCCAACTCGACGTTGGCTCCGGCGGGGTGACGCCCTTCCTCCAGAGTTGGGACAAGGGCATCAAGGTGCGCCTCATCGGCGCGCTGGACGAGATGCCGCTGTACCTCAATACCAACAAGCCCACCATCAAGACGCTGAAGGATTTCGGCCCCGACGACAAGATCGCGCTGCCGGTCGTGAACGCCATCCAGCATGTCATTCTCCAAATGCAGGCCGAGAAGGAGACGGGTAACGCGAAGGCGATTGACAACATCGTCGTCGCCATGGCCCACCCCGATGCTCTGGCCGCCCTGCTCTCCAAACGCGAAATCACGGGCCACATGACCTCGCCGCCGTTCCAATACCAGGAACTGAATGATCCCGGCATTCACCGCGTCCTGTCGAGCTATGATGTCTTTGGCGGCCCGCACACGTTCAATGTCCTGTTTACCACTGAGGACTGGAAGACCAAGAACCCCAAGCTCTACCAGGCCTTTGTCGGCGCGCTGGACGAGGCGATTGACTTTATCAACAAGAACCCCCGCCAGGCGGCCGAAATCTTCAACGCCTCGGAAAAGAGCAAGGACAGCGTCGAGACCACCCAGGGCTACATCCAGGCCGAGGGGATCAAGTTCACCACGACCCCGCGCGGCATCATGCAGTTCGCCCAATTCATGAAGAAGATTGGGACCATCACGAACGTACCGGCCTCCTGGAAAGACTACGCCTTCGAGAATCTCCAGGCGTTACCCGGCAGTTAAGCCTCTTTCGTCATCTGTATCAACGTGACCACCGTATGCCTTGCTCACTCGAAGTCGAACGCGTCAGTATCCAATACGCCGGGGATGGCCGAACCACGCTGGCCATCGAGGATGTCTCCTTCAGCGTCCAGCAGGGCGAGAAGTTTATCATCCTCGGCCCCTCGGGCTGCGGCAAGTCTACCCTGCTCAAAGCCATCGCCGGCTTCGTGCCGGTCAGCCAGGGCGCGATTCGATTGGACGGCCAGCCCTTGCGCCAGCCGGGGCCGGACCGGGTGGTCGTGTTCCAGGAGTTCGACCAGCTTCTCCCCTGGAAGACCGTCCTGGACAACGTCGTCTACCCCCTCCAGGTGACGGGCCAGGCGCGGAGTCGCGGGGAGGCGCGGGAGCGGGCGGCGCGGTTTGTGGACCTGGTCGGCCTGGACGAGTTCAAGGACGCCTACCCCCACACGCTATCAGGAGGGATGAAACAACGCGCGGCCATCGCCCGCTCCCTGGCGCTGGAGCCGCGCATTCTCCTGATGGACGAGCCGTTCGCCAGCCTCGACGCCCTGACGCGCAGCCACATGCAACACGAACTCAATGCCATCTGGCGGCACACCGGCGTCACCATCCTGTTTGTCACCCACAGCATCGAAGAGGCCGTCGTCCTGGGGACCAACATTCTGGTCATGTCGCCCCGGCCGGGTCGGGTCCGCCAGCTTTTGGTGAACGAGGCGGCCGAGCAGCCCGTGGATAGCCCGCCCTATGTCGCCATGCAGCACACCATTCGCGGTCTGCTAGAGACGACGCCGCCATGAAAAACCCAGCCGCTGCCGTGTCTGACCCCCTCGAACCCTCCCCGCTCAGTGTTCTCGCGCCGGCGAAACCTCGGGGCCTGCCGCGCCCGACGGACCCGGCTGTGCGCAAGGTGATCATTGTCGTCGCCCTGCTGGCCCTCTGGGAAGCCGCCGTCCGACTGTTTAGGGTCAGCCCGCTCCTGTTTCCGCCGCCGTCGGATGTGCTGCGGGTGTTCGTCCAGGCCAGCCTGAGTGGCGACCTGCTCCAGTATACCTGGCAATCGCTGCTGACCCTCAGCCTGGGCATGGCGATTGGCGTCGCGCTGGCCCTGGTTCTCGTCAGCCTCGCCACCTTTAGCCGCCTGGTGGGCGATGTCATGGAGACGCTGACGGCCATGTTCAACCCCGTACCGGCCATCGCCCTCCTGCCCCTGGCGCTGCTGTGGTTCGGGCTGAACATCCGGTCGCTCGTCTTCGTCATTGTCCACGCCGTCCTATGGCCGATGTACCTGAACCTCTACACCGGCTTCAGCGCCGTCCCGATTACCCTGGTGCGCGTCGGGCAGAACTTTGGTCTGCGCGGCGGGCGGCTGGTCGTGGGCATTCTCTTGCCGGCCACCTTCCCCTACATCCTCTCCGGCCTCAAGATCGCCTGGGCCTTCGGCTGGCGGACCATGATCGCCAGCGAGCTGGTGTTCGGCGTGACGGGCAGCCGGGGCGGCCTGGGCTGGTTTATCTACACCAACCGCTACAACCTGAACACGGCGCACGTCTTCGCCGGTCTGCTGATGGTCATCCTGATTGGGTTACTGGTGGAGAATGGGGTGTTTCGCTCGGTCGAGCGGGTCACGGTGCGGCGCTGGGGGATGCAAACGTAGTTATCGCACGCGGTTACAGCGTGGGTCGTAAACTCGTGCCAAGTGGCAGGACCGTGATCCACTGGGCAAAGCGGGCAAAGTCGGCGGTATTGTGCGTGAGCAAGCGACTGATGCCGTGAGCCTGCATGGTGGCGACGATGTTGGCATCGTGGACTTGCTTGCCGCCTACTCGAACTGTCTGAAGGATGCTGATTAAGTTGTCTAGCACCAGAGGGTTGTCTTCCACAACTCTGAATTGCTGGCGAAAGAGGCGGACATTCGACAGTACCTGAGCCAGGGGCGCAGCCGATCCCATTTGGCTCGTACGAGTGGTGGCGGCTAAGTACTCGCGGAGGATTTGCGGGCTGATAACGAGAGCGACTCCCTGTTGCCTGGCATCACGTAAACTGTCGTTAGCCAGGGTATGCCAGGGCGATAAGGTGTCCGTAGCATACATCAGCACATTGGTATCAATGAATAGGGAGCTAACGGCCATCGTCACCATAGAGAACCTCGCGACGGAAGGTGGCATCTGCGGGCCAATTGGTCAAGGCGAAGGTCTGGAGTTGCAACATCTCCGGGCTTTCTATAGTAGGGGGCTGCTGCGAAGCCTCCTCAATGACCAGCACGGCCCGGTGCTCACCCGGGAGGACATCAGGCGGTAATTCTAGAGTCGCTGTGCCGTCAGGTTGCACCGTTAGCGTGATTTCGAGTGTGCGCATCGTTCCTCTTTGAGTTTACTCCATCGATCCTTGTCCGCCTCAATTGTACTCGTCTCCCTAAACACCGACAAGGCTCTTGACAGGTAAGAGCCTTGTCGAAAAGTGAATTTCACAGGGATTAGCCTAACGGATCGTGTGCGCCAGGGCATTGGCCAGGCCAAACAGGATGCCCAGGATGATAGCCGGGGTCCAGCCCGCCAGGTCAAACGAAGTCATCAGCCCGTCTACCACCTTGAGCACGATGGCATTGACCAGCACGGGGACAACGATGGCGAACAGGCCAAGGGAGCAGAGGATGACCGGGAACAGGGCGATGTTGAGCAAGAGGCCGACGAGCCAGCCCAGGATCAGGTTGACGATGACGAACAGGATGGCGACGGTGATGGCCGTGGCGCTATCGCGGATGCGAATGCCGGGGATGAAGCGCGGCGCGAAGAAGGCAATGAGGGCGTAGAGAACCAGTTGAAGGATAAGGCTGAGCATAGGGTGTCTCCTCGTGTGAGCAGCAGCGCAGGCGCGTGAAGCCTCCCACACCACTCTACGCTCCCCGACCCAAGAAGTTGCAACAGAGGGGATTACTACAGGTTATTATGACAAATATCTCTTGGCCCAGTGATAACGATGCGGATCTTTCTTTATCAAATATTCAGCTGTCCGCTTCCGCTCCGCCTTCTCAGAGCGACGGATCGCCTCCTCAATATCAGCGTTACTTTGATGAGCGGAGGCGCCAAGCTCCTCGGCTTTCTGGCAGTAACGGTCCCCTTCTCCTGGTCGGCCAGTTTGAAAACAGAGTGCACCCAGCAAGCTGTAAGCGTAGTGGCTCGCCGGATTAGTATCTATAGCCAAAAATGCTAAACGCTCAGCCTCACGGAGATGCTTTAGGTCGCGCATGGCTCCCCCACGCACGGTAAGCAGCGCCGAGTTGAGTTTTGCATCAAATATCATCACGCTATCTGTTACGTGAAGCGCTCGGTGAGGGTCTTTTGCTTTCCGCCAATTGCTCCCTGCCTTCACTAAGTTCCATCTATCACCTGTTCGTTCGGCCTCTTGCTCGTAGAAATGACCTAGCACACCGTTGAGGTGTTCTTTCTCAAGCCAGTCAATGTCATCTGGGGTTAATCGCTCCCCGCTGTCTAATTGCAGCAGTATTCTGCAGAGAGGGGAGAGGGGGGACGAGTCGGCATATCTAGCAGCATGGTACTTGATCTTGAGCGTAGCAAACTCTGCAACAGCCTGCTCCCTAGCCTCTTTTTGCCTCTGCTGTTCTAGATATTTTGCTTGAAACACATCGAAGCCTTCCAGTGGGGGAAGGGTTAGCTCGACAAAATACTCGCTCAGAGCCGCTGGAGTAAACGATTTGAGGGCTGTGTCAGAAAGATCTTTGTCAAAGCGTACGATAATACGAATTTCGCCACTAGCAGTGCCTCTAATTGCGGCAACTGTTCCATCCTTCAACACACTATGGACGACCCGCTGTCCGACCAGCACATCCCATGCCTCAGGATGACGGCCAGCAAACAGGATAAAGAGCGACGGATGGCAGAATGATGGTGGTGTGAATGGTCAACCCTCGCCCAAAAGATTCGTTCTTGAAATCTGACGGCGCAGCGGACATCACCTGCAGCGAAGAGCTTGTGCTGTAGAGCAGATTCTACCAGAACAATCGCACGGGTCAAGTGGAAAACCGCTCTGATACGCAAAGTCTTAATCGCCGAAGCGGACGGCGCGGATGTCTTTCTCTTGACCCGTCGCCTCGCAGAGCAGGCCATAGAGTTCGGGGCGACGGATCGTGCGCCTGCGGCGGATGGCGCAATTCACGCGGAGTGGTTGCGAAACGGGGTGGATTGCGCCATAATTATTAAGCCGTCGGAGAAGTTGAAAAAGGTGAGGTGTGGTTGATGCGCGTCCTGTGGCGTTGCCAGATGGTAGCGTCGTGCATAGTGATCCCGAGATCCATAGCGGTACGCCAGTGTTCATAGGCACCCGCGTCCCTGTCCAGACCTTGATAGATTATCTGGAGGGCGGTTACACCCTGGACGAATTCCTCGACAACTTCCCCAGCGTGCGCCGCGAGCAGGCACTTGCCTTTAGCTTCTATCACGTGGCGTTTTAGCTGCGTAGCTCACCGAAGCGGACGGTGCGGATGTCCTTCTGTAATCGGCTTGGCGCGCCACGGCAGGCATGAGTTTAAGGCGTGGTGGTTGCAACTGGTGCCGAGGTGGATCGCTAAGACCTCCGGCGACCAGGTCACGGCCACCACCGAGGTCGTCGTCGGCTTTGCAGCTCTCGACCAGAATTTCGCCATACGGGTCCAGATCATGGCGTTCCCTGTCCGTACCTCGTCGTCGTCCGTGCCTACCCCATTGCTAAAGACCAGGAACATCCCGTTGTCGTGCGCCCGCGCCGGCAGCCAGCGCATGAGCCAGCCGCGCCCCTTGGGGCCGCAGAATTCGGCCTCAATCGCCGCCGGGTCCTTGTGGCGGTGGTCCCAGAGCGCCGGGTCAATCGCGCCCATCGCGCGCGGGCTGCGCGAGCGGCAGCCGCCCGTCTGGTGCGGGGCCATCAGAATCTCAGCCCCCATCAAGGCCGTGATGCGGGCATTCTCGACCAGGTTGTTGTCATAGCAGGTGAGGACGCCGACACGGCAGCCCTGCGGAATGTCAAACACGGTGTACCTGTCGCCCGACTTCAGGTAGGGGCTGATGAAGGTGTGGAGCTTGCGGTGGCAGTAGGTCCGGCCATCGGGCAGGGCGACGACGTAGCCGTTGTAGAGCGAGCCGTCGTCGGCCCGCTCGATGAGGCCCGCGCCAATCGTCATGCGGTGCTGCTCGGCCAGCGCCAGCAGGGTCTCGGTGGCCGGGCCAGACGGCACCGACTCGGCCAGCGCCTCGACTTCGTCCCGCGCCAGCTTGCGGACGTGCCAGTAGCCAGTGATGCACATCTCTGGAAAGGCCAGCAGTTCAACTCCAGCCGCCGCCGCCTGCGCCACGAAGCCCTGTATCTTGTCTAGATTGGCCGCCTTGTCCCCCGGCGCGTGGTGGAATTGGACCGCCCCGGCGCGAATATTCCTCATATCAATCTCCTGCATCACGGCCTTGGAAGAACCCTGAGTGAAGTATAGCATACATTGCGGAACGCCCCAACGGAGTGTATAATCGCCGTTATCCCGACAGTCTCGCACCGGCCTCGCTAAGACATATGCTATGCGCGTCCTCACTGGCTCGCGGGTCCAACACCGCCTCACCCTGGTTCTGGCCGGGGTCGTAGCCCTGCTCGCGCTGCGTCTCGCGCTCTATCTGCCCACGGCCGCCACACGACCTTCGCATGGCTTTATCGCGGTCTACGTCCTGGGCCGCCTGCTCTACCAGGGCCAAGACCTGAGCCAGTCCTACGACGATGCCTGGTTCGCGGCCCAGGTCGCCCGCGCCCTGCCAGGCGTGACCGATGTCAACATCAACCCGCCTCCGCTGGTTCTCGTCGGGCTGCCCTTCGCCGCCTTCGACTATGCCTCGGCCCGCACCCTCTGGACCGTCTTGAGCCTGCTCTGTCTCGGCTGGGCGGTTTACACAATGTGGCGCCAGCTTGACCTCGACAGTGTGTCCGGCCTAGGCCTGGTCGCCTATGGCCTGGCCTCACAGCCGGTGTGGGCCAACTTCCAGCAAGGGCAAATCTACTTCTTCCTGCTCGCGCTGCTTGTCCTCGCCTGGCAGGGCTATCGCACCGGGCGGCCGCGTCGTCTAGGCGTTTCACTGGGAGTGATGGCGGGGTTCAAGTTAGCTGGCCTGTTCTTGTGGCCCTTGCTGCTGGTCCAACGGCGCTGGGGGGCGCTCGTCTGGAGCGGCGTGACGGCCCTGGTCGTCGGCCTGGTAGCGCTGCCAGTTGTTGGGTGGGAGATGTGGCGCGTCTACCCTGCCGCGCTCGTGCGGTTCAGCGCGTACCCTTCGCTGGCCGTGACGGCCTATCAAACTCAGCTCAGCCTGATCTGGCATCTGTTTACCTTCGATACTCGGTGGAACCCCACACCCCTGACCGTCGCGCCACTGCTGGCGGCCTGGCTGCCCCGACTCAGCTTCATCTCCCTCCTGGGCGTCCCGCTTTTCTTGGCCTGGCAGCCACCCGACGAGCCGGCCCGGGCCGACCTCCTGTTCGCCGCCCTCGTGACCGCCAACGTGATTCTCAGCCCGCTATCGCTGGACTACCACTACCCACTGCTCCTGCTGCCGACGGCCATTCTCATCGCTCACCTGCGCGGGCGGTCGGCCTGGGCCTGGTTCCTGCTCGGCCTGGCGATGGCTCTGATCGGAGCCGACCTGCCGTATCGCCTGCCGCCGGACCAGTCGGCGTTCCCCCACGCCTGGCTGGCCTACCCCAAGTTGTACGGCGCGTGGCTGATATGGGGTTTAGCCGTATGGGAGTTGAGTCGGAGGCATCTGCCTCTCGCTAGCGACGCGGTACGCGCAACGACGGACGACGTTTTGAGCTAGACGATTTATGGAGCACAATTGAACGGAACGGTGTAGCTAAGGAGGTGAGGTGATGAACGATCTACTTGAACAGCGTATCAGCGTGAACCCAAGGGTCATGACGGGCAAGCCCGTTATTCAGGGGACACGCATTCCGGTTGAACTGATTGTGCGGATGCTCGCTCAGGGTATCTCGGAAGCTGAAATCTTGCGCGAGTATCCTCGTTTGCAGCCCGAAGACATTCGTGCCGCCCTCATGTATGCCGCCAATGTGTTGGCGGGCGAGATGGTCTTCCCTGTCCCAGTCGCGCAAGCCTGACAACCATGCGCTTCATTGTAGATGAGTCAACAGGCTCTGCTGTGGTGCAGTACCTGCGAGAGGTTGGGCATGATGTCGTCGCTGTAGCTGAGGATATGCCACAGGCAGACGATGCTGTTATACGCCAGCAAGCTCTAGTCGAAGAGCGCGTTGTGCTGACCAATGACAAGGATTTTGGAGAGCTGGCCTTCCGCAGTGGTCAAGCCCATCGAGGCGTTGTCCTGTTTCGACTACGTGACGAGAGTACCGAAAACCGCCTCCACATGCTGCGCTTCCTGCTAGAGCAGTACTTGGACCGCCTTGAGAATCACTTCGTCGTGGTTACGGAGAATGGTGTTCGCATTCGCCCAACCTAGAGCCTGGAAAGAACTTTCGCCCACCTGAACACCAGCCGGCCCTACCTTAAATTTCCCTGGCGTTCACCAAACGTAGACAAAACCCCGTCCTCGGAGGCGGGGTTTTGTGCTATAATACTCGGTGCGGGCGCGACCACCGCAAGATAAAGTGGTCTACTTATCCACAACCTCTAGATATTGTGTAGTTCGGGTGTTCTATGGCAACTGACTTTGTCCACCTCCACTGCCACTCCGAGTTCTCCCTCCTGGACGGTCTGGCCTCGGCCAAGGACCTGTGCGAGGTATGCGCTAAACAGGGCATGAACGCCCTGGCGCTCACCGACCACGGCGTCATGTTTGGCGCGGTCGAGTTCTACCGCGCGGCCCAGGCGGCCGGCGTCAAACCCATCCTCGGCTCGGAGCTGTACGTCGCCCGCAACAGCCGCTTCGACCGAGGCGGCGGCGAGCGCGGAGCCGGCGCCTATCACCTGACGGTGCTGGCGCGGAGCGAGACGGGTTACAAGAATCTGCTTCAACTCGCCAGCAAGGCCCAGTTGGAGGGTTTCTACTACAAGCCGCGCGTGGACAAGGACATCCTGGCCGCCCACAGCCAAGGGCTGGTCATCACCACCGGCTGCCCCTCGGCCGAGATCCCGCGCCTGCTGCTGGACAACAAGCTGGAAGAGGCGTATAAGGTCGCCAGCTGGTACCGCGACGTCTTCGGCAAAGACAATTATTTCGTCGAAATCCAGAACCACCCGATTGACTTTATCCCCGACCTGACGCGCAAGCTGGTGGACCTGTCGCGCCGGCTGGACATCCCGCTGGTCGCCACCAACGATGTCCACTACGCCCGCGCCACCGATGCCCACGCCCACGAAGTCCTGCTGTGCATCCAGACGCAGACGACGATGAAGGACCCCAACCGCATGCGGATTGGGGAGACGTTCTATCTGCGCACGCCCGACGAGATGGCCGCCCTCTTCCCCGAGTTCCCCGACGCGCTCAAGAACACCCTGCTTATCGCTGAGATGTGCGACTTTAAGATGAAGTTCGGGGAGTACCACCTGCCGCTGTTCCCGCTGCCCGATGGCCACACGGCAGAGAGCTACCTGCGCCACCTGTGCGAGGAAGGGCTGCAGCGGCGCTACGGCGCGGGGGCGGCCGATCCGCTCATACGCCAGCGTCTCGAACACGAGTTGGCGATTATCCACCAGATGGGCTTCGACGCCTACTTCCTCATCGTGTGGGACATCTGCCGCTTCGCCCGCGAGCGCAATATCTGGTACAACGCGCGCGGCTCGGCGGCCGGCTCCATCGTCGCCTACACCCTGTTTATCACGCTGGTGGACCCCATCCACCACGGTCTGATCTTCGAGCGATTCCTGAACCCCGGCCGCCTGGAGATGCCCGACATTGACCTGGACTTCCCGGACGACCGCCGCGAGCAGCTCATCAACTACACGATGGAGAAGTACGGCCACGACAAGGTGGCGCAGATTATCACCTTTGGGACACTCGGCGCGCGGGCCGCGTTGCGTGACACGGGCCGCGCCCTGGACATCCCCCTGGCCGAGGTGGACCGCATCGCCAAGCTGGTGCCTTACAACCCGGCCAACCCCGTCTCGCTGCAGCAGGCGATCTCCGGCGAGCCGCAGCTTCAGTACAACCGCGAGTTCAAGGAACTCTACGACGGCGACCCCCAGGTCAAGACGCTGATTGACACGGCCAAGTCGCTGGAGGGCGTCTCGCGCCACGCCAGCACCCACGCCGCCGGCGTCGTCATCACCGACAAGCCCATTGTCGAGTACTGCCCACTGCACCGGCCCACCAAGGGCGACAACAGTACGCCGACCCGTACTGATTCCCGATGCAGATTGTGACCGAGATTGGCCTGCTCAAGGTGGACTTCCTGGGCCTGGCGACGCTGACGGTCATGCAGCGCGCCGCCGTCCTGATTGAGAAGCATCACGGGGTGACGTTCAACCTGGCTACCATCCCCACTGACGACCCCGACGCCTTCAAGCTCCTCGCCAGCGGGGCCGTCCAGGGCGTGTTCCAGGTGGAAGGGCCGGGCATGCGGCGCATCCTGCAGGAGAATAAGCCCACACGGCTGGAACACATCATCGCCCTGGTCGCGCTCTACCGCCCGGGCCCGCTGGAGTACATCCCCAACTACATCCGGCGTATGCACGGTGAGGAGGAGATTAAGTACAAGGCCCCGCAGTTGGAGCCAATCCTGAAGGAGACGTATGGCATCTTCGTCTACCAGGAACAGCTCATGCGGACGGCGATGGATTTGGCAGGGTACACTGCCACCGACGCCGACAAGCTGCGCAAGGCGGTGGCCAAAAAGAAAAAGGACGACCTGCTCAAGCAGCGCGAGAAGTTTGTGGGCGGCGGCGTCAAGAAGGGGCTGAACGAACGGCTGCTGAACGAAATCTTTGACGACTTCGAGGCGTTCGCCCGCTACGGCTTCCCCAAGGGCCACGCCGCCGACTATGCCGTCGTCACCGTCCAGACGGCCTACCTCAAGTCCAAGTACCCCGTCGAGTACATCACGGCGCTGCTCAGCGTGTCGTGCGGCGACACCGACAAGGCAAGCGGCTACGTGGCCGACGCCACGGCATTGGGCATCAAGATTCTGCCGCCCAGCATCAACTGGTCGGGGATAGACTTCGGCATGGAGAAGCTGCCAGCGCACGAGGTCAAGGGCAAAATCACCCATGACGTGGGCATTCGCTTTGGCCTGGCGGCGGTCAAGAACGTGGGCGAAGGCCCAGTGCAGACCATCATCACGGCGCGGGGCGAGAAACCCTTCGCCAGCCTGGACGACTTCGCCCGCCGCGTGGACCTGCGCCAAGTCAACCGCCGTGCGCTGGAATGCCTGGTCAAGGCGGGGGCGTTTGACGAGTTCGGCCACCGGAATCAACTGCTGCAAGCGGTGGACTCGATGGTCAGCCTGAGCGCGGAGCATCACCGCGCTCAGGACGTGGGCCAGATGAGCCTGTTCGGCGGGCTGATGGGGCCGACGCCGGCCAGCGGTGGCTTCGCCCTGAACACGCTCGCCCTGCCCCGCGCCGATGAGCCGTCGGCCAAGGAGATGCTGAGCTGGGAGAAGGACCTGCTCGGCTGCTTCCTGGGCGAGCATCCCCTGCACCGCCTGGCCCAGACCCTCGATAGCAAGATCACCCACAGTCTGAATGACCTGGACCCCAGCCTCAAGGGTCAGCCCGTCGTCATCGCCGGTATGATCAACTCGATCCGGGTGCGCCAGACCAAGAAGGGTGACCCCTTCGCCTTTATCACTATCGAGGACCTGGGCGGCCAGGTGGACGTGACCCTCTTCCCGCGCGTCTACGAGGGCGTCAAGGCGCTGCTGACGACGGACACGCTGGTTCTGGTGCGCGGCAAGGTGGACACGTATAACGACAAGGCCAACGTCCTGGCCGACGAGGTGCGCGAGTACAGCCTGGACGCCGTCGCCAACGTCGAGCCGGTCGCCCTGAACGAAGTTGACTGGAGCCGGGTGGAGGCGGTGGACAACTTCTTCCCGAGCGCGCCGCCGGAGTGGACCGGCGACGAGGCGGCCGAGGCGGCCCCCGACTTCGCACCCGCGCCCGCCTCTGAAATGCCAGCCGCCCCGCCCCTGACCCTCCGCCCCCCTACCGTCGAGGCTGTCGCGCCAGCCAGACCCGAACCTGCCACGCCGGCCCGCGTGAGCGAGTCGCCCGCCCCGGCCTACGCCAAGCCGGTGGTAGCCCCGTCCACGCCACCACCCACTACCCCACCGGCCACCGTGGCTGAGGAACCCGACCTCGCCGCCGACCTGGTCTACCACCTGGAGATTACTCTGCCCCGCAGCGGCAACAATGAGGACGATATCCGCCGCCTGGGCGAGATTCACAAGCTGGTGAGCGGCTACGCGGGCCACGACACGTTCAGCGTCATCGTGCCGCGCGGCTCGGCGCGGGTCCAGATTGACTTCCCGAACGACAAGACGAAGTGCAACAAGCTGCTCATCAAGCAGTTGGAGCAGCGGCTGGGCAGCCACTCGGTGCGGGTCATCAACAAAACCCCGCCTGACGCGCGCGAGAAGTGGCGCAAGCAGGCTGGAACGTGACGAAGTAGTCTATGACCACAAACATGACAGCCTTGAGCAACTGACCCATGTGGACGTAGCCGGTGCCGACCCATACCAGGGTGGTGGTCGCGGTGCGACAGACATAGTGCCAGCCATAGTCCTGGAGCCTCGTCAACAGCGTGGTCCCGTCGAACTCCCCAGCGCCGACAAAGATGACCGTCGCCCCTTTGGAACCCAGGGCTGAACCTGGGCGAGCAGGTCGCAGACTGCCATCCATAATCAAGACCAGCGGCTGAGAGGCTAAGGCCGCCAGCACGGCGTGGGCGAACGGCATGAAGTAGGTGGCTTGACTGGCCTTGGGCTGTCTCAGCCACCGCTCGAAACGCTCGATCCGACTCTCCCGTTTGGCTCCCTGACTGGGGGCATGGTCGGCCAGCTTGGCTAGGTGGCTGTGCCGAGCGCCCACCAGCCCGCAGATGAGCGCCGTGAGCGTGTTGAGGTGCTTCTCACTATGAGTGTCGGGGACGACGGCGATGACTTGCCGCAACGCCGCTTTGGTGGCACAATAGCGCCGATGGGTATCACTCATAAGGGCTCCTGGCTGAATTCATTGGCGTGAACCTCAGCCTAAGCTTACCAAGAGTGGCACTCATCGTCTTGTCAAACTGTGTCCGCCAGCGCTCCTGCCGCCCCTA
>JAHCIP010000540.1 GCA_026129165.1 Anaerolineae bacterium
CTTCGGAGTAGCCACGGCAGCGTGTTGATAAACGGATGCATGTCATAGGCCGCCGTCTGGTACTGGATGTGGACCACATCCGCGCCCCTTACGGCCTGCCGCACCGCCAGCCACGCCCGCCAGTCCCACCCAGCCACCACCCGCAGGACGCGTGGTTCACCCTGGGCGCGTTCGTCAGTCGGGGCCAGGGAAGCTTCCACCCGCCGCGTCACCACGCGCACATCGTGGCCAGCCTGGACGAGGGCGCGGCCTAGCTCGCGGGTGTAGTCGCCCAGGCCGCCCTGGAGCGGCGGGTACTCGCCAGCGATGAAGGCGATACGGAGGGGGGCGGTCATTACCGCAACCCCGACCGCAGCACCTGCCAGTAGGCGCGTACCCTCGCGGCGCGCAAGGGGCGTTTGTGGCCGAGCAGCCACCGGGCGCCCTCGTCGGCGGTATGATAGACGTAGGTGGCAAGCAGGAACAGGCGGATGCCCTCGCCGACCAGCGGGCCGTGCCACTTGCGGAAGTAGCGCACCTTGCTGGTGTGGAAGTAGATGGCACGCTGCGCCACGACCTGTCCACTGCTGCGGCCCTCGTAGTGCAGAACCTCCGCGGTCGGCAGGTAGACTACCTGCCAACCAAGGGCCTTGAACCGCCGCGCCCAGTCCACCTCCTCGGAGTACATAAAATAGCCTTCATCCAGCAGGCCCACCTGGACTAGCGCCTCGCGCCGCGTCAGCATACACGCGCCCACCAGCCAGTCCACCGCCTGCGGCTGGTCCTCTGGTTGGTCGGCCATATAGAACCGCTGGAGTGGCGGGGCAGTAGGCCACCACTGTTGCAAGACGGTGCTCTCCAGCAGACCGGTCGCCAGGGTTGGGAAGCGCCGCCGCGACGATTGGAGGCTGCCGTCGGCGTTGCGGAGCCTGGGGCCGAGCAAGCCAATTTCGGGGTGGGCGTCCATATGGGCTAGCAGGGTCGCCAGGGCCGTCGGAGGAACTTCGGTGTCGGGGTTAAGCAGAAGGATGTAATGGGGAAGACCTAACCCCCCGGCCCCCTCCCCTGGACCCTGGATAGGGTCTGTAAAGCCCAACATCCGCAGGGCCAGGTTGTTGCCCCGCGTGAACCCAACATTGGTAGGCGAGGCGATGACCTGGACCCAGGGGAATTCGGCCTGGAGCATCGCCACGCTGCCGTCAGCCGAGCCATTATCCACGACCACGACGGTGGTATCCACGCCGGCCGTCTCAATGGCGGCCTGGAGCGAGGCCAGACAGCGGCGCAGCAGGTCACGGACGTTCCAATTGACAATAACAATGGCGAGGTCCATAGGATAGACCGAGGACGAAAGACGGACGACGGATGGTTAAAGACGGACGACCGACTACTGACGACTGGCTACTGGCTACTGATTACTGACTACTCTACTCTCGTCTCCCGACCGAGTACACGGCCAGGTCGTCCAGGGCGGCGCGAGCGGGGACATCGGGCAGGCCGGCCAGGGCGGCGCGGGCGCGGGCCACCATCTGGCGGGCTTCGTCTCGTGCCTGCTCGATAACCGGCGACTGCCCCACCGCCGCCACGACTGCGTCCACCGCTGCAGTGCGAGCACTGCCCCCCTCACGTGTGGCGTCCCACAGCCGACGCAGGAGTGGCGAATCCGGCTCGGCCTCGGCGTAGAGCATGACGGGCAGCGTCACAATCCCCTCGCGCAGGTCACCGCCGACTGGCTTGCCGAGGTCGGCCTCGGTGGCCGTAAAGTCCAGAATGTCGTCTATCACCTGGAATGCCATGCCCAGGTTCAGGCCGTAGTCACGCAGTTGGGCGACGGCCCCCTCCGGCGCCCGGCCTAGCTCCGCCGCGCCCTCGGCGGCCACCGCGAACAGGGCGGCTGTCTTGCCGTAGATGCGGTCCAGGTAGTCCTGGCGCGAGGGCAGGCCGACGGGCCGGTGGTAGAGTTGGCGCAACTCGCCCGTAACAATGACCCCCAGCGTATCCGCGAACAGACGGATGACGCGGGGGTGTTCCGTGGCGGCGGCATAGCGGGCGGCGCGGCCAAACATATAGTCGCCCGCCCGAATCGTGGCCGACGGCGACCAGACAGTGTTGAGGGTCGGGAAGCCCCGCCGCAGGGCCGCCTCGTCAATCACGTCGTCGTGGACGAGGGTGGCCGTGTGGAGCATCTCCACCGCCGCCGCCAGGGCCAATGAGCGTTCGGGCGGGGCGGGATAGATCTGGTTGACGAGAAAGGCCACGGCGGGGCGCAGCCGCTTACCCCCGGCGCGCACGAGTTGGGATACCACCTCGGCCAGCGGCGGGTAGGGCACGTCGGACACGTCGCGCAGCCGCGCCTCCAGGCGGTCCAGGTCGGCTCTCACCAGGGCGAAACGGTCTGAGGGCGCAGGCGTGGGGGCAACGGGCGCGGAAGAGGGGTGGGCGTTACTCATGGGCCATTGACTCTCGGTCGGGGGAATATTCTGCATTCAAGCCGAACAATCGCTCGGCGGCCTCCGTCGTCGCCCGCGCGACCTCGATCAGACCCAAGCCGTGCAACTCGGCGAGTTTCTCGGCG
>JAHCIP010000541.1 GCA_026129165.1 Anaerolineae bacterium
CTCTTCGGCAGGGGTCTCGCACCAGGCGAAACCCCTGTCGGCGTTATGGCGCTAAGACCCTCACCCCCCGGCCCCTCTCCCAGAGTGCAAGGGAGGCGGTTAGGCGCTGATGACTCGCTGCTCGACCAGGGCGCCCGCGACCCAGGTGGGCGGCGGCGAGTTGTACATGTCCGTCGTGTCGGTATAGGTCAGGTCCAGCACCTCGGCCTCAAACGGGCGGCCCATGAGATAGCGCACCACCTGGCCGGCGTCGCGGCCATCGCTCTTGGCGGTCACGCAGTGCTGGTTGTAGCCCCAGTAGTCGCCCCGCGCCAGGATGGCCTGGCCCTCCAGGATCGTCCTCTGCGCCAGGTCTAGCCCGCCCTGCTCTGGGTAGAGCGCCGTCTCCGGCGGCTCGCCGTAGCCGATGCCGTGATGGAAGGCATCGGCGGTCGAGACAATGACGGCGTCGCGGGCGATAGCCTGGAGTTCCTGGATGCCGGGCAGACTCTCCGGCGTGCCGCCGGCCAGGTAGGGATAGCGGAGAATGAGTTCGGGCGCTTTGACCCCCCGCCGCTTCACTTCCGCGTCCCAGAGCAAGAGGAAGTGGAGCAGCGAGAACTCACCGCGCCAGTTGTCGTGGCTGTCAAGCCCTGGCCCCTGGATGCCCCAGTACTTCTCCTGGGTCACGTCCGCCCCGTTCGCCACGCGCACCCGCGCGTCCTGCAACTCGTCGGTCAGGGCGTGGAGGACGCCGACGACCAGCACGCGGTCGGCGCCCGAGTCGAGGCAAGCCTGGGCCGTCGCGGCGATCTGGTGGCCGCAGTCCTGGATGCCAGCGTGGGGGAAGATGATCGAGCCGCCCTGGCGCAGCGTCTCGCCCAAGTGCCACTGCCGTCCCCGGTCCAGCATGGCCTGAAGATCCTGCTCGCTGAGCGCGGCCTGCTCATTGTCTACCATGTGATGAATGTAGGTGTTGAGGGCAAGACGGTCCAATTGCGAACTCATAATGCCTCCCCTAGTCCCTGACTTCGACAATCATCTCGATCTCGACGGCGTAGTTGGCGGGCAACTGATAGAGGCCGACGGCAGAACGGGCATGGCGGCCGGCCGGACCGAACAGGTCGTTGATAAAGTCGGTGCAGCCGTGGATGACGCCGGGCGTGTCGGTGAAATCAGGGCCGGCGTTGACCATGCCGAGCAGTTTGACGACCCGCGTCACCTTATCGAGGTCGCCTACTACCGCCTTGACAGCGGCGAGACAGTTGAGGGCGCAGATGCGCGCGGCCGCGTAGCCCTGCTCCACCGTCAGGTCCTGGCCGACCTTGCCGATATATGTCTCACCGCCGCGCGCCGAGACCTGGCCGGACGTAAACACCAGATTGCCAGTGCGCACAGCCGGCTCGATCTTCCCCTGGCCGAGCGGCGCCGGCTGAATCTCAATCCCCATCGCTTTGAGTTTGGCTTCCACAGACATGCTTGGTATCCTTTCCCGATGCAGAGTGTTGCGCGTCTCAGATGCGAGCATCATATTCAGGCGGGCCGCGCTTGTCAACGTTGGCCGCAGCCGGGTTTGACAGACCTGAAACGGCGGGGCTAAAATGGCCCTCACCCATCCACCCCCGCCTGATGACGGCCGACAGTGGCCGCTGGAGACGCCATGCTGTGTATCGACTCGCATCTCGACCTGGGCCTGAATGCCCTGTTCTACAACCGTGACCTCAAGCAGTCGGTCGCCCAGGTCCGCGCCTGGGAAGCCGATATGACCGGCAAGAGCCGGGGCAAGAACACGGTCTGCTTCCCGGAGTTGCGTCAGGGCGAGGTCTTCCTGCTGTTCTCGACCATCCTGGCCCGCCACGCCAGCGGCGCGAAGGCGCAACTCGACTTCAGCCCGGAGGCGTGTTTCGCGTCGGCCCGCTCCCAGTTAATCCTCTACCGGCAGTACGAGGCGCAGGGTCTGTTGCGCGCCATCCGCACGACCGCTGACCTGGACCGGCACCTGGCCGAGTGGACCAGCGCGCCTGAGACGGCCCCGCTCGGTCACCTCCTCAGCATGGAAGGCGCAGACCCCATGCTGTCGCCCGACCAGGTCTACTGGTGGTGGGACGAGGGCTTGCGCATCCTCAGCCTGGCCCACTACGGCCCCAGCGCCTATGCTTATGGCACGCATACCGAAGGCGGCCTCAAAGCGCCGGGGCGGGAGTTGCTCGCGCACATGCAAGAGCTGGGCATGACGCTGGACCTGACCCACCTGGCCGACCAGAGCTTCTGGGAGGCGCTGGACTTGTTCCAGGGCCGCGTCGTCGCCACGCACAACAACTGCCGCGCCCTGGTGCCGGACCAGCGCCAGTTCTCCGACGAGCAAATCCGCGCTATTATCGAGCGCGACGGCGTCATCGGCTCGGCGATGGACGACTGGATGCTGCTGCCAAGCTGGGACAAGGCGAACCCGACGCCGGAGCAAGTCACCCTCAGCGATGTCGTGGACCACATTGACCATATCTGCCAAGTCGCGGGCAACGCGCGGCACGTCGGGATTGGGACCGACCTGGACG
>JAHCIP010000542.1 GCA_026129165.1 Anaerolineae bacterium
ACGAGCCGTTGGCCCAGTGGGGGTTTGCACTGTTCTATGTCTATGCCGTGGTGGGTTTCCTTGCCCTGGCAGCCTATGGAGGCGCCTTGCTTACGGCCGGGCTATTGCCTGGGTGGGCCGGGTGGGCGACGTTGATCTTGAGCCTTGCCCTGCTCATCCAACTGCTCATCATGGGTGATACGCTACCCGGTTTCCACTACGTCCCGCCCTTGTTGATAGGCATCCTGCTACTGGTGCGCGGGTAGGGGAAGAACATTCGACACATTTGGCCTATAATTGCACCATGAGACCGGCATACCGTGTAGTTGGCGCAGGAACGAAAACGCTGAGCAATAGCTTACCCAGCGGCCTGGCTTGGCTGGTGTCCGTTGCCTCCATCCTGCTCGTCGTCACGGCCTTTGGGCTGGCCATCCACGCGGCCATAGCCACTGGCGATTACCGTACTTTGGTATCGCACCAGGCCCTGGTCCCATTCAGCACCATCGTCTATGCCATCATGGGCGCGCTGATTGCCTCTCGCCAGCCACGCAATCCAATAGGGTGGATTTTTCTCGTGGTCGGCTCCCTGTATGCCCTAACCGCTCTCGCGGCTGCCCTGAGCGTTTATGGATCCGATTCTTCACGTCTATACTACTGGGCGGTTTGGCTCAGCACTTGGCTCTGGATTCCCGCCTCAATTCTGCCGATGACGGTTGTTCTGCTGATTTTCCCTGATGGCCATCTACCTTCTCCACGTTGGCGTCTGGTCGTCTGGTCCACGGTTCTCGGCCTGGCGATGGTCGTCCTGGCGGTGATGTTTCACCCAGTTCCATTGCCAACCTGGGGTCTGCCTGCGAACCCCCTGGGTATCCCAGCCATCGCGCCCATTCTGGACAAACTGGTCGAGGTTGGCTCGGCGCTCCTCTTCACGGGTGTGATAGGTTCACTGGCCGGGTTTACCCTACGCGTTCGCCGCTCAGCCGGCATCGAGCGGGAGCAGATGAAGTGGATGGTATACGCCGTGGGCATGCTGGTGAGCGGCTTGGTCGTGAGTACCCTCGCCGGGTTGGCCTGGCCGGCCGACCCAGTGATGACCGACATCAGCATTGCCCTGACCAATCTGACCATCCTGGGACTCGCTGTCGCCGCGGCCATCGCCATCCTACGCCACCGGCTGTATGACATCAACCTGATCATCAACCGTACTTTGGTCTGGGGCGCGCTCACGGCTGGCGTGGCTGCATTGTACGGGGTCACCGTCGGCGCACTAGGGGCTTTGTTCCAGGCCCGTAACAATTTCTGGTTATCCCTGCTCGCCACCGGACTGGTGGCGATTGTTTTTCACCCTCTGCGCGACCGCTTGCAACGCGGTGTTAATCGGCTGATGTACGGGGACCTGCACGATCCATACACAGTTCTCTCCAAGCTGGGCGAGCGGGTACAGGCCACGCTGGCTCCCGAGGCGGTTTTGTCGGCGGTGGTCGAAACGATCGCTCAGGCGCTCAAGGTCCCCTATGTCGCCATCAGCCTCCTCCAGAGGGATGGCTTAAGGCTGGCCGCCGAGTATGGGGTGAAACCCGCCGCCTCCATATCTAGAACCTCAGAAGCAGCAGAACTTGTCATTCCCCTCGTCTACCAATCCGAGACGCTCGGTGAATTAATCCTCGCGCCCCCTGCTTCGGGAACGACTTTCACCGCCAATGATAGGCGCTTGCTTGAGGACATCGCGCGCCAGGCCGGGGTAGCCGCGCACGCCGTTCGCCTGACTCAGGATTTACAACACTCACGGGAGTTGTTGGTTACAAGCCGCGAGGAAGAACGCCGTCGTCTGCGCAGAGATTTGCACGACGGCCTCGGCCCGCACCTGGCGAGCCTCAAGCTCAACCTCGACGTCGCCCGCAACCTGGTTTCGCGCGACCCCAAGGCCGCCGAGGTCTTACTGCTGGATTTACGCTCTCAGGCCCAGGCGGCTATCGCCGATATCCGACGCTTGGTGTATGATTTGCGCCCGCCAGCGCTGGATGAGTTTGGGCTAAAGGGTGCGATCCAGGAATACGCCCGGCAGCTCGAAACGCAGGATGGATTAAGCATCAGGGTGGATGCGCCCATCACCTTGCCGCCCTTGCCCGCCGCGGTCGAAGTCGCAGCCTACCGTATCACCCTAGAAGCGCTGGCGAATGTCGTCCGCCACAGCCAGGCGAGACGTGGTGGCGTCTCGCTAGCCATGCTCGACAAGACCTTACAGGTGGAGGTCAGTGACGATGGACTAGGCTTGCCGAAGGATGTCTCGCCGGGGGTGGGCTTGAATTCGATGCGCGAACGGGCTGCGGAACTGGGTGGGACATGCATGGTCGAGGCACTGCCGCATGGCGGCACATGCGTTCGGGCACGCTTGCCGCTTATTTAGGGGGCGAATATGGAACTCATTCGCGTGTTGATTGCCGATGACCACACCCTCTTTCGCTCTGGGTTGCGTGCGCTGTTGACTCTGTTCTCCGACATCCAGGTCGTAGGAGAAGCTTCGACTGGGGAAGAGACCATTGCGAAAGCC
>JAHCIP010000543.1 GCA_026129165.1 Anaerolineae bacterium
GGCTTGCGCCAGACTTGGTAGAGCGGCTGGCGCGGGAGCGAGCCGAGCGCGAGGCGGACACGGGCGGTGATACGATGCCGCACCGCCTCCTGTGGGAGCTATGCCGCGAGCTGGAGGGCGTGCCGCGTCACCTCTCGATCCACAGCGGCGGCATGCTCATCACCGCAGCACCGCTGGTCGAAGTCGTGCCGACGGAACGGGCGACCATGCCAGGGCGGGTGGTTGTCCAATGGGACAAGGACAGCGTCGAGGACGCGGGGCTGATCAAGCTGGACCTATTGGGATTGCGTATGTTGGGGCTAGTGGATGAGGCCGTGCGCCTGATTGAGGCCAGGACGGGGGAGAAGCTTGACCTAGCGCGGCTGCCGCTCGACGACCAGAACATCTACGACCTCTTGCAGCGCGGCGACACAGTGGGCGTGTTCCAGGTCGAGTCGCGCGCCCAGGTCTCGATGCTGCCCCGCCTCAAGCCGCGCTGCTTTAATGACATCGTGGTTGCCGTCTCCCTGGTACGGCCCGGCCCCATCCAGGGCAACATGGTCCACCCCTACCTGCGCCGACGCGCGGGCCTGGAGCCGGTGACCTACCCCCACCCCTCCCTCGAACCTGTGTTGAGCGAGACGCTGGGGGTGGTCCTATTCCAAGAGCAGGTGCTACGGGTGGCGATGGCCGTCGCGGGGTTCACGGGCGGCGAGGCGGATGGCCTGCGCCGCGCCATGTCGCGCCACCGCTCCCACGTCGAGATGGCGCGTCTCCGCCAACGTTTCCTCGACGGAGCCGAGGGCAACGGCATAGACCAGGCAACGGCCGATGCCATCTTCGACCAGCTTGCCGCCTTCGCCTCGTATGGCTTTTGTAAGTCGCACGCGGCGGCCTTCGCCCACCTGGCCTACCAGTCGCTCTGGCTCAAGGTCTACCACCCGGCGGCATTTTACTGTGCGTTACTCTCGATGCAACCGATGGGGTTTTACTCTCCCTCCGTCTGTATGGGCGACGCCCGACGGCACGGCGTCGAGGTCCTGCACCCCGACGTCAACCGCAGCGCCGACAAATGCACCGTCGAGGGGCGGGCCGTCCGTCTTGGCCTGGGCTACCTGCACGGCTTTGGCCGTGCAGCCCAACAGCGGCTGCTGGACGCCCGGGGCGACCAGCTCTTTGCCGGCCTGGCCGACCTGTGCCGACGGACGCGCCTGCCACGCGCCCTGGTTGAGAACCTGGCGCGGAGCGGGGCGATGGACCAACTGTGTGGGGGAGAGAAGAGGCGGCGGGGGCTGCTGTGGGAACTCGGCGCGCTGGACTATCGAGAGGAGGCGTTGGACCTGGCTGTGGAGGTCGAGGCAGCGACGCTCCCCGACCTGACGGAGGCGGAGATCCTGGGCTGGGAGCTAGAGCTGTTGGGCATGGCGCCAGGCGACCACCCCATGCGCCTCTACCGCCCGCAACTCCAGGCGGCGAGTGTACTAACCTGCGCCGAGGTAGCCCGTGGCCGCGACGGCGACGTGGTCCAAGTGGCCGGCCAGGTCGTCGTCCGCCAGAAGCCGCCCACGGCCAAAAACCACGTCTTCTTAACCCTGGAAGACGAGACAGGCCTGGTCAATCTCATCATCCGCCCCGATCTGTATGAGCAGCGGAAGGAAGAGTTGAGACAGGCATTACTCATCGTGTACGGACGATTGCAGCGAGACGAGAACGCTTGCAGCGTACAGGTATTGGACCAAGGCGGCCTACCAACTATATACGGCGCATGATGCCTTCCTGAATCAGTCGGTTGAACTGGGTAGCGACAGTTCCAGGCAGGGGGCCACCTTCGATGAGGACGCCTAATTCCATATTGAGGTTCATCGCGTAGTCGGTCAGGTTGGCGCTGGAGATAAAGAGCTTGCGGCTATCCGCGACGGCGCACTTGACATGCAGCGAGCCGACCTTACCACTCGGGTCGGTGGGCCGTTTGTCCCGAGGCCAGATGTATACGGCACTATGCTCCAGGACAGCGGGGCCAAGGGCTTGAGCGGTGTCGAAGCCCATCCTATCATTGACCTCGGGGGCCTCGATGCAGATGCGCACCGCTACACCGTGCGCCGTCGCCTCGATGATGGCCGAGGTGATGGCCTGAATCTTGTAGACCGCGAAGCTAACGATGAGCAGGGTACTCCGCGCCGCCTGAATCACCTCCAGCAGAGCCTGGTCGGTTCGTCGGAGCGGAACCCCTAAGACACTCGGCCCCGTCCAGGTAAGGTCGAGGTGGACGCGCTCGCGTTCCTCTTGAAGGGCGACCTGGCCGGCGCGAAGAGCCAGGGCGACGCTCTGGCTGCTCATATTCGGGGCGTGCTGCTGCCAGGCCGTGACTAGCTCCTCGATCATCGCCCGAAACTGTGGGGTCGGAGTCACCTGGAGAAGGTGATAGCGAGCGTGCTGCGGATTGGGCGGCGCGGTTTCCAGCGCAGCGGCCAGCGCGGTGACAACCCCCGCCGGCAGTTGGCCCGCTGCTTTCGAGATGGCGGTGATGAGGGCCGTCGTC
>JAHCIP010000544.1 GCA_026129165.1 Anaerolineae bacterium
GCGCATTGCTGTTCGATGTAGGCGTCGATGGCAGCATATGAGCGGCTATGGGAAACCGATTTAGCCGCAGCAGGCTGGTCGGATAGCGGAAGGACCGGCGGTGGCACAGGGGCGGCCAGGGATGGGGCAAGGGATGGCTGAATGCTCATGGTTGCACTTCCTTCATTACTCGTCACTCTACTCAGCTAGCCCTCTCCTATGGGCTCAGAGCTTCTTGAATGGCACCAGCCGATCAACCCGCGCCAGGTAATCCTCGTACGCCTTGCCGAAGGCGAGCCGCATCTGCCGCTCCTCTTCACCGATGAAGAGCGTGACGCCGAGGTATAGGAAGACCGACGGGACGAGGTAGACCCAGGTCCACGTGAGCAGCGCGATGGCGGGCAGGATGAACCACGTCACGCTGGCGTAGATAGGGTTGCGGACGACGCCGTATGCGCCAGTCGTGACCATCTCCCCCCGAGAGAAGCCCGTCAGGAGTTGGACGACGGCTGTCGCCCACAGGACTAATCCGGGCAGCAGCATTAGATACCCGACCGGCTGGACGAAGCGGACGCTGTCGGGCAACGCGGCGACGCGGGGCCAGTAGGCGTGGACCAGGATGGCGGCGGCCAGGGCCGGCAGCGCGAAGAGGATGATTCTTCCGCCTCGCCCGATGATGGTCATGCCATGCTGCTTCTTGAAGACATTAAGCCAGCCTTGTTTCTCCTGAGAACTGGTAGTCAGGCCTTTCATCTTCTGTACTCCTTTACCGTGTACTCATCATGTATCCACCATCGGACCTTCGCCTCTCAAGCCATTTGACCACTGAGTGGTTGCCCTCGCGCAAGCCTGCCCTTCCATCGAGGAGGCCAGTCAACAGGGGGCCTGCCAAGGCGGGACCTAAGAGGAACGCCAGCATCGCGAGCAAGAACAGCGGCTCGGACCGCTCCATGGTTATCGGGAATCTGCCAGGACCGACCACAATGAGGGCGACGCCCAACGAGATGGCGAACATGAGGACGAAGTAGCTAAGCAGCGGGTGCCGCTTGATGAAAGCCGTAATCGTGGTCACAGATTGACCCCTTTCCGACCTCGCCTCGCCGGCTGCGCCACGACCACACACACGACAGGGGCCGCGCCGCCGGTAATAGTAGCCCAACGTCGCCATCGCCAGCGCCATCCCCCACACGGGGAATAGCAGGGTCGGGCCGACCTGGAAGATGATCGCCCCGACAAGGTCTATACTCTCTGCCCCACCGGCCGCTAACGCAGCGACCACCTGGCCCAGGTCGGACCAAATCCCGATGCCACCGACGATCAGCAACACCGAGGCGAGCGCGGCCGGGACGGCCGCCAGCGTGATAGGGACCCGACGTCCTGCCAGGCCGAGCATCCAGCGCGGGAAGACCTCACCCCAGCGCTGCACCAGTCCCAGCATGAGGCAGGCTCCCAGTAGGCCGAAGGTCGCCAGGAAGAGGCCCGAGATCCACGTCCCACTCTCTTGACCGCTCCGCAGGTACTCCTCGCTCATCCCGAGCGGCACGCCCAGCGCCCAGACGTACCGAGTGAAGGCGTAGAAGACGGGCGCTACCATCGCCACATACACGGCTATGCGGCTCCAGCGGCCGGCTTGGTTCGGGCTACTCCACCCTTCCGCTACCAGTCATCTCGATACTATGTCCAACCGGTCGAACAGGGCCGCCCGCAAGCCAGCCAGCACCTCATCCGTGAACTGGGCAGGGGACTGAGTTTCCAGACGGTCGTCATAGCCGTATACGACTTTGCTTCCATCTCCCGATCTTCTGCTACCTTCTCGGCTCATACCGCAACGCCACTGCTCCCGAGCGGAACTCGAGCCGGCTCACGAGCTTCAAGTCGACATACTTCGATAGTCCCGCGAACAACGTTGGCCCATGGCCCGCGAGCCTGGGATGCACCACGAATTCGTACTCATCGATCAACCCCAGTTCCGCCAACGCCAGCGGGAGCGTCACGCCTACCACGAACAGTCCGTTGCCCGGCTCCCGCTTGAGGCGCTGAACGGCCGTTCCCAGATCCCCGCGTACAAGCTTCGCGTTCCAATCGACCCGATCCAGGGTGCTCGACACGACGTACTTCTTGGCCGCGTCGATCGTGTGGGCGAAGGGTTCCATCCAGGGTTCCATCCAATCCGGCCTCGCTCCTGTCGGCTGCGAGCGCCACGCTGCCTCCATCATTTCGTAAGTCACCCGGCCAAAGAGGAGAGCATCGGCCTGGCCGAGGTTCTCGGTGTGGTGACGATGCATCTCTTCGTCCGGCACACCTGCACGATGATCGCAGCACCCGTCCAATGTGACGTTGATGGAATACCGAAGGGGTCGCATGACGTAAGACCTCCTATCGTGGTAGAGCCGCCTAACTCGTCATTCAAACGCATCCGACCGTTTAAGAGAGGAGTAGACGACACATCGTACCCGCTCTTGACCGGCTCGACTCGTCTTGCCGACGCCAATCATAGACGCTTGTGTGGCAGGGTCAAGAGCTAAGGGGAGCCGCAC
>JAHCIP010000545.1 GCA_026129165.1 Anaerolineae bacterium
AACATCGAGGATGTCAAAGTCGGGCAGGGTCAGCGGGGCCGCAAATGTCTTGGGAATCAGGGGGCTATAGAACAGCCGCAGGCGCGTGGGGTCCGTGGTATTAGGCCCATACTGGACGAGATAGTGCGTCTCTTCCCCCTGCAGCGGCGGTACCGTCGCAAATTCATACTCCCCTCGGTCGTTGGTCGTGGTCGTCGCCAGCAACCGCTTGTTGAGGTAAGGTCCGCAGTTGCTGGCGTAGCTCAACCCATACAAGGCAAGTTCAACAGTGGCCGCCGGCGCGCCATTCCACAGAACCTTGCCCAGGATGCCGGTCGACGCCCCTCGTTCCGGGGCAGCATGGCCGGCCAGGGGTGCGGCATACAGGTCGGACGCCTGCCACAGCGCGAGGGCGCAGGGGGTGGTGAAGGCTGGCGCCTGGGTGGGGCCAGTGGGTGGGGCCGCGTGGGCAGCGGGGGGAGGGGCGAAGAGCGTGGCGGAGAGAGAGAGGCCGCTCAGGAGCGTGCCCAAGAGTCCGAAAAATAGATACCACGACCGAGCGGGCGAGGCTGGAACCTGGGACATGGGTTCTCCATCTAGCGCGACCCTGGCGCTATAGCGATCCAGTCACACACTGTGTTTTTACTCATGTTGATCAACCAGGGCAGTGGCTCGCTCAAGGGTCATTTGCCCCCCCTCCTCCCAGCCTGCGTTGAAGGCAGCCGCGTCGGCGGCGCGAGCCTGCTGGAGGCTCAAGTCAAGCCGGGATTGGTCATTGGGATTGAGCGCCGCCCCCAGTTCGCCTCGGATGGCCTGCGCGGCCCCCAACAGGCGGCCAGCCCGCCGGGCCTGGCCGAGGCTGACCGCCAGTATGCCGCAGTAGTCCATAACCCGCGCCATAAACCAGCGATCGCCCAGGGCCTGAAACAGGCCGAGGCTCTCGGCGTAGTAGCGCTGCGCCGCCTGACTGTCGCTCTGTTGCGCTGCCACTTCGCCCAGGTTAATCAGCCCCAGCCCTGTCCCCCACTCATCCCCCAGCGCCCGGAAGAGGCTCAGGCTCTGCTCGTAGAGACGGCGGGCGCCGACGTAGTCCCCATCCTGCCCGGCGACCGTTCCCAACTGATTGAGCGAGTGGGCGATGGCGCGTTGGTCATTGAGATTTCGAAAGATGGTCAGGCTGTCCTGGAAATAGCCCCGCGCGCGCGCACGGTCCCCTGTGCGGAGGGCAATGATGCCCAGGCTGTTGCCGGCGCGGGCCATGCCAGATAGGTCGTTGAGGGCGCGGAAGACGGCCAGGCTCTGTTGGAAGGCGGCTTCGGCCCCCGCCACATCGCCCTGGCTGTCGGCTAGCACGCCCGCCCCGCGCCAGGCCAGCGCGAGGGACCGGCTGGCGGTGGGCGGCGGCTGAGCTAAGAGGCGGCCCAACCAGCGCCGGCCCTCGATAAAGAAGCCGCGCACGTACCAGAAGCGCCACAGCGCCGCCGCGGCCCGCAACCCGAGGCCGGCCGGGTCCCTGGCAGCCGTCCAGTCCAACGCCGCGTTCAGGTTGTCATGGTCGACCTCCAGCCGGCCCAGCCAGAGCGACTGCTCCAGGCCGGTGAGTTCCGGCTCGGCCGTTTCGGCTAACTGGACATAATAACGACCATGCTGGCGGGCCAACAGGTCGGCCTCGCCGCTCTCGTCGAGCCGTTCCAGCGCGTACTCGCGGATGGTCTGGAGCAGGCTGAAGCGGGACTGGCCCTGTTCGTCCTCGCGCTGCTGGACCAGGCTCTCGTTGACCAGGACGTCCAAATTATCAAAGACCGGCAGGGGCGACGTCGCGCCTAGACTCAATACCTGCTCGGCCGCTTCAAGGGTAAAACCGCCGACGAAGACGGCCAGCCGGCGAAACACCGTGCGCTGCGGCGGTTCTAATAAGTCATAGCTCCAGTCAATGGCCGCCCGCAACGTCTGCTGGCGCAGGGGCAAGTCACGCGGTCCCGCGCTCAACAGCTTGAGCCGTTCGTTGAGGCGGCTGAGCATGGCCTGGGGCGTCAGCAGCCGGATCCGCGCCGCCGCCAATTCTATAGCCAGGGGGAGACCATCCAGCCTGGCGCAGATTTCTGCCACCGCCTTCAGGATGACATCGGTCAGCGCCAGGTTGGGTTTGACCGCGCGGGCGCGTTCCAAAAAGAGTTGAATGGCCGGCGCGGCCTGGAGTTCTTGCGTCGTCGCCCGTGGACGCGGGACGGTCAGCGGCGCGACGGGCCACTCGCGCTCGGCGCGTAGCCGTAAGGGGATGCGGCTAGTGACGATGAGCTTTACGGTGGGGCACGCACTCAAGATGCGAGTGACGACGGCCTGGGCTTCGATGACTTGCTCGAAGTTGTCCAGAACGATCAACACCTGGCGTGTGCGCAGGGCGTCCACCACCACCGTCAGCAGGGGCTTATCCGTCGCTTCGGCCAGTCCCAGCGTCTTGTGCAACGCCTCCGGCACGAGGGCCGGGTCGCGCAAAGCGGCGAGCGGCACGAAGTACACCCCATCCGGAAAG
>JAHCIP010000546.1 GCA_026129165.1 Anaerolineae bacterium
CGCGCGAATGGAGGTCGGCGCCCCCCAGTTCCTCCGCGCTCACGCGTTCGCCGGTCGCCGCGCGCACGAGCGGCGGCCCGCCCAGGAAGATGGTGCCAGTGCCGCGCACGATAATCGTCTCGTCGCTCATGGCCGGCACATACGCGCCGCCGGCCGTGCATGACCCCATGACGACGGCGATCTGGGGGATGCCCAGGCTGCTCATGCGGGCCTGGTTGTAGAAGATGCGGCCAAAGTCGTCCACATCGGGAAAGACCTCGTCCTGGAGGGGTAGGAACGCGCCACCCGAGTCGACCAGGTAGAGGCACGGCAGGCGGTTCTCCTCGGCGACCGTCTGCGCCCGCAGATGCTTCTTGACCGTCAGCGGGTAGTAGCTGCCGCCTTTGACCGTCGCGTCGTTGGCGACGATCATACACTCGCGGCCCTCGACGGAACCGATGCCCGTGACAATCCCCGCGCCCGGGGCGTCGCCGTGGTACATGCCCCACGCCGCCAGGGGCGCGAGTTCGAGGAAGGGGGAGCCAGGGTCGAGCAGGCGGCGGATGCGCTCGCGGACAAAGAGCTTGCCCTGCTCGGCATGGCGCTTCTGCGCCCGTTCGCCGCCGCCCGCGCGGACCTGCGCCAGCCGCGCCTGGAGTTCCTCGGCCAGGTGGCGGTTGTGGTTCGCGTTGGCCTGGAACCGTTCGTCGCTGACTTCTATTTGGGAATCAATGACTTCCATAAGTGCCTTCGGATGTCTCGTTACGATATGACAGCATAGGCTCGCACTGGAAAAGTCCCCATCCCAGCTACCTTGACCGGAACCGCGTGGAATCTGAAGTCTCGGTTGGGCAACTCTGCTAGATTCGTCAGGTGCTCGGCGATGGGGATGCCTGCCCTCAGGAGCGTGGTGTGGACGGGGCGCCCCCCGTTGGTGATGTCGTCAATGTTGAGCGAGTCGATGCCAACGAGGACCGCGCCCTGGTCGGCCAGCCAGCGAGCCGCGTCAGCGGTCAGGTAGGGGTGGCCGTCGCCGTATTGAGGCGTGCGCCAGTGGCGCGACCAGTCGGTGTGGACGAGAGCCGCCTTGCCCTGGACGTTGAGGCCCTTGAACGCGGCGGCGTCAATGGCGCGCGTCCGCGTCAGGTCCGGGCGAACCACGACCGTGTCCAGGTCGGCCAGACTCTCCAGCGCCAGCCCCGCCAGGTCCACGCCATCAGCGAAGCGGTGGAAGGGTGCATCCACATAGGTCCCTGTGTTGGCGACCATCTCGATTTGGCCGATATGGAATGTCGTGCCAGGGGCATAGTGGGCCTGTGATTGCTCGCGCGTCCAGAAGTCACAGATTTGGGGGGCAGGCAGGCCGGGGTAGGTGAGCATGCCGTCTTCCACGACATGGCTAAGGTCAATGAGACGGCGCAAGCGCGTAGCCATAGAGTTCTCCCAGCGGGATGACCTACTGGGATTATACTGTTGTCCCACCCGTAAGACAAGACTGCACCAGTTCATCGCCTGCTTCTTGACGCAGTGGGAAACGCGGGTATTATTCGCCAATAGCCTGGAACATGGAGGTATGTATAAGCGTGACCGAGTCTCACCCAGCGGGCGACAAGCAGCTCGAGCGCATCATCTTCTTCAGCGACGCCATCTTTGCCATCGCCATCACGCTGCTGGTACTGGAGATTCGCGTGCCGGAGTTAGAGCCGGCCCGCGCCGCCGCGGAACTGGGGGGAGCTTTGCTGGCCCTGGCTCCGAAATACTTTAGCTACTTCATCAGCTTCATGGCAATCGGCGTCTATTGGACCGCTCACCACCGTCTGTTCCAGTACATCGTGCGTTACGACCGCCGCCTCATCTGGCTCAACCTTCTGCTGATGCTGTGCATCGCCTTCTTACCCTTCCCCACGGCGGTGATGGGGGCGTATTACGATGTGCCTGTCGCCATCGTCTTCTACGCCGCCAGTGTCGGGGTCACGGGGCTGGTTCGCGCTCTCCTATGGTGGTATGCCGCCAGCGGTTATCGGCTGCTGGATCCGAAGACCGACCCGGCCATCGTCCGCCTGGAGACAGAGCGCGGTCTGGTGACGCCGCTGGTCTTCTTCGCCTCGATTCTCATCGTTCCCTTCAGTATCACTCTCGCCACCCTGTCGTGGACGCTTACCCTGGTTCTCACCCTTCTAATCCGTCAACCTCATGAGCCTGTCCACCCTAAACGGTAAGGAATAGGGAATAAGGAAGAGATATGGGAGGTAAAATAGGTCACGCTGGCGCATCTGACTCTATGCGCTGAGGGCGAGACGAATGAAGCTCCAAGCAGAGGGGCAGAGTGGGGTAAGGACAACGGACCGAATGCATCCTACTCTTGGTGTCCTTGAGAGGGACACCGTCTTGGACAAGCAAGAGGGTGAGGTAAGAGCGCCGAACGTAGTCCGTCTTACTTCTGGCGAGGGTGAGAGACGCGCGAGAGCGTTGAGAACGAGGGGGCACAGGCCCGTAAGAACTCAAGACGGAGCGCATCCTAC
>JAHCIP010000547.1 GCA_026129165.1 Anaerolineae bacterium
GGGGGTAGCCGGTCACACCGAGTGGGGGGGCCTGTCCCACGGAGGGGGGGACCCTGTTCCACGGAGGGGGGGACCCTGGCGCACCGAGGGGGGGGTGGTGTCCTAAAGCGTCACGAACTAGAATCATCTTAACCAGACCCATCCTAACCAGACCCAATGAACAAGACCCACCCAACCAGACCCAGCGGCGGGGGGGTGGTTTTCCATCGGGTGGGAGGGGGGGAAGATTAAGGATTAGGGATAGAAGGCAGCGGCGTAGGGGTAGCCCGCGCGGCTGTCCTGGTCGGCGGGAGCGCCCGCCTCAGACCGCGCGCTGGCTCACCGACAGCGCGGTGGCGGCCTGCAAGCCGCGACACAAGTCCTCGACGATGAGCGCTGGCAGCGGGCGGCCCGTGACGACTTCCAGGTGCAGGCCGCGATGGAAGTTCCACCACAGCGTGACTTTGACCGCCCCGAACAGGCTGCCGCATTCGCCGGTCCACCACTGGGCGACAATCCCGTTGTGATGATCCACCAGCCCTCGATAAGAGCGGCGAACCGGGTGCTCCGAGTTCATCTCCATGGACAAGACGGTGAGCAGGCCCCGAATAGGGGGGTCAATGTCGCGCGCGAGGTGATAGACATCCAGGCCCGATGAGGTAACGGCATAGCCGTTCATGGCTTCTCCCTCCCGAAAGGGTAGGCAAGTAGCCACAAGAGGCAAAGCTTAGCGATTACCTGGTTGGCGATTGGGGCTTGCAGGCTAAAGATAGACGTGGACAGAAGGACGAGGGCCGCTTACCCTCGCGGAGACGGAGTACTATCTGTAATCATAGCCACATCGAGCCGTTTGTCAACTCGCTCGCTCCCCTCATGGCGGACGGCCGCCGAACCCGACCGCGCGACCGATGGGGCGCAAGACGGGCCGACGGACGACGCGCTGTTGCGGGTACAGGGCGATGACGACGCTCAACGCGGCCCAGGCCAGCAGGACGCCGAGCAGGTAGCCCACCGCGCGCATGGGCCACAGGTCGGGCCAGGCGGCGGGCAGAACCAGGGGCAGCGGCGAGTAGACCCAGTACCAGAGGAACAGGAGGGGCAGCAGCCAGCCGAGGGCCGGTCCGAGGACGCGCGGCGTGGGGCGGCCACCCCAGGCGCGCCGCCCGGAGCGGACCTGGACCAGGAACCAGGCCAGCGCCAGCGGCCAGGCCGCGCCGAGCAGGGTGGCGGGTAGCTGGAAGAAGGCGGACACCGGCTCGGTTGTGGGGTCGGGCGGAAAGTCGGCGCGCGAGCCAGGGCCGTAGGCGGCGTCGAGCCACTCATTCCGCACCGCCATGTGGAACGGGCTGCTGCGCGACGAGTTCGAGGCGATGACAAAGCCCTCGCGGGTCACGGTATCCAGGCTGAAATAGGCCATCCAGCCGGAATTCGCCCCGCCATGACTGATGACCGCATGATAGTTAATCCGCCCCAGCCCGTAGCCCAGGCCATACCCATTCGCCCCCACCTGCGGCGTGAGCATCATATCCACCGACTCGGGCTGGAGGACGCCCCGACCGCGCGGCTCGCCGGTGGGGCCTTCGACGGCAGCCGCCAGGAAGCGGGCGTAGTCCGTCACGGTGGCGATTTCGCTGCCGATGGCCTGGACGGCCAGTTGGCGGTATTCGAGCGGCTGCTGCTCCACGCTATACGGAGTAGCCGCGCGGGCCTGAAGCTCAGGCGTCCACGTCCAGCGCACGCCCGTCGCGCCCAGTGGGTCGGTGACTTCACGCTGCATGAACTGGGCGAATGGCTCGCCCGTCACATCCTCGATGAGCAGTTGGAGGACGGAGTAGCCGCCGCCGGAGTACTTGTAGGCCGTCCCTGGCGCCTGGACAATTTCGACCTCGCCCCACGACGGCCGGCCTGTTTCCATCTGTTCAACGATGCCTTCCAGCAGATGCTTGCCCTGGAGGACCTCGACCACCGAGGGCAGGCTCGCGCGGCGCGGGCTGTAGTCCAGGAAACCGTGGATGGTCAGCCCCGACGTGTGGGCCAGCAGGTGGCGAACTTTGATCTGGTTGGCGTCGAACTCGTTGGACGGAATCTGCCAGCGCTTTAAGTACTGGTTGGCGGGCGCGTCCAGCCCCACCTTGCCCTGCTCGACCAGGCGCAGGATAGCCCAGGCGGTCAGGGCCTTGCCGTTGGAGCCGTGCTCGAAGACCATGTCGGGCCGCATCGGCTCGCCCGTCGCCCGGTTCGCCACGCCATACGCCTTGGTCCACACGACCGCGCCGTTCTGAATAGAGGCGACGACCGTGCCTGGCACGCCGTAGCGGTCCAGCAGGGCCGGCATATGCTGGTCCAGGCGGTCAGCGAAGGCGACAGGGCCGTCGGCATAGCTCGTCGCGGGCACGGCCAGGCACAGCGCCATGACCATGACCAGCAGCAGGCTCCGCCGCGCCTGGACGCCCGCCAGGGCGAGCAGGATGACCAGGAACAGCAGCCCGAAGGCGATCCAGGCGTCGGGCGCGAACAGC
>JAHCIP010000548.1 GCA_026129165.1 Anaerolineae bacterium
GCTACCAGATTCCGTTCGTGCCGGCCAACAACCCGATCCACACCTTCCTGGGGCCATTCGTCATCATCGGTAAGACCTTCGCCTTCGTCTTCCTAACCATCTGGCTGCGTGGCACGCTGCCCCGCGTCCGCGTGGACCACCTGATGGCCTTCGCCTGGAAGGTGCTGGTCCCGCTGTGCCTGCTCAACATCTTCGTGGTCGGCCTGCTCGCCCCCTTCATCGAGACCTGGCGGACGACGCTGGGCGGCTGGGGCAGCATCCCGATTATCATTAGCCTGCTGGTGGCGAATGCCGCCATGCTCGGCCTCCTCTACGTGTTTGCCAACCGCGTCATGCGGCGCGACCAGAAACTGGCGGAAGGAGTGGCGCCTGCGCGATGAACCTCTTTGTCATCCTCGCCTTTGGCCTCATGGCCTTGACGACACTAGTTGGCGCGTTTGGGGTGGTGACAGGGCGGACCATGTTCGCCAGCGGTCTGTGGCTCGTCCTGTCGTTCGTGGGCGTGGCCGGGCTGTATGTCTTGCTAGAAGCGCCTTTCCTGGCCGCGGCCCAGGTGCTCATCTATGCCGGCGCGGTCGCCATCCTCATCCTGTTCGCCATTATGTTGACGCGGCGGGTGATGAGCGAGACGCCAGGCGGGCAGACGAACAACCAGTGGGCGGTGGCCGCCTTTGTCGCCGTCATGCTCTTTGTCGTCCTGCTGGGCGCCGTCAACCAGAACTGGCAGGTGTCGGACAAGGCCCCGCCCCCCGATGTCCTGACTCGCCTGGGCGAGGCATTCCTGGGCCAGTACCTGCTCCCGTTTGAGATTATCTCGGTCCTCCTGCTGGCCGCGCTCGTCGGGTCAATTATTATTGCCCGAGAGTAATGAGGATAGGATCATGACCACCAAGGAGCTTATCCACGCGGAGATTGAGAAGGTCCGCGAAGCCGACCTGGAGGCTCTTTACCACGTCATTAAGGACTTCACGGAAGCAAAGGCTGAACAGAGGCAAAAGCCCGGCGCTTTAGCGAAGTTGAAGCGCATCAGAATCTCTGCGCCGGAAGACTTTGCGGCTAACCTAAAGGACACCGCCGATTGAAATCGGGGCTGTAGAGCCTTCGGCTGATCGTCCGCCTTCGCGGACGAGGCGTCGGCGCAGGCCGACGTTCGGCGGTACGCCCTGTAGCCCCGACTTCTAGTCGGCAGTGATTTGAGATATATTGAATCTGGACCTGTATCGTAAGGGTTAACCCTATGAACTCTGTCCCTCTCAATGCTTATCTTGTCGTGGCGGCGGCGCTGTTCTGCTTCGGGTTGTACGGCTCGCTGACACGGCGGAACGCCGTCGGCATCCTGATGGGCGTCGAGTTGATGCTCAACGCCGTCAACATCAACCTCGTCGCGTTCTGGCGCTACCTGACTCCAGAACATCTCGGCGGGCAGGTTTTCGCCGTGTTCATCATCGCCCTCGCCGCGGCCGAGGCGGCCATCGGGCTGGCGCTGTTTATCGCCATCTACCGCACCCGCGACACGGTCAACGTCGAAGACATCAACCTGATGAAGTGGTAACGTGAGGACTCATGCACCCAGCCCAGTTGGCTATCCTCATCCCCTTATTCCCACTGGTCTCCTTCTTTGTCATCGTCCTGTGGGCGAACCCGAACAAACGCCTTAGCTCTAACATCGCCATCGGCTCGATGGTGTTGTCGGGCCTGCTGAGCTACGCCATCTTCTTCACGGCGCTGGCGGAAGGCGCGGAGCACGTTCTGGAGGCGGCCCATGCCGGCGAAGCGCCGTGGGCCACGCTGTGGAACTGGATTCCAGTCGGCGGCTACGAGTTCAAGATCGGGACGTATGTGGACCCCCTGGCGGCGATTACGGCCGTGATGGTCACCACCGTCGGCCTGATGATCTTCATCTACTCCCAGGGCTATCATAACCTCCACGACCCGGCCCACACCGAGCCGCTGTACTCGCGCTTCTTCGCCTATCTGTCGCTGTTCGCGTCGGGCATGTTGGGCTTCGTCCTGTCGCCCAATCTTCTCCAGGCGCTGGTGTTCTGGGAGATCATGGGCCTGTGCTCGTTCCTGCTCATCGGCTTCTGGTTCGGCAAGACGCGCCGCGTCTTCCGCAACGGTCGCTGGATCAGCGAGGGCGACGACAACTCCAACGCCGCTAAGAAGGCGTTCCTGACCACGCGCATTGGCGATGTCGGTTTCTTCCTGGGCGTCGTGGGCCTGTGGGGCGCGGTAGGCAATATCCAGTTCTACGAAATTTTCTCAACTGATGTGGTCAACCGCCTGCGCCAGATGGACATCGTCCTCGGCTCGCCCGCGTTGAGCCTATTCGACCAGACCATCCCGGCCTTCGGCGTCGCTATCCCGGCCCTGACGCTCATCGCGCTGCTGCTGTTCATGGGCGCGGTGGGCAAGTCGGCCCAGTTCCCACTGCACGTGTGGCTGCCCGATGCCATGGC
>JAHCIP010000549.1 GCA_026129165.1 Anaerolineae bacterium
TCGGCCTACGCCGACGAGGAAGGGCTGCGTCCCTGTAGAGGGACGCTCGGCGCATCGCGCCCGCCAGGCCCGAGTGCGAAGCCTCCTTTAGGGCCTCGGTCGGCGCGGCTTACGCCGGTTGTCGCTCGCGCCCCTCCGCCACCGCGATGACATAATCCACGATGCGGCCGGGGATGTCCACACCCGTTGGGGCAATGGAGTTGCGGAACTCCATAGTATAGTTGACCTCGTTGACGAGCAAGCCGCGTTCGGGGTGTTCGAGGACGTCAATGGCGACCACGCCGCCGCCGCAGGCTTGCGCCGCGCGAACGCACAGGTCGTTTAGCTCTGGTGTGACGGGGCAGTTACTGGCGACGCCGCCGCGCGCCGTGTTGGTAATCCAGTGCTTCGAGTCGCGGTAGATGGCGCAGATGGTCTCGTCGCCGACGACGAAGGCGCGGATGTCGCGGCCGGGCTTGGCTACATATTCCTGGATATAGAAGATGGAGTGGTGGTAGGTGCCCAGGACTTCCTTGTGCTCCAGGACGGCTTCGGCGGCCTCGCGGTCGTTAAGCTTCGAGATCAGGCGGCCCCATGAACCGATGCACGGCTTGAGGACGACCGGGTAGCCGATTTGCTCGATGGCCTGGAGGGCCGACTCGGGTGTGAAGGCGATCTTGACGCGCGGCGAGGGGACGCCGTGGCGTTCCAGGGCGGCCGTCGTCTTGAGCTTGTCGCCGCAGGTGTCGGCGACGCGGTAGCTGTTGACGCAGGGAATGCCGTAGTCTTCCAGGATACGCAGCGCGTAGAGGGCGCGCGAGTGATTGATGCAGCGTTCCAGGACCGCGTCGTACTGGCGGAAGGGACCAGCATCCCACAGGTCGAAGACCGCGTCGCGGTCGTCAATCAGGTCGTAGGGGACGCCCCGGGCTTCCAGCTTCTCAAACAGCAGCTTTTCCTCGACCCGGACACGAGAGTACAGGATACCGAGCCGCATTTATTCCCCCCAATCCTCTTCCTCTTCGGGCGCCAGATCGAGCTGGGGCGGGTCGAGGCTGATGACTTCGAGTTCGGCGCCGCACTCCTCGCAGACGAGAATCTCGCCCTTGACGGTCTTGGGGCCAAGCTCAATCGTGGCGGCGCATTCTGGGCATTCGGCGGTGTTCATGAGGTCCTCCTTATGAAAAATTAAAGACTGGATGACTGAAGATGAGAGATTATCGAAGCCGTCACTTCTCGCGTCGTAGCCTTCCCGCCCAGGTCGGGTGTGCAGATGCCGGCGGCGACAGTCCTTTCGACGGCCCGGTTGACACGCTCGGCCGCTGGCCTTTCGCCCAGGTGATCCAGGAGCATGGCCGCCGAGAGAATCGCGCCGACCGGGTTGGCGACTCCCTGGCCGGCGATGTCGGGCGCGGAGCCGTGGACCGGCTCGAAGACGGCCACCTCAGGCCCGATGTTAGCCGAAGGCGCCACGCCCAGCCCGCCGACGAGGCCGGCCGCCAGGTCGGACAGAATATCGCCAAACAGGTTGGTTGTGACCAGCACGTCGAAGCGCTCGGGGGCCTTGACCAGCCACATGGCCGCCGCGTCCACCAGCAGTTCGTCCACCTTCAGGTCCGGGTACTCGGCGGCGACGGCGCGGGCTGCCTCGCGGAACAGCCCGTCGGTGATGCCCAGGACGTTGGCTTTGTGGACGAGCGTCAAACGACGGCTGACCGCCGACGGTGGAAGACCCTCACCCCGCCCCTCTCCCAGAGGGAGAGGGAGGGAACGTCGCATCGCTAGCTCGCACGCTACGCGGACAATGCGCTCGGAGGCGCGGCGGGTGATAACGCGCTCAGCGATGGCCGTGTCGCCCTCGCGGCGCTCGCGGCCGGCGTACAGCCCCTCGGTGTTCTCGCGGACAATGACGAAATCGAGACCCTGGCGGGCGCTGGGAACGGGCAGGGAGCGCGTCGGGCGAATGTTGGCGTACAGGTCGAAGGTCTTGCGCAGGGCGAGGATAGGGCTGCGGTAGCCCGCCACTTTGGACATGGGCGATTGGGTCGCACCGAACATGGCGACGCCACACGCCTGGATCGCTTCGACGGTAGCCGTGGGCAGGGCATCGCCGCTGCGCTCAAAGCAGGCCCAGCCGGCATCGGCCCAGCCGAACTCGATAGGGAGGCCCGTGGCCCGCAGGACTTCGGCGGCGGCAGGAATCACCTCCTGGCCGACGCCATCGCCGGGAATCAAACAGATGGAGTAGGTCATGCGCCTCTTCTTCCCTCTCCTTCCCCCTCTCCCAGGGGGAGAGGGCCGGGGTGAGGGTCCGGTGGGGTCCAGGTGCGGCCCATGTTGACCGCAATTTTGTCCTCGATGGCTTGCGCCAGGTCCACCCCTACCAGGTCGGCCAACTGGAACAGGTACATGGCGACATCGGCCAGTTCCTCGGCCAGAGCGTCGGGCTGGAAGGTC
>JAHCIP010000055.1 GCA_026129165.1 Anaerolineae bacterium
GTCATCCTCTATTATGTGATGATTGTCCTGGTGAGCGTGCTGGTGGGCGTCGTGATGATGCTCATGCTGCTGCTCCTAGACACTATCCAGACCATCCTCGCCTCGCTGCCCCACGACATCGTCGCCGCTATCGAGAGCGAACCCCCCGACGACACCCTCTCCGCCACCGCCCGCACCTCGAAAGAGGGCGAAACCATTGTCAAACAAAAGCAGAACTAAACTTCTGTTCCTCACATTGATGTGATCCGATTCTGACTCTTGATACAAATACAGTCGAAGGATATACTAAAAGTCAAACGCCACTTCATCACCTCTGAGCGTCTCACAGGAGGTATTAGTCATGTTGTTCTTCTGCCCTATATGTGGGGACGACTTCTATGAGCACAGATGCCCACGTTGCGGGAGGCTCGCGGACTCCCTCAGTGGTCCAGTTATATGGGAGGCTTGTCAGATTGAGTGCGCCAAGACTCGAAAACCAAGTTTTCTAGGAAGCCTTCTAGACAACCGGGCGATATGTCGCTTCTCCGCTCGCGCACACAGTTGGCTTAAGGGTGGCTACCGTGCAGGTGAGAGCAGAGAGTTTAGAGGTAGTTACCCTTACCCTTGTCGTGATAATGGTCCTGAACCGACGAGTGCCCTTCAAGAATTAATTGATGAACTAAGAAACGAAGGATGGGAAATCTATTCACATGTGGAAGACTGGTATGGACACAGACTTCGACGCCGTGAAAAGGATGTATGGGAACCTAAGCTAGCGCGAGGAGCATCCCAAGCGCCTGTCACCTCAAAAGACACGACAAGAGTAACTCTCAGAGAGTTCATCACCAAGGGCAGGCTTGGCCTTGTTGCACATAGAATGTCCCAATGGGATTTGGAGAAGGTACTCGGCGTCCCAGACAAGCAGACTACGCACTTCGGCCGTAAATGGCGCTATTCTGACCTAGAGTTTCTTCTTAAAGCGGGCAAGGAGTGGACCTCTGAGATCGCGACTATAACTATTCACTCACCTTTTAATCTGCCTTTGAGCCTCCAGGTTGAAGGTGAATGGCTGACACCTGACACGACAGTTGACCAGTTCAAGGATTATATGCAGAAGCAAGGACTAGGTTATGTCCCAGTTGTTGACTCTAGCGAAGGAGACTACGGACTGGCGCACATTATAGGCCAACGCGACTTTTGCTTTGGCATGGAGTTTAGAGATGGGAAGGCTTACATTATGTACTACTATGATTTCTCCTAGATGCAAGCTCTTATAGGAGATGAGGGAATGGATCTGCACCACGCCCTACAGCGCGCTCTCGACCGCCACAAGCACAGCATCGTCGCCCTCAGCGAGGACCTCATCCGCATCGCCAGCGAGAACCCGCCCGCACCCCACTACGCCGAGTGCGTCAGCCGCCTTCGCCTTGAGTTGGAGCGGTTGGGATTGAGTCACGAGATTTTGGAAACGCCCGGGCCATTCCGACCGCCCGCGCTACAACCTCCCTGGCGTCCCACGGCGACGGCCAACCGACAGTCGTGTTCCACGGCCACTACGACGTCGTGCCGGCGCAGCGCCGCGACCAGTTCGAGCCGCGTGTCGAAAACGGCTGGCTGCACGGCCGGGGTGCGGCGGACATGAAGGCCGGCCTCGCCAGTATGATCTACGCCGCCTATCTGTTGAAGGAGTTAGCGGTTCCGCTACCCGGCCGAGTCGGGCTGTGCCTCGTGGCCGACGAGGAGACCGGCGGCCAGGGCGGCTCGCGCTACCTGGAGGCCATCGGGCGGCTGGGCAGGACAGCATCGCCATGCTGACCCAGGAGCCGACCGGCGGCGTGATCTGGAACGCCAATCGCGGCGCGGTCACACTCCGCATCACCACCCGTGGGAAGGCCGCGCACGTGGGGCTACAGCACCAGGGGGTCAACGCCTTCGAGGCCATGCTCCACGTGGCCGGGGCGCTCCAGGGACTGAAGGCCGAGGTCGAGCAGCGCCGCACGGCGTACCGCGTCACGCCGGCTGAGGCCGCCCACTCCATCCCGATGCTTGGCGGCGGGTCCAGGGCGGGACCACTTCAACGTTGTCCCCGAGGCATGCAGCTTCACCCTCGAACGGCGGTTCAAACCAGAAGAGGATCTGGCTGTCGAAAAGGCGCGCCTCTTTAGCCTGCTCGACACCCTGCGGGAAGAGGGCATTCGGCTCGACGTGGACGTGCTACAGGAGGGCTACTCCTGCGGCGTCGCCGAGGATCATCCCGCTGCCCAGGCAGTGGCGGAGACAGCCGCGGCAGTGACAGGGGAACGACCCACGTTTGAGATGTGTCCGGGTATCCTGGAGATTCGGTGGTACGCGCGCCGGGGCATCCCAGCCTTGGCCTACGGGCCGGGCCGCCTCGACGTGGCGCATGGTCCTCACGAGGCCGTCGAGCTAGAGCGCCTGTACCAACACACCGTCGTCTATGCCCTCGCCGCGCACCGCTGGTTGAACCTGTATGCCGAGCGAGCCTGGCCCGTCCACCCCGTGTAACCCCTGCCCTCTCCCTGGCATCCAATCTTACAGAAGATAAAACACCACCTTCACGGATAAACACCCAGGAGAGCGTATGGCATTACTATCGGCCCGCGACCAGGAGCATCTGCGCCGCGAGTTTCAGAAACTGACCCAGCCCGTCAAACTCGTCGTCTTTACCCAGGAACGGGAGTGTGAGTACTGCCGCGAGACGCGGCAAATCGTGGACGAGGTAGCTAGTCTGAATGACAAGATTCGGGTGGAGGTCCGCGACTTCGTCGCCGACGCAGCGGTCGCGGAGGAATTAGGGGTAGACAAGATCCCCGCCATTGCCCTCCTCGCTGACGGTCTGACGCCCCGCGACTACGGCATCCGCTACTACGGTATCCCCTCCGGCTACGAGTTCAGTTCATTGATCGAGGACATCCTTATGGTCAGCCAGGGCGAATCGGGTCTATCAGCGGCGACCAAGGCCAAGCTGGCGGCCCTGGACAAGCCACTGCACCTCCAGGTATTCGTGACGCCGACGTGTCCCTACTGCCCTCGCGCCGTGCGCCTGGCGCACCAGATGGCCGTGGAAAGCCCGCTGGTCCGCGCCGACATGGTGGAGGCCATCGAGTTTCCGCACCTCGCGCACAAGTACAGCGTGATGGGCGTGCCGCGCACCGTCATCAACGACACGGTCCACCTGGAAGGCGCCGCGCCCGAGCCGATGCTGATGCAGAAAGTGCTGGAAGCGGTGCGCTAAGCCGGGTTGCGCGTGACAGGCGGGGCTGGTATACTGCGGGCAGGAGGCTCCTATGTCACGCAGCCAGACGTTTTTCGGGGAGGGCGGCGTCGCTGGCTTCACCCATCGCGCGTTTACGAAAGCGATGGGCTACGATGACCAGGACATGGGCCGCCCGACCATCGGCATCTGTAACACCGTCAGCGATCTCAACCCGTGTAATCTGATCCTGCGCGACCTGGCCGACGCCGTCAAACGCGGCGTCTGGCAGGCCGGCGGCTTCCCGCTGGAATTCCCCACCATCTCGCTCGGCGAAATCTACCTCAACCCCACTTCGATGCTCCTGCGCAACCTGGCCGCGATGGACACCGAAGAGATGATTCGCGGCCAGCCCCTCGACGGCGTGGTGCTGCTGGTCAACTGCGACAAAACAACGCCCGCCGCCCTCATGGGGGCGGCGAGCGCCGACCTGCCGTGTATCCTCGTCTCCGGCGGCCCCATGCTCGACGGCCACTGGAACGGCCAGCGCCTCGGCGCGTGTACCGACTGCCGCCGCCTGACCGCCGAGTACCGCGCCGGCCAGTTGGACGAGGCGACCTACCGCGAGATCGAGGACGGCATTGTGCGCAGCCACGGCCACTGCATGGTCATGGGGACCGCCTCGACCATGAACAGCCTGGCCGAGGCGTTAGGCATCGCCCTGCCGGGCAACGGAGCCATCCCGGCCGCCGACAGCCGCCGCGTGCGTCTGGCCGAAGCCGCCGGCCGGCGCATCGTCGCCCTGGCCCAGGAAGGCGTCCGCCCCTCGCAGATTATGACCCAGGCCGCGTTCGAGAACGCCATCACGCTGCTGTGCGCCATCGGCGGCAGCACCAATGCCGTCGTCCATCTGGCCGCCATCGCCGGGCGGCTCGGCCTCGACCTGCCGCTCGCCCTGTTCGACCGCCTCAGCCGCCGCACGCCCTGATTGTCAACGCCCGGCCCACGGGCCAGTACCAGATGGAGGATGTGTTCTACGCGGGCGGGATACCCGCCGTCCTGCGCGAGTTGCTGCCGCTGCTCCACGGCGACGCGCTGACGGTGACGGGCCGCACGCTGGCCGACAACGTTCAGGCGGCGCGGGTCGTCAACCCCGACGTGATTCACTCCCTGACAACCCCTGCAGCCGGAGGGCGGGCTGGTCCTGACGGGCAACCTCGCCCCCGACGGCGCGGTCATCACACGCCGCCGCCTCGCCCCACTTGCTGCGGCACGTCGGCCCGGGCCTCGTCTTCCACGACATGGCCGACCTGCGCGCCCGCCTGGATGACCCCGACTTGACGGTGACGCCGGACCATGTCCTCGTCCTCCAGAACGTCGGGCCGGTGGGCGGGCCAGGGATGCCGGAGGTGGGCAACTTCCCTATCCCGGCCCGGCTCCTCCGCGAGGGCGTGCGCGACATGGTGCGTGTGTCGGATGCACGCATGAGTGGCACGGCCTTTGGGACCATCGTTCTGCACGTCGCGCCGGAGAGCGCGGTGGGCGGGCCGCTGGCGCTGGTCCAGGACGGCGACCGGGTGGAACTCGACGTAGCCGGCCGCCGCCTAACGCTGCACGTAGCGGACGAAGAGTTAGCGCGCCGCCGGGCGCAGTGGTCACCCCGCCCGCCCGCCTACACACGCGGCTATGGGCGGCTGTTCCTCGACCACGTCACCCAGGCCCCGCTGGGCTGCGACTTCGACTTCCTGCGCGGCATGGATCCCGTCACCGCGACGGAACAACCTAAGTTTTAGTGTATCAGGCGGGGCGAGCGGCGAGTTCCTCCTGACCCGGCTTGATAGCGACCCAGGCCGCCGCCAGCAGCAGCGCCAGGGTCGCTGCCCAGGCCCAGAAGGGCGCCGCCGCCCCAAAGCCCTGGAAGATCACGCCGCCAATGAGCGGCGCGAGGGCATTGGCCCCGCTGAGGAAAGCCGAGCTGATGCCTAGCATCCCGCCGCGCTCAGTGGCGTCGACGCGCTTGGTAATGAGACTGTTGATGCTGGGCTGAAGAATGCCCCCACCAATCGAGGCGGGTATCATGGCCACCAGCAGCCAGGCCAGGCCGAGCCATCCCGTCTGCGTGTCATTGGGCAAAGGGATGGCGAGGCTCTGCGTCGGCGGAGTCGCGCCGGGCAGTGTCCGGCTTGCGCTCAGTTCCGCCTGAAGGCCCGCCTGCGAATACCAGGGGACGGGCTGGCGCGGCGTCAGCGCGGTCAACGCCAGACCGAGCGCCAGCGTCGCCAGACCGAGGTAGATGAGTTTGCGGTCGCCAATAGCGCGGCTCCAGCGGCCAATCAGCCCGCCCTGGACCGCCACCACAATCACCCCTACGAAGACAAAGACCACTGCGTTGCCGGAAGCGTTCAGGCCGAGGCTCGTTAGGGTAAACAGCGCCAGCAGTTGCTCGAACCCGCCAAAGGCGATTTGCTGCGCGAACATGAGGACGAGCAGCAGCCCGACTTCGGGACGGCGCAGCGCATCGACCATGGCGCCCAGGCTAAAGGCGCTCTTCGACGGGCCGAGGCCGCGCTTCTCAGCCGGGTGGGTTTCCTGGAACCAGACCCAGGTGAGGACGATGGACAGGGCCGAGAACAGGGCGGCGACGAAGGCAGGCACGCGGTAGTCGTTGCCGCTGAGGGCGAGGGCGGCGAAGGCGATAACCGGGCCGATGATGAAGCCCAACCCAAACGCCGCGCCAATGAGGCCCAGCCCCTGGGTGCGCGTCTTCTCAGTGGTGCTGTCGCTGATGGCGGCCTGCGCCGTCGAGATGTTCGCGCCGGACAGACCGTCTATGAGACGGGCCAGGAACAGCAACCACAGGGTGTTGGCGAAGCCGAGGACGAGGAAGCCGATCAGTGTCCCCACCTGGCTGACCAGCAGAATGGGCTTGCGGCCATAGCGGTCGGACAGGCGGCCGAGCAGCGGCGCGCCGATGAACTGCATGACGGGGTAGGCCGCGCCAAGCAGGCCAATCGTCATGGGGCTGGCCCCGAAGGACGTGGCGTACAGCGGCAGCAGCGGGATGATGATGGTCAGGCCCAGCAGGTCAATCAGGACGATGACAAAGATAGGCAGAACCTTCTTGAAGTCGAGTTTGTCGTCGGCGGAGGCCGTGACAACAGGGGTGGGTGAAGTCATGATAGCGCATCCTCAGCCGGAGGGGGCAGGCCTGGCCTGCCCCCTCTCGGCTTATCATCCAAACCAGCCCTGCGGCAGGACGGCCACGCCGGCGATGATGATGAGCAGGGAGACGACGACGGCCAGGACGTTGTTACGGGCCTGGGCCTGGGGCGTCGCGGCGCGGAGGCGCGCCAGGAAGTGGGCGCCAAGCACGGCGATGAGGTTGGTGACTGCGTGTTCGAGTTGATAGCGCGGATAGGCAGCCATGCCGACCAGGACAATCGCACCCAGCAGGACTTGCAGGTCCATGAGGCCCGTGTAGATCATCATAGGGCGGCGGTTCTGGCCCATAGGCGAGTTGTTGAGCCAGGTCATGGCGTAGACAACCAGGGCGACGATGGCGGCGACGACAATCAGCCAGCGGTTGATGGAGTGCAGCATTAGAATGAGTGAGACAAGACCGGCCATGAAAGTGCTCCTTTAAGGGGTAGAGGTGGATGGGACGGTGGTTTCTTGAAGCTGCGCGATGACCTGGTCCAGCCAGCGCAGTTCAGTTTCCAGGTGAAAGAGACGGTGTTGAATCAGCCAGTGCAGCGAGCCGTGATGCTGGGGCGCGGCGCGGGTTTCGTCCAGCGCGTCGAGGATGACCGCGCGGCGCTGGCGCAGCAGGTCCAGGGCTTCGGCTGGCGCCAGGGCGTCGGCGAAGGCCAGACCGATGTCGCTGGTGAACTTGGCCGCGTGGTACTGGGCCAGGTTCGCTCGCAGTAGAGCCTGGAACTGGGCCTCGCCCTCGGCGGTGACGCGGTAGACGCGGCGCGGCGGGCGGTTGCCCTCGCGCTCCTCGTGCTGCGTGATCCAGCCCTGCCCTACCATTTTGTCCAACAGAAAGTAAGCCGTCGGCTTCTTGAGGTCCACGCACGTCGCCATGGCGCGCTCGATGAACTCGTTCAGCCGATAGCCGTGCATGTCCGACTGCCGCAGCAGCCCCAGCAGCAATAGCTCGCGATCCATACGGGTCAACCCTGTATAATCAAGACTGACTAATCGAGATAGATTATAGCGCAAACAGGGGAGGGTGTCAACTTTTCAAAAGAGCCTCCCGAAGGTTGAGGAACCTTCGGGAGGTGGGGGGGGTTAGCCGAGGCCAGCGGTGAGGACGAAGATCGCCCAGCCCAAGTACTCACGCGCCAGGCGGGTGTACTCGTCCTGACTGCCGCGCAGATGGTCGAGGACCTGGTCGCGCTCGGGGTGGTCTGGATTCTCGGCCAGCCAGCGCGTCAGCCCGGCCCAATTGCTCTGACTCGTAACGGTCCCAGTCGTCGTGGCTGGCGCGGACTACTGTCACCAGGTCCAGGCCGGCCTGGCGTATCACCTGGAGCAGTTCGTACTCCGTGTAGAAGGTCGCCTCGGCGCGGGCGTAGTCCGGCGGGACGGCGGATGTGAGCCAGTATGCCGATGACGATGCAGTTGCCGGGTCGAATGGCGGTCAGGAGGTGCCGCACCGTCAGACCGTAGCCGCCCCACACGAACGACGCGCCCAGGCAAGTAGCGACGTCGTAGGAGTGGGGGGTGAAGGCGTAGTCGGCGGCGCTCTGGCAGTGAATTGGATTCGGTCGGCCAGCCCATGCTCGGTCAGCTTGCGGCGGGCGCGCTCGCAGGCCAGCGGGCGCAGTTCGACCCCATCGCCAGCGATGCCGAAGGCTTCCGCCCACAGTGTCAACATCTCGGCGTAGCCGCTGCCAAAGTCTATGACGCGGCTCGCCGCGTTCAAGCCCAGCGCCCGCCCGACGGCCAGCACCTTCTCGGCCGACGTGGGATTGACCAACTCCATATCGCGTTCCGCGATGTCTTTCAAATCCAGGAATTTCATTGTATCCCCGTTACACCACCGACTCGGGTTCCTTGTCCGCCTCCTTGGTGACCACCTTCTCAACCGAGATGGTGCAATCAGTGACCAGGGCGGCAATGGCGCCCAGCGCGGCCCACACCGGCAGCAGCAACACCCCTATGACGCCGACGGTCAGCGGCATCTCCACCAGCGTCTTGCCTTCCTCGTTCTTAATAATGAGGCGGCGCACGTTGCCTTCGTGGATGATTTCCTTGACCTTGGCGACCAGTTCATCACCCTTGACCTGAAATTCCTCGACGTGGATTCGTTCCTTGGTCATTTCTCTTCTCCGTAGGAATGATTGTTCCAGTATACACCAACCGCACAGACGAGCAAGCCTCCCACCAGCCCGCCATTGACTGCCAGAGCGGCGGGCGACCAAAGAGAACGGTCAGGAAGGCGGCCAGGGCGAGGGCGGTCAGGCCGAAAGACGGGCGCCAGTCGCGGGCGCGGAGGGTCCAGATAGCGCCGATGAGCGCGACCAGTCCGGCGATGAGCCAAGTGAAGACCTCCACCGTATCGTAGAGGGCCGGCGCGAGGCGGCCTTCGGCGCGCTCCTGGACGCCCAGTGCCAGCCGACGGATCATGATGAACTCAAACGGCCCGGCGTCAAAGCCCTCGGCCGGGATACGCTCGCGCATGATCAGGCGCGTGGTGTGGGGGCCGACGGGTTCCAGGACGAAGTTCACCCAGGGGTAGAGCGCGAGCAGTCGGTTCGGCTCGATGGCCTTGACGGTGAAGTGGGGCGTTTCGGGCAGGCCCATATAGCCGTCGGGCATGAAGCGGACGATGTCCCCCACCTTCAGGTCTTGCCATTCCGGGTGGACCCGGTCGGCGTTGTGCAGGTCGCAGCCGACCAGGTTTTCCAGGAACTCGTAGCTGTACAGCCCGCCGCGCCCCTGCCCAAGCTGGACCAGCCAGGGCCAGGTGTCGGCTGGCGCGGCCTGGATGGTGATGGCGCGGGTCGTCTGCGCCACCGGGTTCGGGACAAGGTCATCGCCGGGCAAGACTCGTGTCAGTTCGTCGGGCGTCGCGCCCCAGCGGTTCATCCAGGGAACGATGCCGACGCTGTAGACGCCGATGGCGACGGCGAGCAGGGCAACCAACAGGCCCAGGCGCCGCCAGAGCGAGCCGGAGCGCGAGGCCGCTCTGACCAAGGGCACGGGGCGCGGCGAGACGGGTTGGATCGGGAGGCGTGGGGCCGAGTGGCAGCAGGCATGACGTGACTCTTCTAGGCTGAGTTGGCGCTCGGATGACGAGCATAGCCGCAAGGCCAGGGAAACGAGGGCGCCGACGAGCGCCAGCCGAGGGGCGACGGCACGGGTCGGGCTCCGGGGCATTGAGCCATCGGCTGAGATATAGGGCGGGCGCGCTGAGCAGGGCAGCCAGTTCGCCGGCGTGCCGCCGTGTGACACGGAGCAAGCTGCGGCAGAAGACCGTATCGCCAATGATGCCCATCAGCCGCCAGTAGACCCAGAACAGCCGCCGGGCGGCTGGCTCGCTGGGCGCTTGCAGCCGCGTCTCGCTCGTCACCCGCGTGCCGCCGGGCACGTCCTCGAACAGAAAGTTGGTCACGGCCCTGGCATACGCTGGAAACTCACCGTGGATGAACCCATCGCGGCTCTTGACCGGCGCGAACGGCGTTCCCGTCCAGAACGCGCCCAGGTAGGCCAGGGCGAACTCATAGCCGTGGTCCTCTTCCACCAGCAGACCCTCCGTATGGCGCAGGCTCTCGATGATGGGCGTGTCGTCCAGGCTCTCGGTCCGACCGAGGCTGCGCAGGGCGAGCAAGGCGCGGAACAGCGGCATATCCGACAGGTGGGCGTGTTCGAAGGCGTGGTAGACGATGTCGCGCGGGTAGGGCAGGGTCATCTCGAAGCTGACCCAGGTGTCGAAGGAGGGCAGCAGCCCTTCGATGAGGGTGCTGGTCGGATAGGTGGGGGCGTCGTCGGCCAGCCCTTCGAGGATGACCTGTTTGCCATTCAACTCGTGCGCAAATGACAGCATATTATCTCCTCGCGTACTCCCCGGCGTACACCTCACCCTGCGTCGGGATGTGTTCAGTGTGGCGGCCCGTCTCGGTCAAGCCTGCGACCTGCCACAACTCCTGGACCTCACTGGGCGCGATGTAATGCAGAGGTTCGCGGATAAATACCCTGCCCTCTGGTGTCAGGACGCGGGCGAGCGCCTTGATCACCGGCGGACGCTCGCCCGGCGCGATGTCGTGGAGGACGAAGTGGATAAAGATGACATCGAACGAGTGGGGCGGCAGGTTCAGGGTGGTGATGTCACCCAGCAAAAAGGTGACATTGGGAAAGTCGTGAAGATGCTGGCGGCAGGCGTCCAACCAGACGTGGGAGATGTCCTGGCAGGTGAGATGACCGACGCCGGGCCGCAGCCGCGCCGCCAGATAGCGGGCGGGGGTCCCCGCGCCGCAGCCAAAGTCGAGAACGCGCTCATGGCCGGCCAGGCCCAGGCTCTGGACATAGTCTTCGTAGACTGAATGAGCGAGTACGCCAGCGGCCTTTGTGACCATCACTGCCAGGGGGTTGGGTTCATGGATTGCCATTGCGCCTCCTTGATGGGTAGGGGAGCCCCTGGTGGGCGCTCCAGGGCAACCATAGGGTTACCCTAATTGGTTACCCCTACGCGATGACCAATTGCGGGATGCCGACCGGCTGCATCGGTTGGCGGATGACCGTCTTCAGCTTGTCGGGGGCGGCGCGGCGCGGGTCGCTGAGGTAAATCTCGTGGTGCTTGTCGCGCAATGTGTAGCCCTGGGCGTGGATAAAGGCGTGCAGACGCTCAATCGTCGCCCCCTCGGCCGCGAACGGCCCGATGTACATGATCTGGGCGCACAACCCTTCGTGGAAGCGGTCGAAGCGCATCCTGGCAACGGCCGGTAGGTCCTTCTTAGCCGCTGCCTGGTGGATTGCCTCGCTGACCAAGTCGGGCGTGATCTGCGGCGGCTGCATGATCATCATCGTCCAGTCCCACTCGTCTTTGGCCGCGTTGGCGAAGGCGTCCAGGTCCGCCGCCCACCATAGACCTTCGAGAGGAGCCACGCCGAAGTCCATGCCAGCGCCCTTCTTGAGCATGAACTTGAGGGTGTAGGCGACGCTGTAGAGCGCCTGGACCGCGTCGGCGTAGGCGGGCGACGTGTTGGGGTCGCCGTGACCGTCTATCATCAGGAAATTCATCTCCGGCACATCCACGATGACGGGGGCTTTGGTGGGCGGGCTATACAGCGTCTTAAAGTCCTTGCGCGGATCTAACACACTCATGATTGCCTCCTATGACCCATCCAGACCCTAAGGGTTTCCCTCTTCGAGGACTTCGTGGAAACCCTTAGGGTCTGAGAGAGCAGTCTACGCTTCCACCGCCCCGGCCGCCTGCTTGCCCTGAGCGGCGGCTTTGGGGCTTTCGATACGCACCGCGCACACCTTGTACTCCGGTATCTTCGCCAGCGGGTCCAGCTTGAAGTCCTGGGTGAGTACATTGGCGGGCGCTTCCTTCCAGTGGAAGGATAGGAAGATCGTTCCCTGGGGCACGCGGTCGGTCACGCGCACCTGCGTCCGCACCTGGCCGCGCCGGCTGGTGACGAGGGCCGGGCCGCCGTCGCGCAGGCCGGCCTGCTCGGCGTCATACGGGTGGACCTCGGCATAGCCGCGCGACTCGCGCCAGTTGAGGCCCTCGCTGCGGCGGGTCATCGTGCCCGTGTGGTAGTGGTACAGGATGCGGCCCGTCGTCAGGATAAGCGGGAAGTCGGCGTCGGGCTGCTCGGCAGGCAGGTTCACCGGCACGGCGTGGAACTTGCCCAGGCCCCGCGTAAACTTCGCCGTGTGCAGAATGGGCGTGCCGGGGTGGTCATCGGTCGGGCACGGCCAGGTCAGACCTTCGCCTGACAGGCGGTGGTGATGGATCCCGCCGTAGCTCGGCGTGACGCGGGCAATCTCGTCCATAATAGCGGTTGTGGAGGTGTAGCGCCAGGCCGCGGCCTTCTCTGCCGCATGGCCCAGCTTCGCCTCCAGCTTCTCGCCCACCTGGCCCACAATCTGCCAGTCGGGGAGCGATTGGCCGGGCGCAGGCAGGACGGGCGCGACCATCTGGACACGGCGTTCGGTGTTGGTGAACGTACCGTCCTTTTCGAGGTACGAGGCCGCCGGCAGAACGACATGCGCCAGTTGGGCCGTCTCGCTCATGAAGATGTCCTGGACCACCAGGAAGTCCAGCGCTCGCAGCGCCTCTTCCACGTGCGTCAGGTTGGGGTCGGATAGCATGGGGTTCTCGCCCATGACATACATCGCCTTGACCTTGCCGGCCAGGACCGCGTGCATCATCTCGACCACGGTGATGCCGGGCTGGGCGGGCAGGTCGGCCAGATCCCATGCCTGGGCGACCGCTTGCCGCTTGGCCGCGTCGGTGACAGGCTGGTAGCCGGGCAGGACATTGGGCAGCGCGCCCATGTCGCACGCGCCCTGGACGTTGGACTGGCCGCGCAGCGGGTTGACGCCGGTCGAGGGCTTGCCGATTTGCCCGCTCAGCATCGCCAGGTTTGCCAGCGTCAGCACCAGTTCAGTGCCGTTGCTCCGCTGGGTGATGCCCATGGCATACAAAATTGTCGAATGACCGCGAGCAATGGATTGCGTATTTCGTAATGCGTAATCCGTATTGTCGGTCTGACTGCCGTCTGCGGTCTGTGGTCTGCCGTCTGCGGACGGCGCGTCGGCTCTCTGCCCCAGCGCGTACATCCGCGCGGCCTGCTCGATGAGTTCGGCTGGAACGCCGGACATGAGCGCGGCGACCTGGGGCGTGACCTCGCGGACGCTGTACTCGAAGGCTTCGAAGCCCTCGGTGCGGCCGGCGATGAAGGCTGTGTCGGCCCAGCCTTCGCGCAGGATGACGTGGGCCATCGCCAGGAAGATGTAGATGTCGGTACCTGGCTTGGGCTGCAAGAACAGCGTGGCGTGGTCTACCAGGGGCACGCGGCGCGGGTCAATGATGACCAGGTTCGCGCCCAGCTTGGTGGCCCGCACCACCTCGTAGCTGATGACGGGGTGCGACTCGGCCGTGTTGGAGCCGGTAATCAGGATGCAGTCGGCATTCCGAATGTCTCGGATGGGGTTAGTCATCGCGCCGCTGCCAAAGGCCATGCCCAGGCCCGTAACCGAGCTAGAGTGGCACAGCCGGGCGCAGTGGTCCACGTTGTTGGTGCCAATCGTGGCGCGGAAGAGCTTCTGGAACAGGTAATTCTCTTCGTTGGTGCACCGCGCCGAGGACAGCCCGGCGACGGCATCCGAACCGTGAGTCTTGACTGTATCGGCGAGCTTGGTAGCGATGATGTCCAGCGCCTGCTCCCAGGAGACGGGGACGAAGTCCGCTGAGGGACGACCGACGACCGACGGACGACGGACGCCCGGCCCCGACGGCCGACCACGGACGGCGGACGGCGGACCGCCGACAGATGACCGCTGCCCGTCACTCGTCACAGTCTCCTCTGTCGGCGTCGTAGCGGTCGCCAGCGGTCGGCCGTCGGCCGTCGGCGGTCGCGGCTCCAACAGATCCCGCCTCACCAACGGCTGCGTCAGACGGTCGGGGTGCTGGGCGAAGTCCCAGCCAAAGCGGCCCTTGACGCACAAGAACTCGCCATTGACCGGGGCCGCGCGGTAGCCCTGAGCGTAGATAATCTGCTGGCCTTGAGTAGCGAACTCGACGCCGCAGCCGACACCGCAGTAGCCGCAAATCGTGCGCTGCCGCGTTAGCTCCCACTCGCGGCCCTTGCGCAGGCGCGAGGTCGGCAGGAGCGCGGCGGTCGGGCAGACCTGGACGCAACTGCCGCAGAAGACACAGGCCGAGTCGACCATCGGCCCGTCGAAGGGTGTGGCGACGTGGCTGGTAAAGCCGCGCCCGGCCACCTCGATGGCGTTGGCCCCCACAATCTCATCGCACACGCGGACGCACTTATTGCACAAGATGCAGTACTGGTGGTCGCGGACGAAGAAGGGATTATCCTCCTGGAACAGCGGGCGCGACAACTCGAAGTCGTAGGCCGTCTCCGAGATGCCGTACTGGTAGGCGTAGCGTTGCAGGTCGCACGCGCCGTTCTTGTCGCACACGGCGCAGCGCAGCGGGTGGTCAGACACAAACAGGTCAATGATGTCGCGGCGCAACGCCGTCAGGCGGTCGCTCTGGGTATGGACCACCAGGCCCTCGTCGCACTTGAGGCCGCAACTGGCTTGCGGGTTCGGCCGGCCTTCGACCTCGACCAGACACAGGCGGCAGCCGCCCGACGGAACCAGGTCAGGGTGGTAGCACAGGCGCGGGATGTCGATGCGGTTGGCTAGCGCGGCTTCGAGAACCGTCGTGCCCGGCGCTACATCGAACACCTGGCCATCAATCGTCAGGGTTGTCATAGGGCTGCCTCCGCTCTGGCGGCGGGCGCGCGGTGGGCCAGCGGCCGACCGTTGTCCGCCTGTCGCTCATCTATCTCACATGCGCCGGCCGGGCATCGCTTTTCCTCGATATGCGCCAGGTACTCGTCCTTAAAGTAGCGCAGCGTGGTCAGCACCGGGTTGGGGGCCGTCTGGCCCAGGCCGCACAGCGAGCCGACGCGCACTGTCTCACACAGCGTGAGCAGGCGTTCCAGGTCGGCGCCAGTAGCGTGGCCGTGGCTGATGCGGGTCAGCAGGTTGAGCATCTTGCGCGTGCCTATGCGGCATGGGACGCACTTGCCGCACGACTCGTCCTGGGTGAAGCTCAGGAAGTAGCGGGCAAAGTCCACCATGCATGTCGTCTCGTCCACCACGACCATACCGCCCGACCCCATAATCGCGCCGGTGGCCTTGAGGTCTTCGTAGTCAATGCGTGTGTCGAGCAGGCTGGCCGGGATGCAGCCGCCGGACGGCCCGCCCAACTGCACCGCCTTGAAGGCGCGGTTGTTCTTGCAGCCGCCGCCCAGGTCGAAAATCATCTCACGCAGCGTCATGCCGATGGGCACTTCGACCAGGCCGGAGTTCTGGATGGCTCCGGTCAGGGCGAACGCCTTGGTGCCGCCGCTCTTGGGGGTCCCCATGCTGGCGAACCAGGTGGGACCGTTGAGCAGGATACTGGGCGTGCTGGCGTAGGTCTCGACGTTGTTGATGTTGGTCGGGTGGCCCCACAGGCCATGCTCCGAGGGGTAGGGCGGCCGCATACTGGGCATGCCGCGCTTGCCCTCGATGGAATGCATCAGGGCCGTCTCCTCGCCACACACAAACGCGCCCGCGCCCTCCTTGATGATGAACTCGAAGTTCATCCCGCTGCCCAGGATATTCTGGCCCACCATGCCGTACTCACGCGCCTGCTGCAAGGCCAGGCGGAGCGCCTTGACGGCCAGCGGGTACTCGGCGCGGACGTAGATGTAGCCACGCGTCGCCCCGATGGCGTGGGCCGCGATGAGCATACCTTCAATGAGGCGGTGCGGGTCGCCCTCGATCATGGTGCGGTCCATAAAGGCGCCCGGGTCGCCCTCGTCGGCGTTGCAGATAAGGTATTTGTCGGAACCGCGCTGCTGGCGCGTAATGTCCCACTTCATGCCGGCTGGGAAGCCCGCACCCCCGCGCCCGCGCAAATGCGAATCCTTGATCGCCTGTATCACTTGTTCAGGCGTCATCTTGAGCGCCTGCTTGAAGCCTTGGTAACCACCGTAGGCCAGGTAGTCTTCCAGCGAGTGCGGGTCAATGACGCCGCATAGGGGCGTGGTGACTTTGACCTGTCGGCCCAGGAAGGGATAATCGGTCCTGTCGGCGCGGCGGCTGACAATCCAGTCCGGAGAGACGCCGCGACCGCGACCGCCGAAGTGCTGGTCCAGGATGAGAGAGACGCGTTCCGGCGTTACCGGACCGTAGAGGGTCGAAGCTCCATCCACAACGACTTCGACCAGCGGCTCGCGGTGGCACGCGCCGACGCAGCCCGTCGGCTGGAGGGTGACGGACAACTGGCGGCGGTGCAGGTAGGTGTCAATGGCGGTGTAGACGGCGCCGGCCCCGGCGGCCAGGCCGCAGGTGGACATACCGACACGGATCATGGGGGTCATACTTTCACCTCCATCGCCGCCTCGTCATGGAGTTCAGTCAGCATGGCAGTGGACTTTTCGGGCGTCATGCGACCATACGTGCGGTCGTTGACCACGACCACCGGCGCGAGGCTGCACGCGCCCATGCAGGCGACGGTCTGTAGGGTGAACATGCCATCCGGGGTTGTTTCGTCTTCGCCGATGCCAAGTTTGGTCTTGATCATCGCCAGGATTTCGCCCGAACGGTTGACATGGCAGGCCGTGCCCTTGCACACCCGAACGATGTAGCGGCCCGGCGGCTTGAGTTGGAACAGGTTGTAGAACGTGGCGACGCCATAGACCTGGCTGAGCGGGAAGCCGAGTTCACGCGCGGCATACTGCAACCCCTGCTGGGGCAGATAGCCGTAGTGATCCTGCAACTCTTCCAGCACAGTCATCAGGGCGTCACGTTGGCCGCGATACTTGTCCAGGATGACCATCAGGTCGGCCGGCGGCGGCGTGAGCAGCGGGTCCCCCTGGTAGATATAGCGGCGCGACGATAGCTCTTTCACTGGAGAGGTCATAAATCTCCCTCAACTCGCGTGTAGGGCAATTCCTCATTGCCCGCCCTGCTTCGGGTCTGGCGACAACGCAGCGAATTGCCCTACACCATCATTCTTTCACGGGTAATAGGGACAACGCCGTTGTTGTCCCGGTCGGACACTTAACGCGCCGGACGGTACTGCTTATAGTTCGGCTCCCACACCGCTGCGTTGATGCGCTCCACCGTCTCCTCCAGGGACAGCCTGTCGGCATGGCCGAGGCGTTGGGCTTCGAGGGCGACCGCCAGCGCCACCTGGCGCGACACATCGCGGATGCCTTCCAGGGCCGGGTAGAGCGACGCGGTCGGGTTATGGCGAGTCGGTGACAGTTCGCTCAAGGCGCGGGCAGCGGCGACGAACATGGATTCGGTGACGCGGCGCGCGCCACTCGCCACCACGCCCAGCCCGACGCCGGGGAAAATAAACGAGTTGTTGCACTGACCGATAGTGTACGTCGTACCTTCGTAGTAGACGGGCGCGAACGGGCTGCCCGTCGCCACGAGGGCACGGCCATTGGTCCAGGCCAGCAGGTCAGCTGGCACGGCTTCGCTCTTGGAGGTCGGGTTCGACAGCGGGAAGATGACCGGGCGCTCGACGTGCTGCGCCAGGTCGCGCACCAGGGCCTCATGGAAGGCGCCAGGCTGCGCGCCGGTGCCAATCAGGATGCCCGGCTGCACGTTGTGGACAACGTCCTCCAGCGTCATCATGGCCGGGTGGGCGACCTGCCAGTCGGCCGTCTTGGCCTGGGGCTGGGCATAGCGCTGCTTGAAGTCTTCCAGCCCGCTGCGGCCATCGTGCACCAGCCCGTGACTGTCCACCAGCCAGATGGCCTGGCGAGCGTCGGCCTCGCTCATCCCCTCGCCCACCATCGCTACGACCAACTGGTCGGCGATGCCGGTGGCGGCTGAGCCAGCGCCAAGCATGACAATCTGCTGTTGGCTGAGCTTGGAGCCGATGGCGTCCATGGCGGCCAGCAAGCCGGCCAGCGTTACGGCGCCGGTGCCCTGGATGTCGTCGTTGAAAGTGCACAGGCGGTCCTGGTAGCGGTCGAGCAGGCGGCGGGCGTTACCCTTGGAGAAGTCCTCCCACTGGAGCACCACTGTGGGCCACTTGCGCATGACAGCCTGGACAAAGGCTTCGATGAAGTCGTCGTAGTCCTGGCCGCGCACCCTCTCGTGCTTCCAGCCGAGGTACAGCGGGTCGTTGATCAGGCTCTCGTTGTTCGTCCCCACATCGAGGACGATGGGCAGGGTGGTGGAGGGGTCAATGCCGGCGCAGAGCGTGTAGAGAGCCAGCTTGCCAATGGGAATGCCCATGCCGCCGACCCCCAGGTCGCCCAGGCCGAGGATGCGCTCGCCATCCGTCACGACAATGACCTTGACGTTAGGAATCGGTGTGTTAGCCAGGATGGCATCGAGGTTGTCCTTCTCCTGGTAGGGGATGTAGAGGCCATGCGGACGCCGATAGAGGTGGCTATACTGCTGGCACGCCGCGCCGACCGTGGGCGTGTAGACAATGGGCATCATCTCAGTGATGTGATCCTGCATCAGCCGGAAGAAGAGCGTCTCGTTGCGGTCTTGCAGGCTCGCCAGGTAGATGTACCGTTCGATGTCGGTCGGTTTGCGTTGGTAGTTCTCGTAGGTGCGTGTCAGTTGCTCTTCCATGGTCGCCGGATGGGGCGGGAGAAGGCCAAGCAGCCCAAACTCACGCCGTTCCTCGTCGCTGAACGCACTGCCCTTGTTCAGCCGGGGGTGGGTGAGCAAGGCCAGACCCGTCAATGAGACCTCCATCGTCTCGTCTTTTTGGGTCTTTTTGGGCATCAAGGTCAACATATCTGACTCCTTTGCGGCTCCTGCGCGCAGCCGCCTGTATGATAAGAACCGGATGATCCTGGCACAACGGCGGGGGTCTAGTGAAAGCCCCGCACTGGATGCGTCCGCCCCAGCTTCTCTTCGCGCTGCTTGAGAACCTGGGGGTGCCAGAGATAGACAAACCAATACACCGCGCCAACCAGAACCGCGCCACCGATAATGTTACCCAGGGTAACAGGGACCAGGTTATTCACCAGGAAGCGGTCCCAGGTCAGCAACGGATAATCGGCAGCCGTCTTGCCGATGGTCGTCCAGAAGGACGCCGGCGCGAACAGCCGGATGAATATGCCCATCGGGATGAAGTACATATTGGCGATACTGTGCTCGAAGCCGGCGGCGACGAAGGCGGTGATGGGCGGGATGATCGCCAGGATGCGATCCGTTGTCGTGCGGGCGCTAAAGGTGAGCCAGACGGCCAGGCAGACGAGGACGTTACACAGGATGCCCAGGACAACGGCCTGGACAAAGTCCAGCCCAACCTTGCCGTTGGCGGTCGAGAGAGCCGCCAGGCCGACCACGCCCTTGCCAAAGGTGTACTGGCCGCTGGCAAAGACGAGGATGGCCGTGGCGAACGCGCCGACAAAGTTGCCCAGGTAGACGATGCCCCAGTTCTTGAGCAGCGCGCCCGTTGTAACCTTGTGATTGGCCCAGGCCATGACGATGAGGTTATTGCCCGTGAATAGCTCGGCTCCGCCGATGATGACCAGGATCAGACCGAGCGAGAAGACAAGGCCTGCCAGGAGGCGCTGGACGCCGTAGGGCAGGGCATCACCCGCCCCGGCGACGGCAGTGGTCGCGAAGATCGCGCCGAGCGAGATGAACGCGCCGGCCAGGATGGCGAGAACAAACTGTGTCACCCAGTTCAAAGCCGCTTTCTTGACGCCAATTTGTTCGGCTTTGGCCGCCATTTCGGCTGGGAGTAACGCGTCAAGGGTCAATTCGGGTGTCATTTAGGTCTCCGTCAGTGATTTCAGATTAGGTAAGACGGGAACATCACAATCGGTTTGCGCCGCCCCGCCAGCGACATCACGCAGCCCACACAGGTGTCCTCGGCCGCGAAGGCGGCAGGAGCAAGATGGGCTTCGCCAGCCGCGCCAGTTGATGGCGCGCCCGGTGCAGCCGGCTCTTGACGGCATTCTCGCTCAAGCCGACGATACGGCCAATCTCCTTATACGACAGGTCGTACCAGTAACGCAACACAATGAGCTGACGACTTTGGGGCGACAGGTGGCGTAATAGATGCCGCAGCTCGCGGTCGCGTTCTTTGGTCAGGGCCGTCGTTTCAGGGTCCTGCGTCTGGCTGGTCGGTTCATACGCCCCCATCCCCTCAATATGGAGGACGCCCGCGTGGCGGAGTTGATCAATGCAGATGTGCGCGGCGATGGAGAGCAGCCAGGTACGGAACGACCGGGTGGGCTGATAAGAGTCCAGATGGGAGTAGGCGCGCAAAAATGTTTCTTGGGCGACGTCTTCTGCCTCTAGCTCCGAGCCTAATAAGCGGTAAGCGAGGTTGTACACCGGGGCCTGGTAGGACTCCACCAGTTGAGCAAAGGCGACCGGGTCCCCGCTAACGGCTTGCGAGACCAGGGTGTCCTCGGCGAGTTGTAACATGGATTCTCCTCAGATTTGTAGCCCCGCTATATCTTAATGCCATTTAACGCCCTCTGGCGTGAAGAGATGTACGCGCTATGGATAGAGGTCTCCACCTACGATTGGGGTGGGTGGTGAGCGGTGGAGGGTCAGGACAAAAGAATCAGGTGTCAGAGCGACTTCGTCTCTGACACCTGATAATACTACCCACTGCCCACCCCCCACCCAGCGCCCTTTATAGCAGGCGGTTATCGTAGGAACTCAGCACCTTGACGTAGTTGGCGCGCTCGAAGGCGGCCGGTTCCGCGACGGCACGCTGGCTCATGCTGCCGCGCATCTGGGTAATCGACTCGTACTCATGCTCGACCATCCACTTTTCCAGGTCGGTCAGGATGCTTGTAGCGTACTTCGGGCCGTATTCCAGCAGCGCCGATGCCATCATGGTCACGCTCGCGCCGGCCATGACGCCCTTGAGCACATCCTGCGCGCGATGGATACCGCTGGTCAGGGCAAAATCCGCCTGGACGCGGCCATACAGGATGGCGATCCAGCGCAGGGGCAGGCGTAGCTCATCCGACGTGCTCAGCACGAGGTTGGGCACGACGCTCAGCGTGTCCAGGTCGAAGTCAGGCTGGTAGAAACGGTTGAACAGCACCAAGCCATTGGCGCCGGCGTAAACCAGCCGCCGCGCCAGGTTGGGTAGCGCGGTGAAGAACGGGCTAAGCTTAATCGCCAGCGGGATGTTGATGGTGTTGCGCACGTCGCGCACCAGTTGAACATACTCCTGCTCCATCTCCTCGCTGGTGATGTCGGGATGGATGGGCAGGTTGTAGATGTTCAGTTCCAGGGCATCCGCGCCCGCCTGCTCGATGAGCCGGGCATACTCAACCCAGCCGCCCGTCGAGATACCGTTGAGGCTGCCAATGATCGGGATGCTCACGGCTTTCTTCAGCTTCTGGATGTGTTCGAGATACACCTCCGGCCCGATGCTATACGTGCCCATATCGGGCAGATAGGTCAGCGCCTCGGCATAGGTGTGGCTGGCGCGGGTGAGGTAGTGGTCCAGTTCGAGGCTCTCGTGGACGATCTGCTCCTCGAACAATGAATACATCACCACCGCCGCCACGCCGGCGTCTTCCAGCCGCCGCACGGTGTCCACCTTCTTGGACAGCGGCGACGCGGACGCCACGAGGGGGTTCTTTAGGTTCAGGCCCAGATAGGTCGTGGACAGATTAGGCTTCATCATTTCGATCATGGCTTACCTCCGTCGGGGCGACGCGACGCCAGCAGAAGTCACACATGGGGTCACCATGCCCGAGGGTTTGAGTGCGCTCCCAGAGGAGTCCGGGGGGCAGTTTGGTAAAACGAACATTATCCAGGTGGCAGAAAAGGGCCGTCAGTTCAGGCGCCTCGTAGGCGGCCAGGACTTCCTGATAGAAACAGTGATGGACGTTGAAAGCGAGCCGGGCGGGGCTGTCCTCAATCCCTTCGATTTCCCAGCCCACCGCCGGAAAGTCGCGTTGGATCGTCAGCCGTCCCGCAACCCGCAGGAATAAGGCCGCTGGCAGAACCTTGAGCAGGTCAAGGCTGTCTCGCTGCGCTAGTAGACTCGCCTCCAACAGCCGCGCCGTCTCCTTGAGCACCGCCGGCTTGTTGGCGTGGGCGGCTAGCAGGGTGCGATAGAGGGCCAGACCAGGCAGGATATGGCGCTCCAGATGCATCCGCAAGGCGCGTTCGCTGAAGCGGGGCCGCTCGGCGTACAGTTGCGCGTAGCGCGTCTGGACCCGCTGCGCCAGGATGGTCCCCTTGACGTGGCCGTGCCGCTCGACTAGCTCGCGCTCCCACACCTGCGCCTGCGGGTAACGCAGCGGCTGGCCGAGGCGCTGCGCCGCCAGGAAGCCGCCGACCGCGCCCGCCAGTAGAGACGCGACGACACTCAGGATTGGCTCCCTGGCCCCTGCCCCCTGCCCCCTAGTCTCAGAGGTAGACTGTGATAGTGCCATACAGCCCTCTAGTACGCTAAGGCCAGGGCGTGCCGCTCCGCCTTGCGGAGCGCAATCACATGGTTGCGGATGTGCGCCGCCAGACTGGGGACGCGCTCCTCAACCGAGGTAAACTTCCCTCCCTGCTTGATGGGAAAGTCGGCGCTCCAGTCGGGAATGACGCAGAGGGCGGCGTCCAGTCGGACCTGAAACTCGCCTAACCGGGTTGCCAGGAGGGGCATAGGCACGCTGGCGAACTCGAGGCTGGCCTGCTGGTAGAACGCGGGGAAGCGTCCTTGCAGGAGTACCGGCGGCTGGCCTGCGGCCAGGGCCTCGACAATGGCGACATACTCCCGATGCCAGAAGACGAGGTGCGCTAGGACCGTGCGGGCGGTTTGCTCGCCGTCGGGCAGGTTCTCGTCCACATGGGCGAAGAAGCAGACAGCCTCGGCGACGGCCTGCCCTAGCTCGACTAGACTACGCTCCTGTTGCGTGTTCATGATTGGGCCTCCCGCAAGTTACCCCCTCCCCTCTCCCCTCCCCGCAAGCGGGGAGGGGTAGGAGGTGGGGTCAGAGCCGTTTACTTGCCCTTGGTCTCGGCGTAGAGGGCGGCGAACTGAGCATACATCTTCCAGCGCAGTTCCACGTCCTGCTGCGCTTCCTTGAGCAATTCCTCACTCCGCGCCTGGTCGCTCTGCATCAACATGCGGTAGCGCGTCTCGTTGAGAGCGTACTGCTGCATGGGGATACTCGGCTCGCGTGAGTCAATCTGAAGCGGGGTATGCCCCTGCTGGGCCAGGTCAGGGTTGAAGCGGTACAGCGGCCAGTAGCCCGCCTGGACGGCCAGTTTCTGCTGCTCCAGGCCCTTCTTCATGTCGAAGCCGTGGGCGATACAGTGGCTGTAGGCGATAATCAGCGACGGGCCGTCGTAGGCTTCGGCCTCCAGGAAGGCGCGCAGGGTGTGCTGGTCGTTGGCGCCCATTGCCACGCGGGCGACGTAGACATAGCCATACGACATCGCCAGCAGGCCCAGGTCCTTCTTAGGCATCCCCTTGCCCTTCGCCGCGAACTTGGCGACCGCCCCACGCGGCGTGGACTTGGACGCCTGGCCGCCCGTATTCGAGTAGACCTCCGTGTCGAGGACCAGGATGTTGACGTTGCGGCCGGAGGCCAGGACATGGTCCAGACCGCCGTAGCCGATGTCATAGGCCCAGCCGTCGCCGCCGATGATCCAGACGCTCTTCTTGACCAGGGCGTCGGCCACCGAGAGGAGGTTGGACACCAGGGCCGGCGCCTGGCCGTTGAAGCGCCCTTGCGCCGTCTGGAGGCGGTCCTTGAGTTGCGCCACGCGGCCCCGCTGGGTGTGGACCCCGGCGTCGGTGGACTGGTCGGCAGCCAGGATGGCGCTCACCAACTCATCCCCTACCAGGCTGGCGACCTGCGGCAGCATCTCGCGGGCGAACTCCTCTTGCTTGTCCAGCGTCAAGCGCATGCCCAGGCCGAACTCAGCATTGTCCTCGAACAGCGAGTTGGACCAGGCCGGGCCGCGCCCCTCGGCGTTGACCGTGTAGGGCGTCGTCGGCAAGTTGCCGCCGTAGATGGACGAGCAGCCCGTGGCGTTGGCGATAACGGTACGGTCGCCAAAGAGCTGGGTCAGCAGCTTGATGTAGGGCGTCTCACCGCAGCCGGAGCAGGCGCCGGAGAACTCAAACAGCGGCAGGGCCAATTGCGAGTTTTTGATGGTCGCGGTGTTGAGCGTGCTGCGGTCTACTTCGGGCAGGCTGACGTAGAAGTCCCAGTTGCGGACCTCGCGCTCGCGGATGGGCGGCTGCGGAGCCATATTGATGGCCTTGCGCCCCACTTGCGTCTTGTCCTTGACCGGGCAGGCTTCGACACACAGCGAGCAGCCGGTGCAGTCTTCGGGCGAGACAGCGAGGGCGTACTTCGTACCGGGGAACTCCTTGAACTTGGCGTCCACACTCAGGAAGGTGTCGGGCGCGTCCTTTAGCAGGGCCGGGTCGAAGACGTTGTGGCGGATGACCGAGTGGGGGCAGACAAACACGCACTTGCCGCACTGGATGCAGATGTTCGGGTCCCAGACCGGGATTTCTAGGGCGATGTTCCTCTTCTCCCACTGGGCCGTGCCGGATGGATAGGTGCCATCGCAGGGCAAGGCGCTGACCGGCAGGCTGTCGCCCTCGCCAACACCCATCGGACCGAGGACGTTCTTGACAAACGCCGGGGCATTGTCAGGCATGACGGGCCGCATGGCGGGCGCGTTGGCGGTGACGGTCTTGCCGACGAGGCTCACCTCGTTCAGGCCAGCGAGCGTCTGGTCCACGGCCTGGAAGTTCTTGCGCACCACGGCCTCGCCGCGCTTGCCGTAGGTCTTCTGGATGCTCTTCTTGATCTCCTCGATCGCCTGCTCGGGGGGCAGGACGCCGCTGATGGCGAAGAAGCACGTCTGCATGACGGTGTTGATACGGCTGCCCATGCCCGTCGCGTAGGCGACCTTGTAGGCGTCAATCACGTAGAACTTCAGCTGCTTATCGAGGATGGTCTGCTGCGTCTCCTGGGGTAGGTGCTCCCAGACCTGGTCGGGGCCAAACGGGCTGTTGAGCAAGAAGACGCCGCCGGGCCGCGCGTACTTGAGCACATTCAGCCGTTCCAGGAACGAGAACTGGTGGCAGGCCACAAACGAGGCCTGGCGAATCACATACGGCGCGCGGATCGGGTCCGGGCCGAAGCGCAGGTGGGAAATCGTCACCGAGCCAGACTTCTTCGAGTCATACACGAAGTAGCCCTGGGCGTAGTTGTCCGTTTCCTCACCAATGATCTTGATGGAGTTCTTGTTCGCGCCGACAGTGCCATCCGCGCCAAGACCCCAGAAGACACACTCGACGGTGTTCGGGCTTTCGATGGTGAAGTCTGGGTCGTAGTCGAGGCTGGTGAAGGTCACGTCGTCGTTGATGCCAATCGTGAAGTGGTTCTTCGGCTCGGC
>JAHCIP010000550.1 GCA_026129165.1 Anaerolineae bacterium
GCGAGCCGAGCCGTCTGCTTGCCCTCTGGGCTAACCCGCAGGCCAAACACCCCCTCCCGCCTGCCCTCAAGACCCTCTTGCAGAGCCTCACCTAAGGAGCGAAGATGCAACCGGCTACACAAGCGGATAACAGCGTGCTAATCACCTTGTTCCGCCACAACACCTGGGCCAACCTGAAGCTGCTGGAATTTTGCGAAGCTCTGAGTGATGAGCAACTGGATACGTCGGGGATTGGGACTTTTGGTTCCATCCGGGACACGCTGCGGCACGTCGTGGGCGGCGAAGTGAGCTATGTGCATCGCGTCACTGGAAAGCTGCCCGACACGCCCTCCTTTCGGGACCGATTTCCAGGGTTGGCGATTCTCAAGCAGGCGTCGCGGTGGACGGGCGACGAGTTACTCTTGTTGGCCCTGTCCGCCCGCGCGGATACCCAGGTCGAGGAATGGTCGGACGACCACAAGATCGTAGTACGCTACCCCCTCGCCAGCCTGATGCTCCAGGCCATCAACCACGCGACCGAGCACCGCACGCATATCTCGACCATCCTCACCCAACTGGGGCTGGAGCCGCCTGACACCAGCGGCTGGGCGTACATGGAGGCAACGGGCGAGTTCCAGGAAACCACGGAAGCCTAAAGGAGAGGACGGAGGCTATAACTATAGCCTCCGTGCTCTCTGTGTCTCAGTGGTTCGATTACTGAATCACCCCTAGCGACCGTCCCACCGCCGCGAACTGCTCCAGGCCGTAGTGCAGGTCATCGTCGGTGTGGGCGGCGGAGAGCATGACGCGGATACGCGCCTGGCCCAGCGCCACGGTTGGGAAGCCGATGGCGACGGCGAAGACGCCGCGCTCGTAGAGTTGGCGGGCGAACTCCTTCGCCAGCGGCGCTTCGCCCAGCATGACCGGCGTGATAGGCGTAACCGTCTTGCCCAGGTCAAAGCCCAGGCGGCGCATTTCGGCCTGGAAGAAGCGGCCGTTGGCCCACAGGCGGTCTACCAGCGCCGTGGAGGCTTCCATCAGGTCCACCGAGGCCAGACAGGCGGCGGTGTCAGGCACAGTCAAGGCGCTGGAGAAGAGGTTGGGTCGCGCCCGCGTCCGCACGTAGTCCACCAGCAGCTTGGGCCCGGCGATAAAGCCGCCCACCACGCCAAATGCCTTGGACAGCGTCCCTACCTCGATGTCCACCCGCCCGTGCAGCCCGAAGTGGTCCACAATGCCGCGCCCCCCGCGCCCCAGCACTCCCTCGCCGTGGGCGTCGTCCACCATCAGTAGGCAGCCGTAGCGTTCGGCCACGTCGGCCAGGGCCGGCAGCGGCGCGATGTCGCCATCCATCGAGAATACGCCGTCGGTCACAATGAGACGGCGGCGGTACTCGGTCTCGCGCTCCAGCAGTTCTACCAGGCCGGCCACATCGTTGTGCGGGTAGACGATGATCTTGGCCCGTGAGAGCCGCGCGCCGTCAATAATACTGGCGTGGTTGAGGCCGTCCGAGAAGATGGCGTCTTCTTTGCCGAGCACCGCGCCCAGCGCGGCCTGGTTGGCAGTGAAGCCGGACTGGAGCAGGATGACGGCTTCGGCGCCTTTGAATTGGGCCAGCCGCGCCTCGGCCTCGACGTGGATGGACATGGTGCCGGCGATGGTGCGTACGGCGGCCGGCCCGACGCCCAGGCGGTCCATAGCGTCTTTGGCCGCTTCCACCAGATGCGGGTGATTCGCCAGGCCCAGGTAGTTGTTGGATGCTAGGTTGAGGACGCGCTTGCCGTCCACCTGGAGCCACGCCCCCTGGGGCGACTCGATGGTGCGGATGTGGACGCGCAGCCCCTTCTGGTCTAGCTCGGCCAGTTCCTCGGCCATAAAGCGCAGCTTGTTCTGCGCAGTGGTGATGGCAGTCATAGCCCGATTCTCCTTTGAACCGCGAATCCCGGTGTCTCGACGGTGATAGCTCGATTATAATGTATTTCGCCTACGTTTGCTACCTATCCGGATTCGTGCTATGATACGGCTCATTGCCGAGAGGTTGTCTCAGAGGGGGACACGCCATGGCGCGCGGTTATCCAGGGATTCTTTATCCCATACCTAACTTTCCGCATGTCCACGTGGATGTTGAGCGCATGGACCGCGAGAGCATGCGGCGCTACCTGCGCTATCGCCTGCGGGCCATTGATGCTCAACTGCGGAGTCTCGGCCACGAGCGAGAACTACGGAGCGACGAAAATCCGTGGAACCCGGATACCATGGGTGCGGCCTGGGACCGCCTGCTGGAAATTGACTACCTGGATTCAATGCGAGAGGCTATTGTTGAGACGCTCGCTGCCTTGTAAGCGTTAGGCCCTTCCCATGCAGCCCTTTAACCGCCTGCGTGGCGTGTTCTTGTTTGTCATTCTGTTGACCTTGCCTTTTTACTGCCTCGGTGGTGTT
>JAHCIP010000551.1 GCA_026129165.1 Anaerolineae bacterium
CTCGTCCGTGGCCTAAACGCCACGGCTCCTGCCTGCCATCCCGCCGCGTCGTTCACGGCGCGGTCATCGCCCTCAGCGGCGGCGCGTGGCGATGAGTTGGAGGGTGGGGTCGCCGTAGAGGACATAGGCCGCCCAGGTCACTGGCTCCGGATTGCTGGCCCAGATGTCGCGCCGCGCCCGGCGCATCGCCTCACCGAGGCGGTAGCCCTGGAGGACAAGGTCGTAAAAGGTGGTGGCGAACTGGGCGGCGTAGCGGTCGTAGACGGGCCAGAGCGAGCCAATACAGCCAATGGCGCCGCCGTAGATGAACGCTGACGCCAAACCCTCGGCCGGCCGCTGGAGATACGACTTGGTTCCATCGGGCGGAGGAGCCTCGTTTTTTGCCAGGCCGCTTTCGCAGGCATTCAGGAACACGAGCGGCCGGCCTTCGAGCAGGCGGCGTATCTTCTGCGCCAGGAACAGTTCGCGGTCATGCAGGACCAGGCCGCTCAAGTCCGAGTCCTTGTCATCGAAGAAGGCGTGGCCGGCGTAGTGGATCACGTCTACCGTACCGCCGCGCAACAGGCGGTTGAGCGCCTCGCCGGTCGCATCCCCTTTCTTGAGCGTTGTAATCTCGATGCGGTCCCCCCACAAGTCGCGCAGGTTCTTTTCGAGGGTATCCACCTCGCGGAGCGCATTGGGGAGGTCGGCGGTCGGGTCGGCGATGAGCAGGAAACGCACTTTGCGGTCGGTGATGGTGGGCCGGGTGAAGTTGCGGGGGAAGGCGCGGCCCATGGGCATGCGGGCGATGGCGCGGTCCAGGCAGAGGAAGGTCGTCTTGCCGTCTTTGAGCCGGTAGGCCATCAATTCCCAGGGCAACTCGAGGTCATTGGTAGTAATGGTGATCGAGCAGCGATTATCGCGAAAGTACGTCTGCATGGCCTCGGGGATCGCCAGCCGATACATCTCGTCGCCCAGGTCGAGGACCTGCTCGGCCAGGCTGGGCGCGGGTCGGCCGCCTACCATCGGTGGCTCCAGGTCGAAGTCGCGTAGAGCCGCCAGCGCCGGCGGCGGGGCGGCCGGAGGTTGAGGCCCCGGCGGGGCAGCCGGGGGCTGCTCTTCCAGCAGGCCGCGCACCTGGCTGTCTTTGGAGGCGATGCGGTTGATGAGGCGGAGGAAGGTAAGACGGTCTTGCTCGACCAGGGTACTTGAATCCTGGATATTGACCCCCTGCCCGCCCCGGTCGCTGGGCGTACGGAGGAGCACTTCGTACTGGTGGCGGCCGCGCGCATCAGGCGGGTAACGCAAGAGGAGAAGCTCGGCCCGCCGGCTGTTCTGCAGCGTTTCCTCCTCCTGCATCTTCTGACCCAGCACATTCAGTACCTTCTCGGCCTCGCTCTGGCGCGGAGGGGCGACAGCGCCCACAGCATTTTGGCCTGTGCTCGTCTCGCCGCCCAATGGCACACTCTCCGTCGGTCCGAGCGCCTGGGCCAGAGTGGCTAACTCGCCCTCAATGTCGCTTTCACGCTGCTCGGTAAAAGCGCGCCGGGCATTGGTATACTGGTCACGCCATCGCCGTAGCCTCTCCTCCTCCTGCCAGATGGGAGCCTCGATTTCCCGCGCCTGCTCAAGGCGCTGATCCAGTTCCGTAATGCGCTGGTCGAAGACGGCCAACTGCTGCTCGAATTGACGCCAGCGGTCGGCGCGGGCCTGCTGGCTAGCCTCGACGGCCGCTTTCATCCGCTCCAGGCGGCTGCGGTTGCGGTCCATCAGGTCCCAATCCGACCCTTCCAGCAACTTCTGTATCTCGTCCAGGCTGTCTTCGGCCACGGCGGGCGCGGTGTCGCTACTCAAGGCATGCAGGCGGGCAAAGGCTTGTTCGAGGACCGCGTCGAGGCGGCCCAGCCAGTCGGCCTCGCCAGTGACCACGACCTCGTCAGAGGTCAGTAGGGGGGTCAGTATCTCGCGTAGATGGGCGCACGCCTGGCGGCGGCGTTCCAGGTCAACCGCCAGGCGCGCCATATGCCGCAAGCTGTCCAGCCGAACGCGCGGCGTCGCCCGCTTCGACGGCGGTGGGGGCGGCGCGGAGACGGGGACTCGTTCAGCCACCCTGCCCCCCCTTCGACTGCCCGAGCGACGTTTCAAGCCGCTTGATATTCTCCAGTGTGTCCTTCCATTGCTCTTCCAACAAGGGTGAGACGCTCTTGCTCAGACCCCGGCGTCGTTCCAGTTCGGCCAGGTTCTTGTACTCAATGTCTAGCTCGGCCGCTACCCGCTTTTGCTCGCGGTCCCCTGTCTGGCCGCTATCGGACGGATTGGCCGCCCTGTTCGGCTCAACCTTCTGCGGAGCGGCGCTCAAGAACTGCCCATCTAGTACCTGGAGATAGCAGACCGGCATGCTCCACTCGCGGCCGCCGGGGTAGTCGTAGCTGAT
>JAHCIP010000552.1 GCA_026129165.1 Anaerolineae bacterium
CGAAGGTAGTCAACGCCATCGGGGCGCACCATCACGAAGTCGAGCCAGAGTCGGTCGAAGCCATTCTGGTCGAGGCCGCCGACGCCATGTCGGGTGCTCGGCCCGGCGCCCGCCGCGAGACGCTAGAACTGTACATGAAGCGGATTAAGGCGCTGGAGAATGTGGCGAACTCGTTCCCAGGTGTCCAGGAGTCGTATGCGATCCAGGCGGGCCGCGAGGTCCGTATTATGGTTAAACCCGACGAAGTGGACGACCTGACGATTCTCCAATTGTCCCGCGACATCGCCAAGAAGATCGAGGAGTCGTTAGAGTATCCCGGGCAGATCAAGGTAACGGTGATTCGAGAGACGCGGGCGGTGGACATCGCCCGCTAAGTAGTACTGCTTGCCCCGCCGAGCGAGCGTACCGACACCCGCCAGGAGGAAAACAACATGGCTAACAATGTCATCAAAGTGTCGGGCAAGTCACGAACAACGGCCGTCGCGGGCGCAATTGCAGGCGTGGTCCGCGAGCACCGCCGCGCCGAGGTGCAAGCCATTGGCGCGGGGGCCGTCAACCAGGCCATTAAGGCGGTGGCGATTGCGCGGAGCTATCTGGCCGAGGACGGGATTGACGCGGTCTGCATCCCCTCGTTCGCCGAGGTCCAAATCGGCGAGCAGGAGCGGACAGCCGTTCGGTTACTCGTCGAGCCGCGCTAGAAGCGCAACGGAAGCCAGCGAGCCGGTGTCCACTGGACACCGGCTCGCTGATTCTACTTCGGGCGCGGGCGCCGCGCCCCTACCTGTCCCCGCATTGCTTGCCTCTGGTCAGGCCGGGTCTTATAATTGGAAGCTATGCTGGTCACGTTGAGCAAAAGGACTTCTTCATGACGGCTCGCATCTACATCGATACCCAGCGCATCATCGGCGAAATCTCGCCCCTGCTGTTCGGCGGCTTTGCCGAACACATGGGGCGCTGTATCTACGGCGGCCTCTATGACCCCGGCTCGCCCCACGCCGACGGCCGAGGCTACCGCCAGGACGTGCTCCAAGCCCTGCGCGAGTTGCGGCTGAGCGTCATCCGCTACCCGGGCGGTAACTTCCTCAGCGGCTACCACTGGCGCGACGGCGTCGGCCCGCGCGAGGAGCGACCTCGACACCGCGACTTGGCGTGGCAGTCCATCGAGACTAACCAGTTCGGGACGAACGAGTTTATCGAAGTCTGTCGGCTGCTCAATGCCCTGCCCATGCTGGGCGTCAACCTGGGGACAGGGACCATCGAGGAAGCCGCCGCCCTGGTCGAGTACTGCAACGCCCCAGTCGGCAGCCACTACGCCGACCTGCGCGCCGCCCACGGCTACCCGACCCCGCACGCCGTACCCTACTGGTGCCTCGGCAACGAGATGGACGGCCCGTGGCAGATCGGCCACCTGGATGCCCTGGACTACGGCAAGAAGGCGCGTGAGGCGGCCAAGGTGATGCGCCTGCAAGACCCGGCCATCCAGCTCATTCTGTGCGGCTCGTCCAGCACAAGTATGCGGACCTACCCCGAGTGGGACCGCCTGGTGCTCGAAACGTGCTACGACCAGGTGGACTACCTGGCGCTCCACTACTACGCCACGAATCATGACAACGACCTGGGCAGCTACCTGGCGATGGCCGCGCAGTTCGAGGAGCAGGTGGACACGCTGGCCGCGACGCTGCGCTACGTCAAGGCCGTCCTGCGCTCGCGGCGGACGCTCTACCTGTCGTGGGACGAGTGGAATGTGTGGTATAAGGATCGGTCGGGTCGGGGCGGCTGGCAGGAAGGCCCGCCCCTGAGCGAGGAGGTCTACAACCTGGAAGACGCGCTGGTCGTCGGCCAGTGGCTCAACGTCTTCCTGCGCAAGTGCGACGTACTCAAGATCGCCTGTATCGCGCAGATCGTCAACACCATCGCGCCGCTGCATGCTACACAGGACGGCCTGCTTCGCCACACCACCTACTACCCATTCCTGCTCGCCAGCGCCTACGGCCGCGGCCTATCGCTGGACGTGCTGACCCAGGCCCCGCTGTACGACACGCGGCTGTTCGGCCCCATGCCCCTGCTGGACGTCGCCGCCAGCCACGACCCGGCCACGGGCGCGGGCGCGGTGTTCATCGTCAACCGCAGCGTGGGGGAGCCGCTGGTCACGGAGGTGGTGTGGCAGGGCGCGGCCCCAACGCGGGTGCTGGCGCGCCACGAACTGACGGGCGACGACCCGAAAGCCTTCAATGGGCTGGCCGAGCCGAACCGCGTCGTCCCGCGCACCCTGCCCGGTCAGCCTATCCAGGATGGCCGCCTCACCCTCAGCCTCCCGCCGCTCTCGTTCACCGTCCTCGCCACGACGTGAGGAAGTTGACTTGTAGGTTCAGGCCGCCTACGCCTCAAGTCCTGTAAATCATGTCTAAACA
>JAHCIP010000553.1 GCA_026129165.1 Anaerolineae bacterium
TCAGCAGATTGTCGGCCTGCTCCAGGCCAACGCCCGGGCCAGCCATGCCGAGATTGGGCGAGCGGTGGGCCTGACGGCCTCCTCGGTCTACGAGCGGGTGCGCAAGCTGGAAGAGCGCGGCGTCATCCTGGGCTACCGCGCCCTGGTGGATCCGGCCGCGCTGGGACAAACCATCACCGCCTTCATCCGCGTGCGCCAGATGGCCGATGTCCATCCCTTTGAGAGCGCCGTCCGGGCCGAGACCAATGTCCTGGAATGCCACGACATCACCGGCGATGATTGCTACATGGTGAAAGTCCACGCTCGCAACACCACCGAACTGCACACCATCCTGCACCGGCTGCGTGCGGCGGCGGGGAATGTCAATACCGTGACCTCGATTGTGTTGCATACGATTAAAGAGAACAGTCCGATTGTGGTCCATTCAGTCGAACTTGAGAAGGAGATGAAAGATGCGCCTCTATCCAGCCGAGAAAAACTGGCCCAGCTTCAATGACAGCCCCCACGAGCGCCCGGTCCTCGTCTACGACGGGGAGGCCCGCGCCTTCGCCTGGTTCGTTGGTGTCTTCGGCGGCCTGACTGTACTCGCGGCGGTCCTGACCTGGCTTGTCTAGAGCCACCCCAAATTTTGCGCGTCACCGCAGGACGCAGGATAATGACCCTATCCTGCGTCCTGCGCCCTATTTCCAGCCTGTTCAGGATGTCCACCTCTGATGGAGACCGCATGGCCCACCGAGTGCGCCTACTGACCGCCTTTTTTGCCATTTATGTTATTTGGGGTTCCGCCTACCTCGCGATTCGCCTCGCCGTTGAGACCATCCCGCCGTATTTCATGGCTGCTACCCGCTTCCTGGTTGCGGGCGTCCTGCTATATGCCTGGGCGCGGCGGCAGGGCGCGCCGACACCCGCGCTGCCTCAGTGGCGCGCCGCCGCCATCGCCGGCGGGCTGATGCTCCTGGGTGGCATGGGCAGCATCGGCTGGGCCGAGCAACATATTCCGTCCAGCCTGGCCGCTTTGCTCATCGCCTCCACCCCGATCTGGATGGTCCTGCTCGATTGGCTCTGGCAGGGCGGTGCGCGGCCGCGTCCAGCCGTCGTGGTGGGGTTGGTCATCGGCATGGGCGGTCTGGCGCTGCTCCTCGGCCCGGATCGAGCCGACGGCCATAGCATGGACCTCATCGGGGTCGTGGTTGTCTTAGGCGCGGCGCTCAGCTGGACCCTCGGCTCCCTCTACTCGCGCGGCGCGGCGCGCCCGGCCTCACCCATCATGACGACGGGCATCCAGATGCTCGGTGGCGGCGCCCTGCTCCTGCTGGCCGGTCTGCTGACTGGCGAAGCGGGCCACCTGCGTCTGGCTGCCATCTCTCCTGTCTCCCTGCTATCCCTGGCCTATCTGATTTTTGGCGCTCTGACGGGTTTTACAGCCTACACCTGGCTGCTCCAGGTGACTTCGGCCGGCCGCGCCTCGACCTACGCCTACGTCAACCCCGTCGTGGCGGTGTTTCTGGGCTGGGCCATTGGTGGCGAGGCGGTTACCGGGCGGATGCTGCTGGCGATGGCCGTCATCGTCGTGGCGGTGGGCCTGATTACGGTCTACAGTACGCGCCGAGCCCCTCGGCCCCGCCGCGTCGCGTCCACCGTCCCGGCCAACGTCGCCCAGAGCTAACACCCCCAACGATCAGGAGCCATCATGCTGCAGCGTGTGCGTTTGGTGGGCGCCTTTGCCGCCATCTACCTCATCTGGGGCTCGACCTTCCTCGCTACTCATGTCGCCGTTGAGACCATGCCCCCCTTCCTCCTGGCTGCCGCCCGCTTCGTCAGTGCTGGGGCCATTGTCTACGCCATCGGCCGCTGGACCGGCGCGCCTTTGCCATCGCGGCGCGACTGGACCTATACCACCGCCGCCGGCGCGTTGATGTTCCTCGGCGGCAACGGTGGGCTGGCCTGGGCGTTGCAGTACGTTCCGTCGGGGCTGGCCGCGCTGATTATGACCCTGATCCCGGTCTGGATGACCCTGCTGGAGTGGCTGTGGCGGCGTGGGCCGCGACCGCATCGCGTTGTGCTGCTGGGGCTGGCGCTGGGGTTTGGCGGCGTGGCGCTGCTCATCGGGCCGAGTGCGCTCCAGGGCCAGGGTGAGGTTAACCTGCTCGGCGCGCTGGCTGTCGTCGCCTCGTCGTTGTTGTGGTCCGTCGGCTCGATCTACGCCCGTGGCACGCGGCTGGACTCGCCGGCTATTCTGGTAACAGGCATGCAGATGCTGGGCGGCGGTCTGCTCTTGCTCGTCGCCAGCGGTCTGCTGGGCGAGTTCAGTCGAGTAAGGTTTACCGAGGTCGCCCCGGCGGCGTGGATCGGGCTGGCCTACCTCATCTTGATGGGCGCCGTCGTC
>JAHCIP010000554.1 GCA_026129165.1 Anaerolineae bacterium
CGGGCACATCGATGGTGGAATTCGGCATCTTCCCCGGCGACACGCTGGTGGTGGATCGCTCGCTCACGCCTCGGCATGGCGACGTGGTCATGGTGTTGTGGGACGGCGGCTACACCGTCAAGCAGTGGTGGCCGACCGCCCGAGGCCTGGAGCTGCGTTCGGGAAGCCCGCAGCACGCCCCCATCCGGGTAGGCCCGGAGGAAGAGGTCGAGGTGTGGGGCGTGGTCACCTGGTCGTTTCGCAAGCAGTTCCGCCGGAAGCGCTGACGACAACGCCCCCGAAGGGGCGTTGAAGGCTTATCGGCGCTCGGAGGAGGGGACTGCTCCCGGCCCACCCGGGTGGACATTGGCCTGAACCGCAGGGCCAGTGCCCCTGACGCGCCAAGGCGTGGCCATCGGGCTTTGCCTCGGCGGGGGTAGGACTTCGCCACCTGGGTCTGTAAGGCCTTGCCAGGGCGGCAGTCTCGGCCGGTGAGAGCGACCGGCCTACCCTGTCCCGCATCTCCAACGGATTGAAGCGATGTTCGGCCTCGTCGACGGCAACAACTTCTATGCCTCGTGCGAGCGGGTGTTCGACCCGTCCTTGCGCGGCCAGCCCGTGGTCGTGCTGTCCAACAACGATGGTTGCGCGATTGCCCGGAGCAACGAGGCGAAGGCCTTGGGCGTGAAGATGGGCCAGCCCATCCATGAGGTGCCCTCCCCCATCCGCCGGCAGCTGAAGGTCCGCTCGGCCAACTTTGCGCTGTATGGGGACCTGTCGGGCCGGGTGGTGTCGATCCTGCGGGATCTGTTCCCCGCCGTGGAGGTCTACTCGATCGACGAGTCGTTCGTGTCGTTCGACGGCATCCCTGCGCACGAGCGGGTGCGAGTCGCCACCGAAGCGCGCGCTCGCATCCGCCAGTGGACCGGGATTCCGTGTTGCGTGGGCATCGGGTCGACCAAGACCCTGGCGAAGCTTGGCAACAAGCGGGCAAAGTCGACGGTGGAGGGCGTGGAGGAGGTCAGCAATGCCGCGCAGCTGGCCGACTTCGCGGTGGAGGATGTCTGGGGCGTGGGCCGCAAGTGGGCGACCCGGCTGGGCGCCGAAGGCATCCTCACGGCCGGGGACCTGGCCCGGGCCGACCCCGACACCCTCAGGACCCGCTATGGCGTAGTACTGGCGCGTACGCAGCGCGAGCTTCAGGGCACTGCCTGCGCGCAGCTGGAAGAAACCGAGCCGGACCGGCAGCAGATCGTCGTCTCCCGCTCCTTCGGGCGCGAGGTCGTGGACCTCGACGACGTGAGCCATGCGGTGGCAACCTTCGCCGTCCGCGCTTGCGAGAAGCTTCGCGCCCGATCGCTCCAGGCTTCGGCCGTGTGGGTGTGGCTCAACACCAACCCCTTCAAGCCTGGCGCCAAGCAATACCACCCCAGCCGCGCCATCCCGCTCATCGCCCCGTCCAGCGACACACGTGAGGTGCTGGCGGTGGCCCAGGCCCTGGTGCGTTCGATGTATCGGAAGGGTTACGCCTACAAAAAGGCCGGCGTTGGTCTACTGGACCTGACCCACGAGGACACCTACCAGGCCGACCTGTTCGCGGGCGTGGACCCGCGGTCAGAGAAGCTCATGGCCGTGCTTGACCAGGCCAATCGGCGCTTCGGCCGGGGGACGATGGGATTCGCCTCGGCCCACCGGCGCACCCCGGCCCAGTGGCGCATGCGGCAGGAGCACTTGTCGCCCTCCTACACCACGAAATGGAGCGACTTGTTGCGGGTGCGCTGAAGGCCATCGCGTACCCTTGATAATGGCCCCTAATCGTCTGGATCACAGGATGTGCTGCGCTTACATCTCCGGGCTGCGACGTGCTGAAAGTGGTCTGCGCATGACGGCTACTGGACCTACTGAGCGCGCCTTCTCGACCTGGGTGACTTGGACGTCGGCTCTGTCGTGCCCGCAGCGATCCGGATCCCCTCCTCTGGCGACAATCCGAGGGCTCCAATCAGCTGCAGGAACTCCATGACGTCCAGCCGGCGGGCGCCAGCCTCGATCGCTGAAAGGCGCTGCTGGGGCCAGCCCAACTGCAGAGACAGGCCAGACTGGGTCATCCCCGCCCTTTCACGCAGGGCTCTGAGACTCTGGACGAATCGCCGGTACTTGGGCGAGTAGATTGTCTTGGTAGGCATGGTCGCACCAGTGGAGGGCGACCATGGAACCTATGTCACAGCTACCGATTACATGAAAATCATGTAGGATTCGATCAAGGTGTTCCCTCCCAGGAACCGTCCCCCGACGTCCGGCTCAGCGACATGGTTCTGTACTTGGTAAATCCCGCTGTCGAGATGCCGCTCGAACTCTACGTCTCGCATCAACTCGAGGAAGCGCTGTCTAT
>JAHCIP010000555.1 GCA_026129165.1 Anaerolineae bacterium
CGCACGGTTATGGCCGTGCTGACGCGCGTGATTCGGGGCATCCTGGCCGCCCTGGTGGAGCGCCACGCCGACGACCTGGCCCGCCTGGAGGTGATACCCCCTAATGCGCCTGAGACGATACCCAGCATCTACTTCCCGGAGGCCCAGGACCTCATCCTGAAGCGGCACGGCGTAGACGTGCGCGGCGAGCCGGACCTGTCGCCGCAGGACGAGCGTTGGCTGGGCGAGTGGGCGCGGGAGGAGTTCGGCAGCGACTTCCTGTTTGTGACGGGCTACCCGATGAGCAAGCGGCCCTTCTACACCCACCCCAACCCGGCCGACCCGCGCTACTCCAACAGCTTCGACCTGCTGTTCCGAGGCACCGAGTTGGTGACAGGGGGCCAGCGCCTGCACCGCTATGAAGACTACCTCGCCGCGCTGGACCGCCAGGGGCTGCCACACGAACCCTTCGAGTGGTACCTGGAAGCCTTCAAATACGGCATGGCCCCGCATGGCGGCTTTGCCATCGGCCTGGAGCGGCTCATCATGCAGTTGACCGGCGTGGGCAATGTGCGGCTGGCCGCGCTGTTCCCGCGCGACCTGAACCGCCTGGCGCCGTAGACGACGGAGGAGGGAATACGGGTTACGTATTACGGATTACGCATCACGTATTACGGGTATCCCACTCCGTATTCCCTATTCCTGAAAGGGGGAGTAGTTGTGGTATAATTGGGCAGCCAACCGCCGCTGGCCCACGGTTGACCAATTTGCCTATTAGCTGAAAGGAGCCAACGAATGTTCGGTTTACAGCCCATTGAGATTATTTTCACCCTGGTCCTCGCCCTGCTGCTGTTCGGTCCCAAGAAGCTGCCGGAGATCGCGCGCGGGCTGGGCAACGCCATTCGGGAGTTCCGCGAGAGTACGAGCCAGGTGACGGAGGAGTTCCGCAAGGCGGCGGAACCGCAGCCTGAGCCAGCGCCGGCCACGACCCCCCGCAGCAGCGCCACCATTGTGACGGCGCCCAGCGTCCCGGCTGAACCGGTCACGCCGGCGCCGACGGTGAGCGAGCCGGAGGCGACTGTGCTTTCCGACGTCGAAGCGCCAGCCGTCAGCGCGACGGCCGCCCCCAGTGAGGCGGCCGAGTCGCCGCCGAAGCCCTAGCGAGGAACTGCATGCACGACCTCCCGCTGCTCATCAACATCGCCGTCGCCCTGGCCGTCGCCTTCGTCGGTGGCATGGTCGCGCGCCGTCTGGGTCTACCCTCGATTGTGGGCTATCTGGTCGCCGGTATCGCCATCGGCCCCTTCACCCCCGGCTTTAGCGGTGACATTGACACGATTAGCCAACTCGCCGAATTGGGCGTCATCTTTCTGATGTTCGGCGTGGGGATGCACTTTTCGCTCCGCGACCTCTGGGCCGTGCGGGACATCTCCATTCCGGGGGCAGTCATCCAAACAGTGATTGCCACAGCGTTGGGGGTCGGTCTGACCCAGTTATGGGGCTGGTCGCTGCCGGCCAGCCTCGTGCTGGGCCTCGCCATCTCCGTCGCCAGTACCGTAGTCCTGCTGCGGAGCCTGATGGACAACGGTTTGTTGAACACACCGCATGGCCGTGTCGCCATTGGCTGGCTGGTGATGGAAGACCTGGTGACGGTCCTGATTCTGGTGCTGCTCCCTGCCCTAGCGCCGACCAACCAGGGCAATGTGTTTGGCACGACCGCCCTGGCTGTGCTCAAAGCGGCCGCTTTTACCGCCTTGATGTTATTGATTGGACCGCGCCTCGTCCCCTGGCTGCTCATGCGCGTCGCCCGCACCCGCTCGCGGGAGTTGTTCATCGTCAGTATCGTGGCCGTCGCGCTGGGAACAGCGGTCGGGTCGGCGGAGTTATTTGGCGTCTCCCTCGCCCTCGGCGCGTTTCTGGCCGGCGTGGTGCTGAGTGAGGACCGTATCAGCCATCAGGTCGAAGCGGAGGTCGTGCCGTTTCGTGAAACGTTCTCCGTCCTGTTCTTCGTCTCCGTGGGGATGCTTGTCAACCCCGTCTCCCTGTGGCAGAACGCGGGCCAGGTACTCGCCCTGACCCTCCTCATCGTCTTCGGCAAAGCGGTGATCGCCGCCGTCTTCAGCTTCTTACTACCGCATCAGGTGCGGACGGGCCTGGTGGTTGCCGCGGGGCTGAGCCAGATTGGGGAGTTCTCCTTTATTGTCGGCCAGGCGGGCCTGGCCCTGGGCCTCCTCACCCAGGATCAATACTCGCTGATTCTAGCCGGCGCCCTCCTGTCCATCATTGTCAACCCGTTTATGTTCCGCGCCATTCCCTACGTCGAACGGCTGCTCCAGCGCTCCCCCGCCCTGTGGCAGGCCCTCAACCGCCACGGCCCGCCCCCCGCC
>JAHCIP010000556.1 GCA_026129165.1 Anaerolineae bacterium
TTGCGGCCAGGGTATAGCGAGATATTTGACGCCACGGACCGGCGAGTACAAAATACCGTACATTGCGTTCTACGAAATACGCACTACGTAATATGTACTACGCTTCACGCTTTACGTATTACCCGCTATGGACTGACCCTATGCTTCCTCTCCTCGCACTCACCGCTGCCTGGTGGCTGACCGGCTTTACCGGCGCCATGATGCCCGGCCCCATCTCGACCATGGCCCTGGTCGAAGGCTCGCGCCAGGGCGTGCGGGCCGGCCCGCTGCTCACACTGGGTCACGGGCTGGCCGAACTGTTGATGGTCGCTGCCCTGTACCTCGGCCTGAGCGAAGCCCTCCAGCGCCCCTTGATCGCCGGCCTGATCGGCGTGGTCGGCGGGCTGGTCCTGCTCTGGATGGGCGCGGATATCGCCCGCGCCGCGTGGACGGGCCGCGTGCGGCTCGGCGCGGGGCAACCCGTGGGCCTGGCCCGCCTGGGCCTGGTGCCGGCCGGCCTGCTAACCACCCTCAGCAACCCCTACTGGCTGCTGTGGTGGGCCACCATTGGCGCGGCCACCCTGCTCCAGTTCCTGCCCTTTGGCAAGCTTGGCCTGGTGGCCTACTATGTCGGCCACGTCTCAACCGATCTGATCTGGAACTCATTCCTGGCCGCCCTGGTGTCGTCGGGCCGCCAGCGTGTCTCACAGCGGGTGTATCGGGGCGTGTTGGTAGCGTGCGGCGTGTTCCTGGTCGCCTTGAGCGTCTGGTTTGTGTGGTCGGGGGTCGGCTTTCTGCGCGTGGGCCAGAGCTAATCGGACGCCACACTGAGACGTCAGGTCAGCCACATCCAGTGGGTGAACATGAGGGTGAACAGCCCCAGCAGCAGGGTGCTGATATACAGCGCGGCCTGATACCAGCGCGTGTCGCGCAAGAGGACGGCGGCGACCATAAAGACGGGGAAGGTGGCGGCGACGTAGCGGCCCATGCCGACAAAGACCGTAAATGAGGCCAGCGTCACCAGCAGGGTCCATAGCCCATAGGCCGGGCCGATGACCCGCCAGGCCGCGACGCCCAGGACGAGCGCGCCGAGGAAGAAGAGCAGGTGGATCAGGGGCAGGACCTCGTAGGAGCCATTGAGGAGCGCCGACCAGGACAGCGCCGTCTGTACATCGTGGAGGGCATCCGCGACCCCATCGAAGCCCCAACTCTCGGCATTCTGGCTGGCAATGAACTGGAGAGGGTTGCCGAACTGAACGGCGAGGTAGAGCATGAACGCGCCCAGGCCGCCCGCGCCGAGGCCGAGGCCCAGGATGTCCGGCTGGATGCGGCGCCACTGAAACTCTAGCTTGTCCAGGTAGAGGACAAGTAGGGCGGGGATGGTCAGGATGCCAACGGCCCGCGTGGCGCTCGCCGCCGCTACGGCTAACCCGGCCCAAACCCACTGCCGCCGCTCGCCCAGGTAGAAGGCGGCCACAACGGCCAGCAGGAACACCGACTCGCTATAGACCGCGCTGAAGTAGAACGCGAAAGGCGAGACGGCCAGGAGGACCAGGCTGCGGCGGGCCGCCGCGTCGTCCAGGTAGAGCCGGGCCAGCTTGTGGAGGACGCACAGCGCCAGCAGAAAGGCAAGGTTCGAGACGAGCAGGCCGGCGAGATAGCCATTCGGGACGACAAGATGCGTCAGGTAGATGAGCAGGGGGTAGAACGGGAAGAAGGCCGTATCAATGTGGCCTTTGGGGGTGGGAATGTTGCTGTAGCCGTGCAGCCCGATGTTCTTATACCACGCGCCGTCCCAGCGGGTCCAGCCATCGAGAAAGAGGTTATCGCCGAAGGGCCGCGCCAGGTTCGAGTTCGGGACGGGGATGAGGGCCAGGCCGAGGTAGGCGACGAGGAACAGGCCCAACCGCGAGGCGGCGAATACCGTCAGCGGCACGACCAGGTCGGCCGCCAGGGCACGCAGGCGTGTACGCAGGCGGTTAGCCGTGGAAATCGTCGTCTGTGCAGGGACTGTGGTCGTCATATGGCTCGACACCGCGGCCTAAGCGGTATCTCTCCCCCTGGTGTGTCCTGGGACTCAGCGCGGTGGCGAACGGCCAATTATAACATGACCTGTCAGGCCAGTCGAATTAGCTGTGGTCAAGGAGAAGGATAGGATGTTGCCAGACTTTACGGCTTTTGATCTAGAGGCCAACGGCGTCACTATCCACGGCGTGAAGGGGGGCGAGGGGCCGCCCCTGCTTCTGCTGCACGGCTACCCGCAAACCCACGTCATGTGGCACAAGGTCGCGCCGCGGCTGGCGCGGGATTTCACTGTGGTCGCTACCGAC
>JAHCIP010000557.1 GCA_026129165.1 Anaerolineae bacterium
CCGTGCGGATGGGACGTAGGTGGATAACCCCGTCGCCCATCATGCCGCGTCCACGCAGGTGGTGGGGGGGGGGGACCAGCCAGTCGTTGACGTGGTAGCCTAGGATGTGCCCCGCCGCCCGCTGAATCTCGGTCTCTAGCTCAGAATCCCACCAGACATGGTAGACATCAATGGCGACGCCGACCCAGAGCGAGGACAGACGCTCGGCCAGGCGGTTGGCCTCACCGAGCGTAGTGATGACCGAGCGGTCGCCCGCGAACATGGGATGCAGCGGCTCGATGGCAAGCTTTACGCCGCGCTCCTCGGCGTAGGGCAGCACCGCCCGGAGGCCGTCCTCGACCATCTGCCGCGCCGCGCCGATGTCCTTGTCCGGCGCGGGGCCGCAGACCAGCACCAGCACGTCCGTCCCTAGCTCGGCCGCCGTGTCTATCGCGCGGCGGTTGTCGTCCACCCGCGCCGCCCGTTCCTCGGCTGTCGCCGCCGGAAACCAGCCCCCTCGGCACACACTCGATACGCGCAACCCGGCGTCCTGGACGATGCGCCGCGCCTCGGCGTCGCCCACTTCGGCCACCTTGTCGCGCCACACGCCGATAAAGGGGAGGCCAGCGCGGGCGCAGCCCTCGGCAGCCTGGCGCAGGTTCCAATATTGGGTCGTGGCCTGATTGAGGCTAAGGCGGGATAGATCGGTGAGGGGGGAAGGAGTCATGGTGAACTTCCTTCGGTCAAGACGTGACATGTCACGTCTCGACCATGTTCGCTTCACAATGAGATAGATGATATAGGCTCCGCGACAATTGTCAAGGCTGTTACCAGCCTGCCCGCGCCTCACGCGTGCTTGTGCTCTGCGGCAGCCTGCGGTATAATCGCCACATCTATTAAGGAGACAGGCGATGCTACCCGAACAGGTTATCCAGGCGGCGCAGGCCAACAACGTCCGTCTGGTTCGCTTCCTCTACTGCGACAATGGCTGTACCATTCGGGGCAAAGCCACCCACGCGGCATTTCTCACCGAACGACTCACGACAGGCATGGGGCTGACCCGCGCCATGCAGGCCATGAACATGCTTGACGTCTTACAGCCGGTCGAAGGACTGACCGCCGTCGGCGAGATTCGCCTCGTCCCCGACCCCGATACCTTTGTCATCCTGCCCTACGCGCCCCACAGCGCCGCCATGCTCACCGATATGCAGACCCTGGACGGCCAGCCGTGGGATGCCTGCCCGCGCAGCTTCCTCAAACGCATGCGCGACCGAGCGGCCGAGATGGGGCTGACCATCCAGGCTGCCTTTGAGAACGAGTTTACCCTGGTGCGGCCCGACGGCCAGGGCGGCTATGCCCCTATTGACGAAGGAGTGTGCTTCGGGACGATTGCCTTCGATGAGTCCGCACTCATCATTGACGACATCATCGCCGCCTTCGAGGCGCAGGGGGTCCAGGTGGATGCCTTCTACCCCGAACACGGCCACGGCCAGCAGGAGATGCCCATCCGCCATGCGCCCGACGTGCGCGCCGCCGACAACCAGGTCCTCTATCGTGAGACGGTGCGAGGCGTCTCGCGGCGGCACGGCTGGCTAGCCTCGTTCGCGGCCAAGCCCTTCCCCCATCTGACGGGCAATGGCTGCCACATCCACTTCAGCGCCTGGGACAACCAGTTGCAGACCAACTTATTCTATAGCCCCAGCGACCCCTACGGCCTGAGCGAGTTGGCCTACCACTTTATGGCCGGTGTATTACACCACCTGCGCGGCCTGCTGGCCCTGACCGCCCCTAGCTACAACTCCTACCGCCGCTTGCAGCCGCATTTCTGGAGTAGCGCCTACACCGCCTGGGGACCAGACAACCGCGAGGCCGGCGTGCGGGCCGCATCAGGCTTTCGCGGCCACGAGGCCACTTCGGTCAACCTGGAACTCAAGGCCAGCGACCCAAGTAACAACCCCTACCTGGCGCTAGGCGGTCTCATCGCGGCCGGCCTGGATGGGGTGACGCGCCAGCTTGACCCCGGCCCGCCGGCTTTGTCCGACCCCGGCCTCCTCTCGGAGGACGAGCGCGAACGGCGCGGCATCCGCCGCTACCCAACGACTCAGGCCGAGGCGCTGGACGCGCTGGAACGTGACGACGTGTTGATGGCTGCCCTGGGTCCCACCCTCGCCCGATCCTACCTTACTGTCAAACGTAGCGAGTTCAAAGCCTTCAGCGAGCAAGACCTGGCCTTCGAGTTGAAACATCACCTCTATAAGTTTTGACCGCCCCATCCAGCAAGGTCCCTATGCCCCCGAAACCCTGGCTGACCCGCTCCTCGCGGCTG
>JAHCIP010000558.1 GCA_026129165.1 Anaerolineae bacterium
GCCTTTGTCGAGACCGCCGTGACCGCCGACGCGGGGAAGGCCATCACCATTAACTTTAAGAACACGGGCGCCTTGGAGCATTCGCTCATCTTTGACCTGCCGCCGGCCGGCGACAAGGCGGGGGATGTGGGTATTCCGAAGGACTGGGCGAACAATCTGCGCGGTATCACGCCGGGCAAGAGCGAGACGCTGCAACTGCCCGCCCTGGACGCAGGCACGTACAAGTACTACTGCCACGTGCCGGGCCACGAGACGATGGTGGGCACACTGACCGTCAAATAAATGCGAGGCCCCTATGCTCACCTTCTCTGCCCCTGACCTGACCGCCTTCACCACCCGCGTCTTCCAGGCGGCTGGCGCGCCCGACCTTGTCGCCCGGCGCGTCGCCGAGGCGCTGGTGGACAGCAACCTCGTCGGCCACGACTCCCACGGCGTCATCCGCATCGCCCAGTACCTGCGCGACAAGGCCGAGGGGCACGTCGTCCCGGACGCGGAACCGGAGGTGGTCCAGGCGACGCCCGCTATCGCTGTGGTGGACGGCCACTGGGCGTTCGGGCAGGTGTCGGCCCAGTTCGCCCTGGAGCAGGCCATGCGGCGGGCGCGGCAGTTGGGCATCGGCGCAGCCGGCCTCCGCCACGCCTGGCACGTCGGCCGCCTAGGCGAGTACGCCGAGCGGGCGGCCAACGCAGGGCTGGTGACGCACATCCTGTGCAACTCGGTCGCGGCGCGTGTCGTGCCGTTTGGCGGGCGCGAGGGCCGCTTCGCCACCAACCCGCTGGCCTGGGGCATCCCCATCCCCGGCCGGCCGCCCGTCGTCCTGGACTTCGCCACGTCGGTGGTGGCCGAGGGCAAGGTGCGGCTGGCCTACACGGCGGGCAAGTCCATTCCCGATGGCTGGATTATAGACGCCCAGGGCCAGCCCAGCACCAACCCGGCTGACCTCTACACCGGCGGCGCGCTGCTGCCCTTTGGCGGCTATAAAGGCAGCGGCCTGGCGCTGGTGGTGGACCTCGTCGGCGCGCTGATGGTGGGCATGGGCGCGCCGGCCCTGCCCGACTCGACCTTTGGCAACGGCATGCTCATCATCGCCCTGGACGCGGCCGCCTTCGGCGCCGCCGACGCGTTCGCCCGCGACGCCGCTATCCTGGCCGACCGCGTCAAGGATTGCCCGCCCGCCCCCGGCTCTCAGGGCGTGATGCTGCCGGGCGAGCCAGAAGCCGCCACCCGCGCCCAACGTCTGTCCAACGGCATTCCCATCGCCGAAGGCACCTGGGCCACCATCCTCGAAGCGGCGCGGAGTGTGGGGGTGGAGTTTGAAGCTGGCTGACGTTGGAGGGCACAGACTAATGGCGCGCCGCCTGAACCGTCACCCTTGCGAGCTACCAGAACCGGCGGCGCTGTCTTGTATTCGCCCGCCTGCCTGGGCGGGAACAGCCGGCGCTCTTGCTCCAGGCCAGCCAGCGCGTCCGTGAACGGGCTGCATTTCGGCTCAGAGCGGGCATCGAGCAAGGTCGGGCGCAGCGGAACCCGTTGTTGTTGTTCTCGTTGGCTGGATTGTTCCTGTTGCGGTAGGCGGCGCGCAGGTTGTTCTCGTTGTTGTTGTTCCATGAGCCGCCCCGCAGCACGCGCGCTCCCCGGCGTCCCCACATAGAGCGGGATAACTCCCGCGGTATGCCTCCATTATGTCTTCAGCGTCTTCAGCCAGCCGCCGAGCAGGCGGCCCAGTTCGGCGGTTTGTTGGGCTGCGTACCCAAACTGCGTCGGCGAGGTGTACTTCCGTTCGAGCGCCAACCGTAGATACGCGCGCAGCTTGATCAGCTCCACATCGGCTTGCGCCAGGTCGGCGCGGGCTGTCTCCGGTCGGCTCGCCGCGCGAATCAGGCACTCGTGAAACGCGAACATGGCATCGTCAATGCGCCGCGCCAGGCGGAAGCGCTCGTGGCGCGGAAACCTGGCCGTGTGGTCGAGCAGCCACAGCATGAACGATTCGGTTTTTACAAAGATAGGCGACGGTTGAGTCATCCTAGAGCCAGCGGCTGAAACAGCTTTTCGCGCAGCCGCCACGTATCGCCGTGCATGGCGTGGCCGACCCAGGCCCGCACGCTGGCGTCGAGCGGCTGGCGGTCCAGCTCACCCCGCCGGTACCGCGCATAGAGCGCGTAGAGATGGCGGCGGTACGCGATGCCTCGACTGCGCTTGAGCCGGCGGTGGTCGGGAAAGACGACGAACCCTAAGAAGGGGATGCCCCTCTGCACGGGGCGTGGCTGGGCGCGTTCCAGGTGAAGCGT
>JAHCIP010000559.1 GCA_026129165.1 Anaerolineae bacterium
GGACACACGTCCTGACGGGACACTACGATGGCAAAGCGCGGATATGGGACATAAACTCCACCCAGCCGGTGCGCGAGTTCACCACGGGTGACGGAACCGTCATGAGCGTGGCCTTCTCGCCGGACGGCAAGTATGTGCTGACCGGCGGCGACGGCAAGACCGCAGTTCTATGGGATGCTGAGACCGGCGACGAGGTGCGCCGCTTCACCGGCCATACGTCTACTATCCTCAGTGTACGCTTCGCGCCCGACGGCGCCACGCTCGTCACCGCGGGCGCGGACAACACAACACGCCTGTGGGACGTGGCGACCGGCCAGGAGCTGCGGCAGGTAGCCGGCCACGCCGGCGTAAATCGCGCGGTGTTCTCGCCGGACGGCAAGCTTGTGCTGACGGGCGAAAGTGACCACACGGCCCGACTGTGGGATGCCGCAACGGGCCGAGAAGTGAGACGCTTCGCGGGCCACAGTGAGGAGGTGGTACCCGTCGGCTTCTCACCGGATGGACGGTCCGTTGTCACCGGAAGCGCTGACCGGAGTGTGCGGCTGTGGGACATCGAGCCAGAGCCTGAACACCCTCAGTTCGGCAACGAGGGTGGGGCGTATGGCGTCGCTTTCACCTCCAACGGCCGATACGTGGTCACCGGCGGCGCTGACAACACGGCACGGTTATGGGATGCCCACACCGGCCGCGAGCTGAAGACGTTCGTGGGCCATGACGATGCCGTCAGCCAGTTGACATTCTCGCCGGACGACCGATTGTTGCTAACCAGCAGCGCGGACAAAACAGTGCGACTGTGGAACGTTGAAACCGGCCAGGAGGTTCGCCGCTTCGAGGGCCATACACAGCAGCTCGGCGGCGTAGCGTTGTCGCCGGACGGCCGCTATATCCTGACGACCAGCGCGGATGGCACCGCCAGGCTCTGGGACGCTCAGAGCGACGCCGAGGTTAAGCGTTTCCTCAACACCGTTTCTAACTGGAGCCAGGTCGCCTGGATGGAGGCGGGGGACTTCTCGCGCGATGGCCGCTATTTGCTGCTCGCCGGCCAGTATCTTCTTGAGACAATCGATCTCAAGAACGGCTACCAGGAACGCCCGTTCTTTGCCGGCTACGACCAACGCCTATCCAACGTGGGAAATGGTAACCTGTCCGGCGCTGCGTTCTCCCCGGATGGGCAATATGTCGTGATCGCGGGCGACGACAAAACCGCCCGTCTATTTGACACACAGTCGGGAAAGCCGCTACGGGCCTTCAGCGGCCATACTGATGTCATCAATGCCGTGGTCTACTCGCCCGACGGTCGAACCATCGGCACGGCCGGCGTCGACGGGACGGCGCGGCTGTGGGACACGCAGACGGGCCAGGAAGTGCGGCGACTGGTGGGACACGACGGCGCCGTGGACGACATCAAGTTTTCGCCTGATGGGCGCACCGTGCTCACCGGCGGCGACGACGGCACGGCGCGGCTGTGGGACGTGGACTACCACGACACGATGCGCTACCTCTGCTCGCGCCTGCAGCGCGACCTGACGGACCAGGAGCGGGCGGAGTACGAGATCAAGGACAACACGCCGACGTGCGGCTGATCGGCATCGGGGGGCAGGGGCTGGATGGACGCGACGCGACGCGACCACTATCTACCCGCAGCCGTGCGGGCCACTATTGAGGAAGTCTACTACGCCCCGATCAACCGCCTGGCGTGTCTGGAGGCGCTCCTCCAGGATGCCAGCTTTCTCCGCAACCCGGTCACCCATCCGGGGCTGTTCGCCGACCACGGCGTGGTGCATGCCCGCGATGTGACGCAGCAAGTGCTTCGCCGCCTGGCTCGCGGTGGTGGCCCAGCATTGGACGCGGCTCCGCCAGCAGACCGACTGGACAGCGGGGCCATACCTCCGACTCAACCTGGCCCCCAGTGGCTCATTGATCTCTGCCACCTGTTTGTGGACCAGCCAAATCAGGTCGGGGGCAGTGAGATGACCCTGTTTCGGCTGATGACCGGCTATGGGGTCGCCTGCCTGCTGGGCTATAGCCTGGTCTGGTTGATTGAGACTACTCCGCGCCGGCGGTGGCTGTTCGTAGTTAGCCTGACGCTGGTCCCGTGGGGGCCGCTCGCCCTGGTTGACCTGCTGCGCGGCGGGATGCTGTCCACCATCGAACGTTACCTCACCCCGACCTACCTGGGCCTGGAACTGGCGCTCGCCGTCGTCGCCGCGCACAAAATGGCGGAACAGGGTCGGTGGGCGCGTTTCTGGTCTGTCCTGGTGGGTCTGCTGC
>JAHCIP010000056.1 GCA_026129165.1 Anaerolineae bacterium
GTGGATTATCTTGCAGGGGGGCGCCCAGCGCGACGTAGGGGGCATCGGCCGGGCGGAGCGACTGTCGCCCGCCCTCGATCATCTGCTTCACATACTGGTAACGCAGGCGGGTCGTGGCGTCGTCGGGTTGTAGCGCCAACGCCTGGGCATAGTGGTCCAGGGCATCCTGGACGCGACCCTGACGCAGCCGCAGCCCGCCCAACTCCAGGTAAGCGGGCGCATACGTCGGGTCAAGCTGGAGGGCGCGCTCGAAGCCGGCCACCGCCGCCGCCAGGTTCCCCTTGAGCGACCAGGCTTTGGCGAGCCGAAACAGAGGTTCGACCATAGCCTTTTAGCTCCCTTCCCGTTCCAGGTACAGCAACAGCACCGTCAGGCGACGCGCCAGGTCCGCGTCGGGGCGACACTTTAGCCCCTCTTGTAGATTGGCGATGGCCGCCGCTGTATCGCCCGCCTGCCACTGCGTCTCTGCCACCTGCAGGGCGTAGGTCGCATAGTGTTGGCGGGCGCGCTGGCCCAGGTTGGCAGCGCGGTCGGCTGGCAGATAGGCGGCCGCGATTTCGATGGCCTGGCGGGCGTGGGCAATCTGCTCGCCCGTTTGGACGAGGCGGTGGGTCAGCGAGGACGCGCCCTGGCAGAAGAAGGCCAACGGTTGCGGCTCGTACCAGACGGGAAAGTGGACGGCCAGCCGCTGCCACATCTCCCAATCAAAGGCCGAGCCGGCCGCCGCGCAGAAGCCCCCGACGGTCTCGTAAGCGGCGCGGCGGACGACGATGGAGGCAAACTGGAGGCGGCAGGTGACGGCGATGCGGGCCAGCCAGTCGTCCAGGCGGCCGGGCGTGTCGCGTTCGAGTGGGGAGGTCCATTGGACCGCGCCGGCCTCGTCCACGCGGTGGTGGCGGCAGAACGCCGCGCCGAGGTCGGGCGCGCCGCCTATGCCCGCCTCTAAAGCAGCGTAGAAACCCGGCGCGACCCAGTCATCGTCGTGGAGGATGTGGACCCACTGGCCGCGCGCGCGCGCGATACACACGTTGAAGATATGGGGATGGCCGACGTTTACCGGCTGGCGGTAGAAGCTCACGCGGTCGCCACCAATATCGTGTACCAGCGACGCCAGCCGCGCCTGGGTATCGGCGTCGGCCCCATCGTTCACCACTTCAATCTGCATCTCGGCCGGGTCGGGGGCCTGGTCCAGCACGCTCCTTAGGGCGCGGGGCAGTGTATGCAGCCGGTTGTAGGCCGTCAGCATCACCGACCAGAAGGGGCGTCGCGTGTCGGATGACACGGGCGGGATGGGCGGGAACTCGACGGTTGGCGTCGAACGCGGCAGCGGCTGGATCACCCCCAACTCGACCAGTTGCTGGCTATCCCGATAGCGAATGGAGTGCTGCGGGTCGTACAGCGTCAGCGCATTATCCTCGGCCAGCCGGCGGGCGTACTCGGCGTACTGCATGGCCTGGCCGTAGTGCTCCTGGCGGGCCACCTCCTGCCGCGCATAGTCCGGGAACGTGGAAAAATACTTGAAGTGGAGCAGGCAGGCCGTGTCAGCAGCGATCTCCACGGCTGGGCGATTGGTCCAGTGTTGCCCACCCATCAGGATGCAGTCTACGTCGTACCTGATGAGCGGGACTTTGCTGAGGATGTACTGACCCGCCTCGCCAAAGACGCGCTGACGGACACCGCCAAAGTAAACCGTCTGGTTGCGGTAGACTGTCCAGTTCTCGTATTGGGCGTGGTAGGCCTGGCGGTCGAAGTAGGGGCAAACGTCGAGGAAGGGCTGGCCGGGCGTGGTGTGGGTCGCCTGGATGGGCCGATCGCCGTACATATCCAGCAGGAGGCCGCTCATGACGCGCTTGCCCTGCTGGTCCAGGGCGCGACACACGTCGGGCAGCGCGCGCTGCTCACAGCCGTCATACACCAGCGCCTCGTCGGCATCTACAATGAGACACCAATGGCCGACGCCGTAGTGACGCAGCAGAATCTCAAACCAGCCGGCGCCGAAGTTGGCCTGGTTGAACGAGAGGGTGGAGCGCCACACATGCACATCCGGTTGGGCGAGCAGATAGGCCAGCGTGCCGTCGGTCGAGCCATTGTCCACTATCAAGAAACAGTCCACGCCCAGGCTCCGGTAATACGACAGGAAGTAGGGCAGGCGCGCCACTTCGTTGCGCACGGCAGAACAGCCCAGGATGGCGTCGGGCCGAAGGGCGATGGGCTTATCGTCCACGCGGTCGAGTTGATAGTAAGCGTAGGCGGCCGCCAGCCCCTCGGACTGGACCAAGGCGTCCACCAGCGCCTTGTGCAACTCGGCCGTGTTGGGGTTGAGGGCGAGACCGCGACGGAAGACCTGAACGGCCTCGTCTAGACAGCCCTGCTCCCGCAGGACGCCCCCGAGTTCGGTCCACGCCGCCGCCAGATGGGGGTCTGCGTCTACCGCCTTTTGATAGCTGACCTGGGCCTGGCGCAGCTTGCCCTGCCGCCGCCATACCTGGCCCAGCCGCAGTTGGACTTCGGCTGGCTGAGAGGGCGTCCTCGCTATGGAAGCGGCAGGGGCAGCGACAAGGGGTGCCGCCACGGCCTGGCGTTCACCCGCCGGTGGGTGCGAACCTAACCCCCCGGCCCCCTTCCCTACGAAGGAAGAGGGGGGCGCGGGCGAGGGGATCTGGTCTCTACACGCCCCCCCTCCCTTACCAGGGGAGGGGTCGGGGGTGGGGTCATTCTTAGAGGACGTCATAGCCCCAGTTGAGGATGCGGAATGGCGACGGCGCGGCGGTAGGCCTGGGTGTCCGGACCGTGGGCTTTGTCGAGCCAGGCGATGGCGTCGAAATAGGTGCGCGACAGGAAGTACATGGGCGCGCCCGGTACAAAGTAGTCCGGCACGAGGATGGTGGACCTGAACTCAGGATAGTCACGGTAGGTGAAGCCCACCTTGTACGGGTAGTCCAGCCGGTCGAACTCTTCGAGCATGGCGTCGGTGCAGCACTCGGGATCCTGGGAGAATTTGATGTACAGATTATCGAAGTTCATCTTGGCGCGCCGGCGTTTCCACTTCTCCCAGGCCGTCGTCTCATCTGGCTCATGCATGAAGTGCAGTTCGATGGCGCCGTCGAGCAGGGCGATAGGATAGGCGCCGAAGACTCTATTCCGCCTCTCGTTCATGAAGTCGTAGCGTGAGGTGGGGATGAACTCGGCGGGGGCAGTGACATAGCGACGAAGGTCTTTGAGCAATTCCAGGTAACACGGGGCGAACATACGGGTGGCGATGAAGGGCGTGCGGAACATCAGGCCGAGGTGTTGATACGGCCCGCTACCCCAGCAATCGTTGGAGATGAGGGTGAAATTCTCGTCGCGTACGCTGGCCCGCTGGTTCTTGAGCGGGGGTATGCCCAGATAGGCGCTGATGAGAGGCCGTTCGCGCTCCGCGGGGTTCATCCCGCTGGCGCGGAGACGGTCCAGGTGGCGTTTGAAGAGCCGCGTCATCTTGAGTTGCGGGGCCAGCGTGGTGTTGGTCAGGTTCTGGTCGTGGCGGCGGTAGAACAGGGCCACCTGGTCCTGGACGACCTTCGGCACGCCGTGTTCCCAGGCGCGCATGGTCCAGTCGGTGTCCTCGTTCTCGGCCAACGTCTCATCGAATAGCCCGACGGTTTCAAATACTGAACGGCGGTAGACCGCGCCGCCGAGATTGACAAACTGATACGGTTCCGACACGTCCTCGAACACCAGGTCAGGGCCGGGCGCGCTAGTGTTCCACTGCTGCTGCACAATCAGGCCCTGGACAATATCTACCTCCGGGTGAGCCGCGAGATAGCCTACCTGTCGCCTTAATTTGCCGGCCGGCCAGGCGTCGTCCACATCGAGGAAGGCGACTACCTCGCCCTGGGCCAGCCGCAGCCCGGTGTTGCGCGCCGCGGCCGGCCCACGCCGCGCCTGGTAGACGTAGCGCACGTCGTCCCCAAACCGTCTGGCGATGGCTCGCGTGGCATCGGTCGAGCCGTCGTCCACGACGATGATTTCGAGCGGCGAGTACTCCTGGGCCAGCACACTGCGCAGCGCGGCGGCCAGGAAGCGCTCCCCGTTGTAGACGGGGATGATCACGCTGACGAGAGGGGGGGGCGGCTGCCAGGCCATCATGCTATGGCTCCTAGCACATCGTCAATGACGACCGGAATCTGCGCCAGGTCTGTCCCCAGCGCGAGTGTATAACAGGGAACCTGGCGCACTAGCCGCGCCATCGCCTGGAATGAGGCTTGTCCCGCGCCGGGGAGTTGGAGCAGGGTGCTCGGCGCTAACGTCTTGAGCGCGATCATGGGGGAGACAGGCGCCACCGACGTGGTTGGGCCTCCCGTCACCTGGGGCAGCAGGATGGCGCGCAGCGGGAACTGGGTCAGGACGCGGTCGGGAAAACCTTCCTGGAGGAAAAGCATCGGCTTCTCAGCGGCCAGCCGGTCGGTATTGCTCAGTCGCGCCATCAGGTGCGGGAACTTGCCCATGTCCTCCACCGTTCGCAGCTTGGCCGTATTATACAGACTATAGCCGATGGGGGCGGGGTCCACCGCGACGAGGGTATAATCGTCGGCGGCCAGGGATAGCCCCGAGTCGAGACAGGTCAGCGTCGTCGTGGACTTGCCCGACCCGCTCTGTCCAGCCAGCAGGACACCACCGTCCGGCCGGCCCACCGCCCCCGCGTGGACAAAATAGCGCTGGTGGTCGCCCAGCCACCAGTTGAGAATGGTCTGGAGCGGGTAGCCGCGCTCGTAGTACGGGATATGCGCGGCGTCCTCGACCCAGTAGACGGCCAGATTGGCCTGGCTATCCAGGGCGCTGAGAATATCCGGCCCCAGGTGGAAGGTGGTGCGGATGCGCTGGCTGTTGTAGCCCCGAATGGCGCGCCGCCCGTCCAACTGCTCGAACCAACGCAGCCGCAGCAGGTGGACCAGGCTGTTCACCAGCAGGGGCAGGCGCGTACCTGTCGAGGCGCTATCCCACAGGCAGACTGTCAGGGCCGGGGTATCGGTGGGCGCGGTTTCCAGGTGGGCGAGGGCGGGCGTCAGATGGGGCAGCAGGGCGGGACCGGCAAAGCGCAAGCCGAGAGTGTAGCCGCCCATGCTATAGTAGCGGGTCACAGCCCCAGCCGCCTGTTCGGCCCGTGCGAAGCCGTCCAGCAAGGTCTGGAAGTAAGCCAGGCGGTCTGCCTCAGCAGGGGAGTCGATTGCCTCAGCCAACAGAGAAGTTACCATCATCCATACATTCTCTAAAAGAGAGAGTCTTGCCCCAGCGTCGTATAGCGAGATGCTTCGCCTGCGGCTCAGCAGTGCGCAGCCGCCTTTAGGAGGACACTTTCAACCTTAGACGCCGTTGGTCAAGGGCGGCTTTGAGCAGCCGGGGGTATTCCACCCGCGCCGCGTGGTCAAGCAGCCCCTTGTTCCCGGCATGGAGCCGCCGCCAGGCCACGACGTGCGGAACTACCCAGGCCGTCAGGCCCAGGTCACAGGCGCGCACAAACCAGTTTGCCCACTCACCCACGCGCCAGCCCGTCTCAAACGGGCCAACGGCCAGACACGAGCTTCTTCGGACGAGCAGGGCCGACGGCAGATAGCCCGTGACGGGCTGGGGCGGGCAGTAGAGGCCGCTGCGGGCCGCCGCTTCCCAATCCGGGCTAAAGAACTGCTGCACCTGCCCAAACACCATGTCCAGCTCGGGTCGGGCCTGGAAGGCGGCCATCTGGCGCTCTAGCTTGTCGGCTACCCAGACATCATCCTGATCCAGAAAGGCGAGGTAGTCGCCACGCGCCAGGTTAACACCGTGATTACGCGCCGCGGCCGTGCCCTGGTTGGGCTGGCTGACGAGGCGCACCGCCGGGTAGGCCGCCGCGATGGCGGCGCTGCCGTCGGTCGAACCATCATTGACGACGATCATATCGAGGGGGCTGTGGGTCTGCGCCTGAACGCTCGCCAGCGCGGCGTCGAGATAACGGCTGCCATTGTAGACAGGAATGATGACACTGATCAGGGGGGACATCGAGGGTATGGCTTATCCTGGACCGGGTGAGGTCTCATCGAAGTCGGCGAGCCGGGGTAAGGCGGCGGCTTGTCCCTGCGCCTGGGCGCGGCGGCGGTCGAGGGAGGCTTTCAGGACACGCGGCAATTGATAGCCCTGGCGGCCCGACTGGCGCGTCAGGCTCCCGTCGTGCCGACGGTATAACAGCGTCACCTGGCGCAGCACCGTCATTCGCACGCCCTGTTCCCGCGCCCGCAGAAACCAGTCGTGGTCCTCGCTGTACGTCAGCCCCTCGTCAAACAGGCCCACGTGGTCGAACACGCTCCGCCGAAACACCGCGCTGCCCAGGTGGACATCAATCACACCCTCTGACGCGGCGGACGGTGGAACGTTGAGGGGCTGGACGCGACCCAACACCACGTCCAGGGCCGGCTCGGCGAGCAAGCGGCCGACCTGCGCCCGCAGCTTGCCCGGCGGCCAGACATCGTCGGCATCGAGGAAGGCCACTATGTCGGCCCCCGCCAGGGTCAGCCCCCGGTTGCGGGCCGCGGCCGGGCCGGCCTGCGCCTGCCGTTCATACTGTATGTCGTCGCCCAGCCTGCCTACCACGATCGGCGTACCGTCGGTGGACCCATCATCCACGATGATGATTTCCAGGGCTGGGTAGTCCTGGGCGCGAATACTCGCCACCGCCTCGGCCAGATACGCCTCGCCGTTGTGGACGGGGATGATGACGCTGACCAGCGGCCAGGTCGCGTCGCCAGCGACGGCTTGCGTCACCTCAGCCATCCTCCTTAGCCCTCTGTCTGCCCCAGAGTGTGGAGTGGGTCAAGCAGGAGCAGATCTTCCATATCCGAGTACTTCTGGAGGGCGGGCGGCTCGAAGCGCGGTACATAAGCGCCTGTCGCCGGAGACGGCGCGGGCGGGGCGGCTGGAGCAGGCCCGGACTGGGGAACAATCAGATTTTCGGCTTCCAGAAGAGCCAGGAATTGCTGGACCGAGGTTTCAATAATCTCGCGTTGGCCGGTGTAGCGCCCTGCGAGCATCTCTACCATGTCCGCGACGGCCAGTTCCTGTTCCAGCAGCCCCCAAATATCAACCCCACTGCGGTCTACGCTATAATATAGCCCCGTGGCGAGGTTGACAATGACGGCCTCACCCTCAATCACCTCGTGGACCACGTTGGGAGTATTGATTCGATACCACGCCGCGAGCATAGCCATGACTCCTTAGCCGAATATGGCGTCATTCCTGTTATTAAACGCCTGAACCCAGGCCAGGTTACGGGCACCGCTGGGTATACCTAATGCGCTTTTGGAACAATACGTATCGCTTCGATCTGGCCGTCAGTGGTCTGCTCTTTGCCACTGCGCTGGCCGTCCGGCTACCCAACCTGATGCTCATCCCCACCTTCATTGATGAGAGTGTCGATGTTCTCATGGGGCTGGACATAGCTCAGGGCCATCACTGGGTGCTGACCTTTCGCTACATCGGCCCCCTATTCCTGTATCTCACCGCTGCCTTGTTCCGCGTCTTTGGCGTGAACCTGGAACTGACACGGCTGACGGTGGCGGTGCTGGGAGCAGCGCTCCCTGTGGTGGTGTACTGGCTGGGGCGGCGGATGGCGGGCCGCATGGCGGGCCTGGTGGCGGCCCTCATTACCCTCGTCTCGCCTGTTCTCGTCATCGAGTCCAGTCACTATGCCTGGTCCAACTCGCTCACGCCCCTGTTCGTCGTTCTGACGCTGCTGGCGCTATACGAAGGTGTCACCACAGTGCGCTCTGTCTGGCTAGCCCTGGCGGGCCTACTGGCCGCGCTGGCCTTGCAGACCCATCCACTGAGCGCGGTGGCGCTGGTCGGCATGGGCCTGTACGGCATTCGCCGCCTCCCCTTGTCCAAATGGTACGGCGCGGCGGCTCTGTTTCTCCTCGTCGATGCGCCGGTCATTGTCGGCAACCTGCGTGAGTGGCAGCGGTTTAGCTCGTGGGTGGATAAAGCCCAATACGCCTTCGCGCCCACTGTGTCGCCTGCCGAATACCTGTCGCGCCTCATGGCGACGCTCAAGACAGCCGGGCATATTGTCCTGGCCGGCTATGGGCCTCTCACCATCGAGGCCAGCATCATGATCCTGGTGGTGACGGGCTTGATCCTGGTTGGGCTGTGGGGAGCCTCACGACGAGCCGACCACGTCTTATTATACACCCTGTTGTCGAGTCTGGTCCTCTATCCGCTGCTCGTTAAGGTGACGTATCAGCGTTATCTCGCGTTTATCGTTCCCCTGGCGAGCGTGGCTGTCGGTATCGGCTGTAGCGAACTGCGGCGGCTGGCCCGCCACTGGGACTCTGGCCCGTCTCGGCCGGGACGCTTCCTACAGCGGGTTAGCGTGGCCGCTGTCCTCCTGGTTCCCCTCAGTCTGGCGGGCTACGCGGCGCTGAACGTCAACGGCTACTATCGGGAGATGACGGCGCGGGGCGTGACCAACGCCGAGCATTTCCGGCTGCGCGATATGTTGCGGGAGAATAACGCCTGTGGGCCAAGTTTGGTCATCGCGGGGATTCAGCCTGACTTCAACGACCCGGTCGTCAGCCGGACGTGGTTTGGGCTGCTGGCGATGGACTATGTCCTGACCATGGAGGGGTGTGGCCATAGCGTGGCGGAGCCGGATAAGCTAAGCCAGCGCCTGGCGGAAGCCCAGCCCGTCGCCTGGCTGCTGACTTCCGACACGGCCCTCGCGCCCCCGCCGGGTTATCAGCACGTCGAGCGCATCGCCACATTTGAGTTAGGCGTGATTGACGGCCGGGCCAACCCGCTGGCCCTCTATCGCCTCGGCTAACTGGCCACTACACCTGAGCCTATTTACCCTGGCCCAGTGAGAAGCCCCTCTCACCGTCCCAGGTTTGGTGATCATCACCCTGTCAAGCACTATTCTCTCTAAAACACAAAAGGCAGGCCCTTGCCTGCCTCTCAAATTAACAGGAGATGGACGATCACAGACAAATACGGAAAATCGGGCCTTCCGTGTTCGTCTGTGGTCGTCCGTGTCCGCCAAAGAGTTCGCCCCGAAGCCCCAACGTTACCGCTGGCCGCGCCGGCCGGCGCCCAGAGTCGCGTCCAGCCCCGACGCGAGAGCCTGCTTCTCCTCGGTGGTAAGCTTAGCCTCCGGGTGCATAAACAGGTACATCTGCGGCGGCATGTCGCCACCGAGGACTTCCTCTGACGCCTTGCGGCCGCGCCCCGTTCGGTAATCCGAGAAATTTAGCTCTCCCCGCCCCTCGTGCACATCGTTGGCGACCAGCCACGACGCGGGCGCTACATAGGCATACCAGGTCCAGCGGGTTTCATTGGAGTGGCAGTCGAAGCAGGCCCGCTGGGCCAGGGCGCGGGTCTGCGGGCTGTTCCAGGTCGGCTCGCTGACCACCGGTGGGTTGGTGCGGGGGACGGGAACCAGTTGAATCACCAGCAAGCCTAGCAGGAGCGCGCCCGCCAGGCTCAACGCGATACGACGCAGCATACAGATCTCCTCTACGCCACAATCTTGATGACGTACTCCGCGCCCATACGCAGGGCGCGCTTGTTGGCGAGCAACACCTCGGGCCGCGCCGCGAAGCGGCTCGTCAGAATCTTGACGATGGTCTCCAACTGGACGACGCCCGTGGCGGCGATGAGCGCGCCGAGCGCCACCACGTTGGCGGCGCGGGCCAGGCCCAGATCAGCCGCGATGTCCTTGGCCGGCAGGTCAATCTCGTGGATGTCCGATCGCCCGGACCGTTCGGTAATGAGGGCCGAGTCGACCACCAGCGTCCCGCCGGGCCGCACCAACGCGGCGTACTTAGCCATCGAGGGCGGGTTGAGGACAATGGCCGCCGAGGGCCGCTTGACCAGGGGCGAGCCAATCTCCTCATCGGAGATGATGACGGTGCAGTGGGCCGTGCCGCCGCGCATCTCTGGCCCGTAGGACGGAATCCAGGTCACGTTGCGGCCCTCGGTCATGCCGGCGTAGGCGAGCAGCTGGCCGGTGAAGAGGACGCCCTGACCGCCAAACCCTGCGATGACGATTTCCTCAAGCATAACGCCTCCTACCCTAACGCACCCTCCGACTAAAGTCGGGGCTAAAGGGCGTCCCCCCGATCGTCCACCTACGTGGACGCCAATCCTCCTCGTCCGCGTAGGCGGACGATCAGCCGAAGGCTCTATAGCCCCGATTTCAATCGGTGGTTCTGATAGGTATTGTTAGGTCAACCCCTTCACCGCCTCGACCACCTTGTAGTCGCCCAGCGGGAAGTAGGGCATCATGGTATCCTTGATATACTGCAACGCGGCCTGCGGCGTCAGGTCCCAGTTGACCGGGCAGGCCGACAGAATCTCGACCATCGAGAAGCCCAGGCCGGCGAGCTGAGCCTGGAAGGCCGTGCGGAGCGCCTTCTTGGTGCGGTTGATATGGGCCGGATCGTGGACCGAGCGCCGCACAATATAGGCCGCGCCGTCGAGGGTCGAGAGCATCTCGGACACGCGCACGGGATAGCCCATCTTCGTCACGTCGCGCCCCAGTTGCGAAGATGTGGTCTTCATACCTGGCACCGTCGTCGGGGCCATCTGGCCGCCCGTCATGCCGTAGACGCCGTTGTTGACAAAGACGACGGTTATCTTCTCGCCGCGCGTCGCCGCGTGGACAATCTCAGCCATGCCGATGGACGCCAGGTCGCCGTCGCCCTGGTACGTGAAGACGACGTGGTCGGGGAGGACGCGCTTGATGCCCGTCGCCATAGCCGGGGCGCGGCCGTGCGCCGCTTCCGCGAAGTCGCAGTCAAAGTAGTTATACGCGAACACCGAGCAGCCCACGGACGCCACGCCCACGGTCTGCTCGCGGATGCCCAATTCGTCAATGACCTCGGCCACCAGGCGGTGAATCACGCCGTGGGTGCAGCCGGGGCAATAGTGAGTGACAACGGGCCGCAAGGCGCGGGGCCGTTCATAGGCGACCGTCAGGCCGCTGAGGAGGTCTGGGCTGGTATGGCCGTTGCTGCTGAACTCAGTTAAAGGTAACACGTGACATCCCTCCTTATGCCTGCCACGACCTGATGGGTTTTTGGAACCCGGTCAGGTCGCCCGCGCCGGCCGGGGCGGCGGCCGGGGAACGAGCGGCGATGGCCGCGATCTGGCCCAGAATTTCGTCGGGCATCGGAACAAAGCCGCCCAGCCGGCCGAAGAAGTCCACGCTGGCCTGGCTGCCCACGGCAAGCCGCACATCCTCGACCATCTGGCCCGCGTTCATCTCGACCACCAGGACGCGCGAAATCCGCTTCGTCAGTTCAGCGATGCGCGCCGACGGGAACGGCCACAGGGTAATCGGCCGCAGCAGGCCGACGCGGATGCCCCGCGCCCGCGCCTCGCGGATGGCCGAGTGGGCGATGCGCGCCGCCGAGCCAAACGCGACAATCAGGATGTCGGCGTCGTCCGTATCGAGTTCGGCGTAGCGCACCTCGCTAGCCTGGATGGCGGCGTAGCGCGCCTGGAGGCGGAAGTTGATGGCCTCCAGTTGCTCCGGCTCAAGTCCGATGGAGGCGATGACGCGGTGTTCGCGGCCCCGCGCCCCGGTCAGTTGCCAGCCGCCGTCGCCTGTCACGATCTCACGCATGGGCGGCATGATGACCGGCTCCATCATCTGGCCGATGTTGCCGTCGGCGGCGATGATGACGATGGCGCGATGCTTCTCAGCCAGGTCAAACGCCGTATAGGTCAGGGTGACGGCCTCCTGGACCGAGGCCGGGGCCAGGACGATGGAGTGGTAGTCGCCATGCCCGCCGCCCTTCACGAGTTGGAAATAATCGGCCTGGCCGGGGGCGATATTGCCCAGGCCCGGCCCGCCGCGCATCATGTCCACCAGGACACACGGCACTTCGGAGCCAGCGATATACGACAGCCCCTCTTGCATCAGCGACATACCCGGGCTAGAAGACGAGGTCATCACCCGTACGCCGGTACACGCCGCGCCATACACCATATTAATCGCCGCGACCTCGCTCTCGGCCTGGACAAACACCCGCCCCAGGTCGGGCATGCGTCGAGAGAGATACTCCAGTAGTTCGGTCTGCGGCGTGATGGGATAGCCAAAATAGGCCTGGAGGCCGGCCCGCACGGCAGCCTCCGCAATCGCCTCGTTCCCTTTCCATAGTTCTTTGCTCATAACTGCCTCCCAAGGCCAGGGGGACCGCGCCAGCGCAACCTTGCGCGGCGGGTCACCCCTATGCCTTCACGGCCTCCATTCGGGCGGGCCGGCCCGTCGTTGCCCGCTGGACGGGTTCTCGATACACCGTAATCGCGACGTCCGGGCAGACGACGGCGCACATCAAACAGCCGGTACACTGTCCCTGGGGATCGTCCAATTCGGCGGGCCGATAGCCGCGCGGCGTAAAATAGTCCGCCAGGCGGATCACCCCTTTGGGACAGGCCCCAATGCACAGCTCACATCCTTTACAGCGGTTCTCGTCAATCAGTATTGTGCCTCGCATCGCGACTCCTTTGGCGCGATTCTAACCCGGCCACACGGTGTCTTTTCACGTCGCGCCGGGATGGCGGCCGCCCCCATCGGGGCGTCACACAACTCCAGTTATCTCTATCATACATCGGTCGGGCTGAGAAAGAGAGAAGGGGCGTTCGTCCAACGGAAAGGGTTCTTCACCAAACAGGGGCTAGAGAGTAGGGATTGAGGACCAAAGAATTAGGATTAGGGAGCGATGCTTCGGTAATCCCTAATCCTTATTCCCTAGCCCCTAGCCCCTAGCCCCTGGCCCCTAGTCCCTTCTGAACTGAAGAGCCTGGCGCTCGTCGTCGTAGAGGATCGTCAACGTGTCGCCTTGGAGGCTAAAGCGCGAGGCCGACTGGAGGGCCGTGAACACGGCATTCTGTTGGGCTTCCAGGTCGGCGCGGCCGCAGGCGCGGGAAGAGGCGTTGAGGTTGGAGAAGCGCAGGCTGTCGCCCTCCGCGTGGTATTGGCCCCGGATGGTCAGGCATTCGCCCGCGCCGCGTAGCGTGCCGTCACTCAGGAAGATGAGCGAGAGAGTGGTTCCCTCGACGGCACCGGTCGGGGCGGTACGGCTGCCCAGCGCCGTCAGCCGCCAACTGCCCTGCATCAACAGGGCGACCGACGACGGGGCGACCTGGAGGTCCAGGCTGGTCTGGGCATAGGGCTGGTTGGCCGCGGTGAGATCCGAGAGTTCCAGGCGAACATAACCACCGCCGGCTGGCAGGGAGAAGGTTAGGCTGGCCGTGAAGGTGGCCGGCCCGTCGGCTGAGCCGGTCACCGGGAACGCACCGAAGCCCAAGACCGCGCCGGCCGCGTCGAGGACGCGGTAGCTGAGTTGGCCGTTGCGCGGGTAGCGGGTGGTGCGGCCAGCGATGCCGATGGGGCTGCCGACATAGGTGCCAGGCGGCGGCGCGTCAATCGTGATCAACTGCGCGGCTTCAGCGGCCGAGGTGGTCAGGTTGAGGGCGGCCAGGGCCAGGACGTTACCCACCGGGTCCAGGTCGTACAGTTCAAGTCGCACCCCGCCTCCTCCCGGCGGCAGGTCGAAGGTTAGCGAGACGTTAAAATCGGCCCTCGTCGCAGTGCGCGCCACGCCGAACGTCCCACCGCCCAACTGCCCGCCGGCCGCGTTGTAGAAGCGGTAGTGAAGGACACCGTTGGTCGGGTAGCGCGTTATCCCGCCCGTGATGGTCACCGGGCTGCCCACCACCGTGCCAGGCGCCGGCGTGTCAAAGCGAATGATAGGGCCAATTGGTGTGGGCGGGGGGCCAACGGTGGGCGGCGGAGTCACCAGCACATCCACGTCGTCGCGGGCAATGATATTACCAGCCACGTCGCGGTCCATGATATCAATGCGCACGGGCGTTCCCCCCGGCGGCAGGTTAAAGGTCAGGGGCACGCGGAACACGCCTGTCCCGGTCGTCGTTTCCGACACAACGACGACGCCCACGCCCAGTTCATGGCCGGCCTGGTCAATCACACGGGCACTGAGGAAGCCTCGGTTGGGCAGGCGCGAGGTGCGCCCGGTGACAACGACCGGGCTGCCCACCACTACACCAACACTGGGGGTGTCAATCTGGATGGTCATGGCCGGAATGGGGCGCGGCGTGTTGACGTCCACCGCGCTATAGCCCACATAGGCGCCGGTTTCGGGGTCGCGCTCGAACACTACGATGCGCACCGGCCCACCTCCCGGCGGCGGGGTAAAGGTGATAGGGGCGTTAAAGCTACCTCGACCGCTAGGGCTGCCCTGAACGGGAATCGTCCCACCGCCCAGGTCGGCGTCTCCCTCGCCCAGCAACCCATAACCCAGCCGGCCCTGATCGGGATAGCGGGTCGTGCGACCGCTGACCGTCACCGTGCCCGTGCTAGACGTGTTAGGGCGAGGGGTCTCAATGACGATGGACTGCTCGTTGCTGTACTCGGCCACCCGCAGGTTGACCCCCGCGTAGCCGAGCGCGTCGCCGTTGGGCGCGAGGTCGAACAGTTCCAGGCGGATACCGCCGGTCGTCCGCGGCAGGTTGAAGCTGACGGTGGCGTTAAAGCGGCCCGGCTGCCCCGGCGCGGTCACAACCGTCACCGGACCCGTGCCGAGTTCCTCGCCCGTCTGGCTCAGGACGCGGTAGGCTAGGCGACCTGTGTTGGGGTAGACCGTCGTGCGGCCGGTGATGACGACCGGGCTGCCGACCAGGGTGTTGGGGGCCGGGGTGTCAATGGTAATGGTCTGGACCTGGGCGGGATAGACCGCGTGGACGGTGAGGGAATGAATCGCCACCAAAAGGGCGACTGTAATCAGTAATCGAATGAAATGACGAACCATAAACCTCTCCTTCAAGCGGGTTAACGCTTGACTCCGGAGAGAGCAAGTTCTGTGCTATACTTGCTCCGCCGCGTCTAGCCCCTGGAGACCGCCCATGCCCCATCTCACCGCCACGACACCGACCCCGCCGCCCGCCTGGGCGCTCGCCCAGCGCCGTCTCATCGAGACCATGAACGAGGCCGCGCCCGTCTTCCAGGCCCGCTACACCCGCCCCGACGGCACGTTCATCTGGCGGCAGACGTGGCCCGGCATGGACGGCTCGGACGACGGCTACGAGAGCTACCATAACTGGCCGCTATTCTACACTCTGGGCGGGAGCGAGGATATCCTAAGCCGCAGTCTCGCCGCCTGGGAGGCCGTCACCCTCCAGTTCACTCAGTACGGCCAGGTCTGGCGCGAGTTCGACGCTTTTTACGACTGGATGCACCACGGCGAAAGCTCGATTTACCTGTACTACATCGGGCTGGCCGATCCGGCCAACGGTCTCCACCGTGCCCGCGCCCAACGCTTCAGCCACATGTATATGGGTCTGGACCCGCTGGCTCCGAACTGGGACGCCGGGCGCCGCATGATGCGCTCGCCCATCACCGGCAGTCGCGGCCCGCGACTGGTCAATCAGTGGGAGGACTGGTCCACCCACCGCGCCATCCTGGCCGACTACCCGCCGCCCTTTGACGACATCTCCGGCGTGCCCGGCCCGACGGCAGACTGGAACGATGACCGCGTCTACGCCGCGATTCTGGAGCGCCTCAACGAACGCCAGATGCGCGGCGACGTGCCGCTGAACCTGACCGCCACCAGCCTCGTCACCCACGCCTATATCTGGACGGGCGAGGATCGCTATCGCGCCTGGGTCCTCGACTACCTGGACGCCTGGGCCGACCGCATTCAGGCCAACGGCGGCCTGTGCCCCGACAACGTTGGCCCCAATGGGCACATTGGGGAATTAATGGGCGGCAAGTGGTGGGGCGGCTACTACGGCTGGCAGTGGCCCCACGGCTTCATGTCCATCATCCAGCCGCTGACCATCGCCGCCATGAACGCTGTCCTGCTGACGGGCGACCTGGGCTACCTCGACATCCCGCGCGGCCAGATGGACCGGATGTTGGAGCTGGGCCGCGTCGAAAACGGCCAATTGCTCATCCCCCACCGCCACACCGACCAGGGCTGGACGGCCTACCGCCCGCCCCAGCCGGAGTTCCCGCTCCAGTTGTGGTACATCTCGCAGAGCGACCAGGACCGGGCCCGCCTCGACCAGTTCCCGGAGCGGGCTACCACCTGGCGCGATGTCCTGCCCGGACGCGGCAAGGGCGACGATATCCACATCGCGCCCTGGTACTGCTACCTCCAGGGCGACAACCCGGACTACCCACAGCGCATCCTCGACGCCCAATGGACCGAGATACTGGCCCGCATGGACCGTATGCGCGGCGACGATGGCGACCCGGAGACGTGGGATGTCCACCACTGGCAGGACATCAACCCCGTCCATACCGAGGGCCTCATCCAGTTGGCCTGTGGCGGCCCGCAGATTATTTATCACGGCGGTCTGCTCCACGTGCGGCTGCGCCCCTTCGATGCCAACGCCCGCCGCCCCGGCCTCCCGCCCGACACCGCCGCCCTCGTCCACGACCTCGGCCCCGACCACGTGATCGTCACGTTGACCAACACAAGTGTCCTCCACCCGCGCCGCCTGGTCCTTCAGGCCGGCGCCTTTGGCGAGCACTCCTTCACAGACGTGACCGTACTGTCAGGCGAGGCTGAACCTGGGCAGCGAGAAGACGTCCACACCAAACATCTGCCGGTGACGCTCCCGCCCGGCCGCGCCATCACCCTGCGCCTGGGGATGCGCCGCTACGTTAATCAACCGTCGTATACGAACCCGATGGCTAACTGAGGAGGCTGAGGTGTACGATACACCTCGTAGCACTGAGCAAATCCTGACCATGCTGGAAAGCACACCCACGCGCCTTGCCGACCTCACCGAGGGTCTGCTGCCGGCTCAATTGCTGGCCCTGCCCGAGCCGGGCGCATGGTCGGCCAGAGACGTGCTGGCCCATCTGCGCGCCTGCGCGGATATGTGGGGTAAGTACATCGTGGTGATTCTGAGCGAGGACAGGCCGACGATTAGGGCAGTCAATCCCACGACCTGGATCAAGCAGACGGATTATTGCGAGCAGGACTTTCAGCCCTCGTTGGGGGCCTTTACGGCCCAACGCGCCGACCTGCTCGCAGTGTTGAAACCCCTTGCGCCCGCGGCCTGGTCCCGTGTGGCGATGGTGACGGGAGCGGGCAACCCACGCGAACGGAGCGTGTATTCCTATGCCCTGTGGCTCGCCAACCATGAACGCTCGCACATCAAGCAGATTGAGCATCTCGTGAGCACCCTGAAAGACTGACCGCACCCGCTCGACTACAGCAGCCTCCGTTCAACGCACTGGTGAGGACGTATGCCTACTCTACCCATGACCTCCTTTGGCCGCACCGGCCTCCGCGTCACCCGCCTCGGGCTGGGAACCGCACCGCTCGGCAACCTGTACGAAACCCTACCTGAGGCTCAGGCCATCGCCACGGTAGAACACGCCCTGGCAGCCGGCATCAACTTCCTGGACACCGCGCCCCTGTACGGGGCTGGACAGAGCGAGCGACGATTGGGCCAGGCGCTGGCCGGCGTGCCGCGTGACAGTTTTGTCCTGTCCACCAAAGTTGGCCGGCTCGTCCAGCCCGACGGCCAGGTGATCTTCAACTGGACCCGCGATGGCATCCGGCGCAGCCTGGACGAGAGCCTGACCCGCCTCGGCCTCGACCGCGTGGATATCGTGCTCATGCATGACCCCGACGAGCACTACCGTGAGGCGTTGGACGCGGCCTACCCCACGCTGGCCGACCTGCGGAGCCAGGGCGTTATTCGGGCCGTCGGCGCGGGCATGAACCAGTGGCAGATGCTAGCCGACTTCGCTCGAAACGCCGACGTGGACGGCTTCCTGCTGGCCGGCCGTTACACCCTGCTGGAGCAGACCTCGCTGGACGACTTCCTGCCGCTGTGCCAGCAGAAGGGCATCAGCATCATCATCGGCGGGGTCTACAACAGCGGTATCCTCGCCACCGGCCCGATCGCTGGCGCAAAATTCCAGTATGCTGACGCCTCGCCCGCCATTCTAGAGCGCGTGGGGCGCATCCAGGCCGTCTGCGACCGTCAGGGCGTCCCGCTGCGCATCGCCGCGCTGCGCTTCCCAGAGGCCCACCCGGCCGTGACGACGACCCTGTTTGGCGCGGTTTCGCCCCAGGAAGTCGAGGCTAACCTGGCCGCCTACGCTACCCCCATCCCGGCTGCCTTGTGGGCTGACCTCAAAGCGGAAGGGCTGCTCCACCCCGACGCGCCGACGCCTACAGCGTAATGCATGCTTCTTCCACGCGGCAATCGGGCGTGCTCAGCAGCCGCACCGGCCAGTGCAGGCGCTGCCTGGCGAAGCGATACGAGTAGACGCGAACCTAAGTCTCGGACCGTCAAGCACTGGCTTCGTAGGCGGGGCGCACGCGGGCGTACACCTGATCCCAGGTATACTGCCGCCGGACTTTGGCCTGTCCCCGTTCGCCCATGCTTGCCCGCCGCGCCGGGTTGTCCAGCAAGTCGGCCAGCGCCTCGGCCAATGCGCTCGGCGCGCCAAAGGGCACTAGCAGCCCATCCTCCCCATGCGCGATAATGTCCCCGATCCCCGCGATGTGCGCGCCAATGACCGGCTTCCCATACGCCCACGCCTCCAGGTAGGCAATCCCAAACGAATCGGCTCGCGAAGGCATACACAGTACATCCGCCGCCGCCAGCAAGTCTTGCTTGTCTGCCTCGCCCACTGAGCCGAGGAGGTGGACGCGCGCCCGCGCGCCTGCCGGCAGTCGGTCATAGGCGCGGCGGAAGCTGTCTTGCATCAGCCCGGCCACGACGAGGTGGACCGGGTGGCCGGTCGCCCACAGGCGGCGAACCGCGGCCAGCGTGTCCTCCGTCCCCTTGTCGCGGCTGGCCGTCCCCAGGCTCAGTACCAGGGGTGTCTCTGGTGTCAGGCCGAGCCGTTGGCGGGCGCAGGCCCCGTCCCCGCGCCCATACTCGGCCAGGTTGATGCCGACGCCAGCGACGATGATCCGGTCGGGCGAGACGCCCTGCTCCACCAGGAAGGCGCGTTCGGTCACCGTCTGGGCGAAGACCCAGCGGGCGCGGCGGCTCAACTCGACCTGGTGCGGCATGGTGTAGTAGCGGCGCATGGCGCTACGCGGCCCCTCGCCCAGGTGGGTCAGCGGGTAGAACAGCCAGGGGCGACCCCAACGCTCGGCCCACTCGGCACCGGGCCACATCAGCGCGTCGTAGGTGACGGTCATGCCTCCCACCACATCCCACTGGGGGCCAGCCGTCCGCAGCGCCGACCGCAACTCCGGCGTCCAGGGGGTGAACTGGCCGATGGCCCGCAGGAAGGCGCGCGTGTCGAAGGGCAGGGCAGCGGCCTGGGTCATCAAGCGGCGGATGGCGGGGAAGACGATGGACGAGGCGGGCAGGTGGCGCACGGGAAAGCGGCGGATAGCCACGCCGTCGTGAACCTCGGTGAGACGGGGCAGGCGGCGCTTGCGGCTGTCCCAGAACAACTGGAAGTCATCGGCGTCGGTGGTGTAGACCGTGACCGGGTGGCCGTCGGCGACGAGGCGGGTGTTAATCTCATGGAGGTGGCGTTCCGCCCCGCCTCGGGCCGGCCAATAGCGCTGGATGACGTGGAGCACCTTCATAGCAGCGAGGTGATAAAGTCCAGGTAGCCAGCCGCTGTTACCTGGGGCGAATGCTGCTCGGCCACCCATCGCGCCGCCGCCTGGCCCATCCGTTCCCGCCGCGCTGCATCGTCGGCCAGGGTGGTCAGGGCGGCCGCGACGGCCTCGGAGGTCGGTGGCGCGGCGATCTTGAGGCAGACGGCATCGGGGACTTCGCTGAACCAGCCGACATCGGTGACGACGGCGGGCAGGCCGACACCCAAGGCTCGGAGCAGGCTAGCCGAGGTTTCCCCGCCGGTGGGATAGCGCAGATTGAGGGCGATGTCAGCCTGGGCCAGGGTCTGGTCGAAGCCCTGGAGGGTAGGGGCGTAGCCGCGTACCTCGACGGCTTCCTGGAGGCCATACTGCGCGATGAGGGCGGGCAGGTCGAACCAGTCGGCGCGCGCGCCGAGCAAGACGTAGCGAGCAGTCGGATGGGTCTGGCGGAAGCGGGCGAAACCCTCCAGGGCGGCCTGGAGGCCCTTCTCCGGCGTCAAAAACGTAGCCGTTATCACGGTGAGCGGAGCGCCAGGGACAGCCTGATGCTGGGCGTAGACCTGTGTCGCCAGGCCGACCGAAGCGACGGGCAGCGCGGGGCGGAGAGCGGCCAGCTTGCCGGCCACGTATTGGCTGTGGCACAGCGCACCGAGGCTGTGGTCCAGGACACCCTCGATGAGGGGGTAGTCATAGGCCGGGGCTGGGCGAGCGCCAGTTACCACGTCGCGCGCCAGGCGCAGTCCGTCGGGTCCAGCGGCGTACCCCATCTCCCACAGGTAGCGGTCGGGTTGGCCGCGTCCGAGAGTCATCTCGCCCAGGAAGTGGTGGATGAACAGGTCGTGAACCACGACGACGCCCGGATACTGCTGCAGGGTCTCGTAGATAAAGGCGTGGGCCGGGTTGTTGCCCATCTGGTAGATCGTCGCGTCGTAGCCCCGGCGGCGAGCCGGGTAGTCGCGGTAGGAGAAAACCGGCAAGGCGGTGACCGCCGGGGCGGTCGGGGTAAAGTCGCCGATGTAAATGTCAATAGCGGCCTGCTCAGCCAGCACGGGCAGCAGGGCTTCGCTGTAGGCGGAGACACCGGTGGTCAGCGGGCTAAGCGGGCTGAAGAAGGCCAACCGCAGGCGGGGCGAACCGACGTGGACGGCGGGTAGCTCGTCGCGGCGTGGGCGGGTCGGCCTTTCGACGCGAGCCACGCCGCGGAGTAAGTCGTTCGACTGGTGGGCGGCGCGCAGGATGGCGGTTTCGGCTTCGCTCTGCCGCGCCTGGATGGCCCGTTCGCGCTCGTCCAGGTCCCGCCGTAACATGTCCAGGTCGAGCCGCGCCAGGTCCCGTTCCCAACGGGCGGCTTCAAGTTCGGTGAGGGCCTGCCGTAGGAGGGCTGTCATCTGAGCGTTGAACTGGTTCTGCTGCGTCGTCAGGGGGCGGACGTACCAAGTGGTGGACATCCAGTTCCACGCCTGGCGCAGCCGGACCAGCAGAGGACCGACCAGGGGCGCGTGGGAGACAAAGGGCTGCTCGCGCACCGTTTGCGCCGCTTCCGCCGCCAGGATGGCGTCGCGCAACTCGATGGTCGAGGGCGTGGGCAGGGCCACATTCCGCCAGTCGTCGGGCCTCGTGCTGGTCGCCGCAATGTGGCGCAGGCGGTCGAGGGTGTCGGCGAGCGCCCACACCGCGCCCGCGCTCAACGGCTCACCCTCGCGCTCGGCTAACAGGCCGGGGAGTTGGTCGAGAACCTGGGCATAGGCTGTCACCAGCGCGTCGGCCTCGGCCGCGCCATCGTCAGAGGCCCGCAGGCGCGCGCCGGTCTGGGACTCGGCACGGGCGAACACGACCAGCAGGTCGTGCAGGCTCTGCTGGCGCAGGGCCGCCGCCAGCCGCTGGCGATGACCGTCTACGCGGTCGTCACGTAAGGTGGTAGACATGGGGGTTAGCGCCGCCACCGTGATAAGCCGGCCTCGACCTGCTGGGCGAGGCGGGTCAGGCGGCCGGGCACTGGGGCCTCCGGCTGAGTTGAGGCGGCCAGGGGTTGCAAGCCGAGCACACGGCGCTCGACCTCGGACAGCGGGCCAAATGTTGCGGTCACGGCCTGGACCGAGGCGTCGGGCTGCCGGCGGCTATCTCCCCGGCTCGCCAGGATGACGAGGTTGGCCCACAACGCCGGGGTCTCGGCCACTTGCCGGCGCGTCGCCTCGTCCTCCCAGCAGTCGGAGTAAGCAGCGTGGACCAGCTTGCCGCCCGCCTGCTCGACCGCGCCCACCAGTTCGGCCATGCTGGACTCGCGGAAGTGGGTGCTGGCGGCGTGGTCCTGGCCTCGGCGGGGCAGCGGCGACTGCGGGTGGTCGCGCTGGAGCATCTGCCGCCAGCGGTGGATGGAGAAGAAGTTGGGCGTCGTCAGGTAGAGCAGGCCATCGGGGCCCAAGAGGCCCAATAATTCCTCAATGACCTGCGCGGGGCTGACGAGCAGATGCTCCAGCACCTCGCAGAAGACGATGTAGTCAAAGTGACCTAGCGGTGGCTCCCCCCAGGTGGGGTCCACAGGCTGGCGATTCAGGTCGAGGTTGTAGTGGCGCTCCGCGCCGCATTCGCCCATCGTGTACGCTGCGCTCTCGCCATACATCTCGATGGGTCGGTCGAGGGTGACGAGCCGGACGCCCGGCTGGAGGCGCTGGTACAGCCGGGTGAAGCCAGATACGCCCACTTCCAGGACCAATGGCGCGTCGAGGCCAGCCGTATAGTGCGCCAGGCTGTCGAATAGCTCGTAGAAGCGGCGCTGGTGATAGGCGAAGTAGGCGTGGTGGTCGGGCGGCAGGGCGGCGACCAGGCCGTCCCACTCGCGCTGGTAGTCAGCCTCGCTTAGAGCGTGGTACATAGCCTAACCCCACACATCGTGGGCAATCTCCTCGATGAATTGGCGGTAGGTGGCAATGACGGCCGGCCAGGTATAAGTCGCTTCGACGAAGCTCTGCCCTTGCTGGCCTAGCTTGGCTGTTACCTGCCCATCCGTTGCCAGCAGATGCAGAATCTCGCTAAACTCGGCGGCATCGTAGTAGTACAGGCCGCTGTTGCCGCGCTGGCACATGCCGCGCACCACATCCGAGTAGGCGGTGCAGACGACGGGCTTGCCGAGGGTCCAGGCTTCCAGGGCAATCATGGACAGGCTCTCGTAGCGCGACGGGACGACGATAGCTTGGGCGCCGGCGATGGCGTCGAAGCGTTCGGTGTCGTCCACATAGCCGCCGTAGACCAGGCCCGGCAGGTTGGGCAGGGGCATCTCACCCTTGCCGACCAGGACCAGCCCTGCCTCGCCGGGGTAGGTGCGCTGATAGACGTCGTAGAAGTGGACCAGCTCGTCGCAGCCCTTGTGGTCGGTGATGCGGCCCAGGTACAGGAAGTAGGGCCGGCCGTCCAGGCCGAGCTTCTGGCGGAAGCGGCTTGGCTGCGGGGCGGCCGGGACATCCACGCCAACGCCGACGACGGCGTTGGGGATGTAGCCGTTGTTGAGGCGCCGCTGGACAAACTGGCGTTCTTCCTCGGTATTATACAGGATGGCGCGGGGGGCGTGGAAGACACCACGATAAAAGTCGAAGTAGAATGGCCCCTCGTTGTGGGTGGTGGGGACGAGGATGGCCTTGTCGCCCACGACCCGAATGCCCATCGCCGTCGGGTAGTACAGGTAGGTAAAGAAGATGAAGACGTCGCGCGTCTCGCGCTGCCGCTTGAGGTGGTCGAGCAGGGCGGGGGCATACGGCCCCTGGGCGCGCACCCAGGCCATCTCTTCGGCCAGGGTGTGGGCGCGGTTGTACATCGTCTCGGAGACCTGGCGGAAGTTGGCCGGGCGCGGCTGGGCGACTGGAAAGCGCCGCACCGGCAGGCCGTTGACCTGGCTCAGGCCGGGCGGGTAGTGGTTGGCCCAGGTGTTGTAGTCGTGGGCGCAGGTCGTTAGAATCTCGACGTCGTAGGCGGCGGCCAGGCGCTCGGCCACCTGACGGGCGTGGGACTCGGCCCCGCCGAGGATATCGCCGCCATAGCGTTGAATCACCACCGACACTTTCAGAGCCATCGCGCTATACTCTCACTCCCACCCGTTCCAGAATCGTGCGCAACTCGGCCTCGACACGCTGCGGCGCGAAGTCCTCCAGACGCCGCCGCTGCCCGTCGACCACGGCCTGCCGTAAGTCGGCGTCTGTCGCCAGTATGTGCGCCGTCGCGGCGAGGACGGGGTAGTCCAGGGCGTTGAACAGGATACCCGCTGGCCCCAGCGTGTCCGGCACAGCGGTCGTGTTATAGGCCAGGATGGGCAGGTCAAAGGTCATACTCTCCAACAGCGGCACGCTGAACCCTTCGTGGCGGCTGGCGCTCAAGTAGAGGTCGGCCGCCGCGTAGAGGGTACACAGGTCGCTCAAGCTGACGCGGTCGGTAAAAGTGACGTAATCGGCCAGTTCTAGCTGGTCCGTCAGCCGCGTCAGGTAGGTCTGGTAGCGCGGAAGCAGCGGCCGGCCGACCAGCCACAGGTGGACGCGGTCATCTACCGCCGCGCGGTAGGCCGCGAGAATCTTGAGCAGGTCCTCGCACGCTTTGCTCGGCACCAGGCGGCTGACAAACAGCAGGTTCACCCGGTTCGCGCCGCGAATGCGGTCGTAGAGGGCCTGGTTAAGCGGCGTCTGACGCAGCCCGGCCAGGTCCAGGAAGATGGGCAGGACGGCGGTGCGCTCGGCGGGGACACCAACCTGGACCAACTCGCGGCGGTTGTAGTCCGAGTCGCCCACGCCCAGGTCGCAGCCGGCCAGCCGGGGCAGGGCCTCGCGCCCGCGCCGGCAGTCAGCCTCCAGGGCTGCGTCGTAGCCGTGGAAGAACTCCGGCGGCGTGATATTGTGATAGACCACTATTTTACGGTTAGATGACCGTTCGTACAAAGATAGATTAGGACTGTAGATGGAGTAGTGGTAGATGAGCAGGTCATCGGGGTGGGCGAGGAATGGGGTGTACTCGCTGTCCAACTGGGCGACGTTGCCCAACCGTTCTTCGATGTAGGTAGCGAAGATGCGCGACTCAAGCCCCCAGGCGCGAAGCCGGCGGTCAATCTCAAAGATGTGGTTGGTGATGGCGTCGCCGTAGCTCAGCCCGGTGGTCATCTGGTGGACACGCATGCAAGTTATTCCCGCCCAGACGCTTGACAGAATTAACAGAATTGGAGAAATTTACAATTGCTTTAGGAAAACGATTCCGGTCATTCTGATAATTCTGTCCCAACTGCCTGTTCGGGCAGCGGGACGCCGAGGGCGAGGAGGGTGTCGCGCCACAGGGCGGCGACACGGTGGGGGGCGAAGTCGGCCAGACGGCGGCGTTGCCCGTCCAC
>JAHCIP010000560.1 GCA_026129165.1 Anaerolineae bacterium
ACTTGATGCGGTCATCGAAGAACTCCTCGCCGCGCACACGCATCTGGAGAATCAGGTTATCGATGCGGTCAAAGCGGTGGCCGAACTCGCTCTGCATATCCTGGCGATAGAGGGCAAGCTCCTGCTCGACCACGTCCAGCGTCTTGAGGTCGTCGCGCAATAGCACGCGGCGCGCCTCCATTGCGGCGCCGGTGTCCGTGGCCAGCTTCGTCCCCACTCCCAGTGGATTGAGGAGCTTCAGGCGAATTCGACTCTGCTCGTTGAGCGTGTCGAAGACGTACATCTCGAACGGCTCAAACTGGCTGGCCCCCCACCAGGGATCGGCCCGCAACAGCTGTACCTGACCGGCCGCCGCATCGGCGGTCTCCCCTCCGGCCTGGGGTAGCTTCGGTTCCGCGTTCACCTTCGCGCGCAGCGCCAGCCGCGCCGACAGCGGAAATACCTCCGGCGTTGTACCCAACAACTGGCGCGCGTTCTCATGCACAAAGGCGACCACCTGCTCCTGCTCGACCGCCGTCTCCAGAATGTCAATCTTGTTGATGACGATGACAATCTTCTTGCCCCAATCGCGAATCGCGCTGAGGAAGGCGCGCTCGCTCTCCGTGAAGGGGCGATCCGCCGATGTCACGAACAACACCAGGTCACTACGCGGCACGAAGTCGCGCGTAATCTCCTCGTGCTCGCGGAGAACAGCGTTGGTCCCCGGCGTGTCGACCACGTTGATCTCGCGCAGGAAGGGCGAAGGGTAGGTCATGAGCAGCACACCCCGCACCGGCGTGCCTGGGCCTTTTTCGCCATACCGCAACAGGTGAATCTGCGCTGTCGTAGGCGTCACGCCCTCGGTCAGATAACGCTCGCCAAGTAGCGCGTTGATGAGCGCCGATTTCCCGCTATTGAACTCACCCGCCACCACCAGCAGAAACAACTCATCGAGTTGGGTCAGCGCCTGCCGCAATACCGCCAGATCATCAACCGACACATCCCAGCGACTCATGACCTCCAGCAGACGCTCCAAATCACGACGCTCATCGCGCCAGATCTGAGCCTGTTCTTCCGTCAACACCGTCGGCATTGTCGCTACCATAGCCAGCTGTACCTTTCCCCATCCTCTTGCCTGTAACTATGCTGGCCCAATTCTACCTTATGTCGCTTCCCGACGCAAGAATCCCGCCCCTCTTTCACCTTTCAGCCTACGAGCCTGTATACTTGCGCCATGAGCACGCCCCCCCCCATTAAGGTAACCCGCAGCAAGCGCCGTACTCGCACCATCACCGCCCGCCGCCTACCCGATGGCGTGATTGAGATTCTTGCCCCCGTCGATGTCTCGGACAAGGACCTTGCCCCTGTTATCGAGCGACTGACGCAACGCCTCCGCAAGCGCATGGAACACGCCCGGCTATCTGACGATGGCCTCGAGAAACGCGCCCGCGAGCTTAACCGCAAATACTTCGATGGCCGACTGCGCTGGAATTCCATCGTCTACGTGACCAACCAGCAGCACCGCGCCGGTAGCTGCACCCCCAGCCAGGGGACCATCCGCATCAGCGACCGCATGGCCACCCTGCCCGCCTGGGTGCGCGACTACGTCATCGTCCACGAGCTGGCCCACCTGGAGCAGCCCAACCACTCGCGGGCCTTCTGGGACCTCGTGAATCACTACCCCCTCACCGAGCGCGCTCGCGGCTACCTGATGGCTCTCCACCTGGAGCCAGACACGGCCGGCGACCCATCGGGCGAGGAGCCAGGGCGACAATAACATTGCTCTCCTCACCACATCCCAAAGGACACGAAGGCACGAAGGAGGCGTGAAGTCTCCCCTTCGTGCCTTCGTGTCCTCTGTGCTTCTACCAGTGCCCTTTGTCGCGCCTCTGGCGCATCGGGCGGCGAGACTCTACGCAGGAGTCTTATGGCGAGCGGGAGCGACGCGGGACATTGTCGTGATCTTGGCGACGCCGGCCAGGGTCGCCGACACGGCGCAGTACTTCGTCTCCGACAGCTCGACGGCCCGAGCCAGCGCCTCGGGGTCGATTCCGTCCCCATAGGCAACATACTCGACGGTGATGGCCTTGAAGGAGTGGGGATACTCCTCATTCTGGTGGCCGTGGGCGATAACCTCCAGCCCCTCGATCGGCTGCTTCTTCTTCTTGAGAAAGGAGATAACATCCATCGCTGTGCAGCCCGCCAGGGCTTCGAGCACCAACTCGGTAGGCCGCGCACCGTTGTCAGCGCCGACGCCCTCTACC
>JAHCIP010000561.1 GCA_026129165.1 Anaerolineae bacterium
CAGCAGGAAGAGGCGATAGCAGTAGAGGACATCCTGGGCCGTCGCCAGGCGGGAGAAGGATGGGGGAGGGGGCGAGGTAGGGTAAGTCGCCACAGCAGGGGCGGTAGAGGGCGGTGAAGGGGGTGTAAGGCCGAGGGCCTGCACTCCGAGTTCCCAGACCTTCACCCCACCGGGGATGCGCTTGGTGAGCGCCCACAAGGGCGGAACCAGGCTTTGACGTAGGCGAGTGACTATCATCTCAAACCCTTACCTCATCGCCTATGGGGATGCCGAGGGCAAGGAGGGTGGCGCGCCATTGGGCGGCGACGCGGTGGGGGGCGAAGTCGGCCAGGCGGCGGCGCTGCCCCGCCACGACCTGCCCTCGCAGCCCCTCATCCCCCACCAGCACCCCCACTGTCTCGGCTAACACCCCGTAGTCCGCGGTATGGTACAGCACCCCCGATGCTCCCAGCGTGTCGGGGACGGCCGCGGCCGCTCGCGCCAGGATGGGAACCCCAAACACCATCGCCTCCAGGAGCGGCACGCACAACCCCTCGTGCTGGCTGGCGCACACGAACACGCTCGCCCCCGCGTAGTACGCCTTCAACTCAGCCAGGCTCACGCGGTCGGTGAACGTCACCGCGTCCGCCACCCCCAGCCGCTGCGCCAGACGGTCGAGGACCGCATCGTAGCGGGGCAGGAAGCGCGAGCCGACGAGCCAGAGGTGGGCGTGGGGGTCCACGCTCTGGCGGTAGGCGGCGAGGAGCTTGAGCAAGTCGCCATGCGCCTTGTTGGGCGCGCCGCGACCGACGAAGAGGAGGTTAGCGCCGGCCGACTGGCTGAGGCGGCGGAAGACCTTCTCGTCGCGGCGGGTGGACGAGAAGGCATCGAGGTCGAGGAGGATGGGCAGGACGGCGGTGCGGTCGGGAGCGAAGCCAGCCTCGACGAGTTCGCGCCGATTGTACTCCGACACCCCCACCCCCAACTCGCACTCGCGCAACAGCGGCAGGGCGTCACGGCCACGTTGGCAGAGGCGTTCGAGTTCCTCGTGGTAGGGGGTATAGAAGTGCGCGGGCGTGATATTATGGTAGATTAGCAGCTTGCGGTGGCGCGAACGACGGAACAGGTCAATGTTCGGGCAATAGACTGAGTAGTGGTAAATCAGCAGGTCGGACGGGTCATCGTCGCGGTAGGCCGTGTCCGGCGCGGCCACCTCGCCCAGGCGCGGCTCGACGGTGTGGCCGTACAGCGCGGTCGCCAGCCCCCAGCCGCGCAGCAGGCGGTCGAGGGCCAGCATGTGGTTGGTGACGGCGTCGCCGTAGCCGAGGGCCGAGCCGACTTGATGGATACGCATAGACTACTGGGGAAAGGCCACCAGGTCCAGGTGGTGGATACCGAGTTCGGCCTGGCGAGACATAATTTCGGCGTCGGAGAGGGCAGGGGTCATGGTGTAGGTCGAGGAATCCAGGATACGTAACTGATAGCCCATCGTTCGAATCATCGCCAGATAGGCTTCCGGCGTGGCGAAGTCTTGATGGCGGATCGCTTCTGGGCTAAACTCGGTCAGGACGATGGGACGATGACGCTGGATCAATTGCCGCATTCCCTGCCAGGCCAGCGGTTCGACGCCTTCGATGTCCATTTTGACGATGTCGATGCGCGGTTCCGCCTGGAGACACTGGTCCAGCACGACGGTTTTGACGTGATAAGCCTTCGCCACGTCGGCCGGGTCAGATACACCAGGCACGGCAAAACTGGCATTGGTGCTAGTGGGATCACCAATCAACTCAACCGCGCCTTCGGCGTTGGAGACGGCCAGCGGGTAAATCTGGACGTGTTCAAAACCGTTCTCCCGGACACTCATGGTGAGCAGCTCAACGTTCCTGGGGTGCGGCTCAAAGGCAATTACGCGGCCCGTGGGACCAACCCGCGAGGCGGCCAGCAGGGTGTAATAGCCGATGTTAGCCCCAATGTCGAGGAACACTAGCCCCGGCTGGAGCAGAGGTTTGAGGGAGGCAACGACATGCAGTTCGTAGACGCCCGCGCGGGCGATCTCGTTACCTACCGCCCAATCACGCGGCAGGTAGAACAGCTTGAAGCCGTCCACTTCGGTGAGATGGGGCCGGTTCCGCTCCGCCTCTAGCTGCTGAAATTCCTCGCAGGCAAGGAAGGCATCGCGCACCGCCTCGATGGCGACCTGCTGGCTCTGTACGTAACGGGTCCAGGACTGCCAGCCGGCCTCATCTGGCTCGCG